>JAEUPH010000246.1 GCA_016790395.1 Rubrivivax sp. | reverse complement strand
CCACTGCACGCTGGTCATGGTGACGCACCGCCCGGCGGTGCTGGAGCTGGTGCAGCGTGTCGTCGTCGTCGACGGCGGCAAGCTGGTGATGGACGGCCCGAAGGAGCAGGTGCTGGCGGCGCTCTCCGGCCAGCGCCCCGCCGCCGGTCCGGCGGCCGCGCCCGGCAACGTGCGCATGCACCCCAGCGCGCAGCCCGTGCGCGGTGAGGCCTCGGTATGAAGCTCGCCCTGCCCTGGCGGCGCGGGCGCGGCACGCGCGAGCTGCGTCGCGAGGACGTGCCCTTCGTCAGCCCGGTGGCCGCGGCGCGCGTGCTCGACCCGGCACCCGCGGCGCTGTGGGCTGTCTACCTGCTGCTGCTGGCGCTGGCCGCCGCCACGGCCTGGGCGGCCATCGCCCAGGTGGACATCGTGGCCAAGGCCAACGGCCGCGTGGTGCCCGACGGGCGCGAACAGGTCATCGCCAGCCTGGAGGGCGGCATCCTGCGCGAGCTGCTGGTCAAGGAAGGCCAGCAGGTGGCGGAAGGGCAGGCGCTGGCCATGCTGGACCCGACGCGTTTCGAGGCCCAGCAGGCCGAGGGTCAGGCGCGGCGGCAGGCCCTGTTGGGCACGCAGGCGCGGCTGCAGGCCGAGGCCGCCGGCCGCGCGCCGCGCTTCGCCGAAGAGCTGCCGGCCGACATCGTGGAGGCCGAGACCGAGAGCTTCGATGCGCGCCAGAAGGCGCTGGTCGAGGCCGTGGAGACCAACCGCCGCAGCGCCGCGCTGCTGCAGCGCGAACTGGGCATGGCCGAGACCATGTCGGCCAAGGGCCTGATGAGCGAGGTGGAGGTGATGCGCGTGCGCCGCCAGCTCAACGACCTGAACCTGCAGACGCAGGAGCGCATCAACCGCTTCCGCCAGGACGCCGCCGCCGAGCTGGCGCGCGTGCGCACCGAGCTCGCCGCCACCGAGGAGCAGATGGTGCTGCGCGACGACGCGCTCAAGCGCACCACGCTGGTCTCGCCGGTGAAGGGCGTGGTGCGCTCGATCAAGATGAACACCGTGGGCGGCGTCATCGGCCCCGGCGCGCCGGTGATGGAACTGCTGCCCATCGGCCCGCGCGTGCTGGTGGAAGCGCGCGTGAAGCCGGCCGACATCGGCTTCGTCAAGGTGGGGCAGGAGGTGCAGGTCAAGCTCTCCGCCTACGAGTACGTGATCTACGGCGCCATGAAGGGCACCGTGGTCAGCATCAGCCCCGACGCCATGGGCGACCCCGAGAAGGCCAGCCTGCCCGAAGGCACCTGGTACCGGGCCCTGGTGCGCGCCGACGCGTCCACGCTCAAGGGCGGCGACAAGCCGCTGGCCGTGCTGCCCGGCATGACGGGCTCGGTGGAGATCCGCACCGGCCAGCGCAGCGTGCTGGAGTTCGTGCTGCGGCCGCTGCTGAAGAGCCAGGAAGCCTTCCGCGAGCGTTGAGCGGTCTCAGGCCTCCGGCCGGCGCCACATCCATACCGCCACCGCGGCCATCAACAGCGGCACACCCAGCTTGGCGTGGATCGGGGCCGAGCTGAAGGCGATGACCAGGCCGCTGGCCGTCATCATCAGCGTGGCCGCCCACTTGGCCTTGCGCGAGATGGCACCACGTTCGCGCCAGCGCCTCAGGGTGGCGCCGTAGCGCGGGTGGTTCAGCAGCTTCTCTTCCAGGGCCGGCCAGCCCTTGCCCGCGGCCCAGGCGGCCAGCAGCAGGAAGGGCACGGTGGGCAGGCCGGGCAGCACGGCGCCGATGGCCCCGAGGCCCACGCAGGCCAGGGCCAGCGTGCGCCACAGCAGGCGAACGGCTCCGGTGCGCAGGCGGGACATAGCCGCAGTCTATGCGGCGGCGACGGCGTCAGCGCTTCGCTATGCTCGCCGGCTCCATCCGGGGAGACTTCATGAAACGTGCCCACGAAGGCATCGTGCGCCTGCTGCTGGTGTCGGGCCTGATGCTGCTGGCGGCCTGCGGCGGAGGCGGTGGCGGCGGCACCGCGCCCGTGTCCACGCCGCCCGTCGCCGCGCCGTCACCGGCGACGGTGGCCTCGGCACCCACGGGCGCTTCGGCGCCGGCCCTCATCACCCTGAGCAGCGACGCCGGCGACTTCATCGGCCAGGGCGCCAGCTACGCCTACGGCCCGGGCAATGCCGCCATCCGGCTCACCACGCAGGGCTCGCGGCTCGACGTGCAGGTCAACGGCCGCGAGCGCTGGTCGGCCACGTTCCAGCTGCCGGGCCCGCTGACCCAGCTGCAGCGCGGCACCTACACGGGGCTCAGCCGCCACCCCTTCCAGCCGGTCGGCGCCGGCGCCATGAGCTGGAGCGGGCAGGGCCGCGGCTGCAACGGGCTCAACGGCAGCCTGGTCATCGACGAGGTCAGCTACGTGTCGGGGCTGCTGCAGTCCATCGACATGAGCTTCGAGCAGCACTGCGAGGGCCAGGCTGCGGCGCTGCGCGGGCGCATCCGCGTCGATGCCGCCGCCATGGCCACCGTGGCGCCGCCGCAGAACGCCTGGCCCGCCCAGCCCGTGGTGAGCCTGTCCAGCGACGCCGGCGACTACATCGGGGGCGGTGGCGGCTACGCCTACGACGCGTCCTCGGCCCAGATCCGCGTGCGGGCCACGGGCGGCCTCCTCAACGTGCAGGTGGACGGCGACGAGAACTGGACGGGCGACTTCCAGGTGCCCGGCCCGGCCACGACGCTCGCGCCCGGCACCTACCGGCAACTGACGCGGTATCCCTTCCAGGCGACGGGGGCGGGAGCGCTGTCCTGGTCGGGCGAGGGCCGCGGCTGCAACACGCTCAGCGGCACCTTCACCGTGCACAGCGTGCGCTACGACACCGCAGGCGCCCTGGCCGCGGTCGACCTGGAGTTCGAGCAGCACTGCGAGGGCGGCGTGGCGGCGCTGCGCGGCCGCATCACCTGGGACGCCAGCGCACCTGTGCCCTTGCCGGGGCCGGCGGCCAGCGCTCCGGCGGGGCTGTGGCAGCCGCCTGCGGGGGCCCTGCCGGCCAGCGGCAACGCCATGTACATCGCCAGCGATTGGGACGACTACATCGGCGGCGGCTATGTCTTCTGGGTCGGCGGTGCCGGCGCGCCGCCCGGCACCCCCACCGACGTGCAGGGCAGCGTGACGGTGAACCTGAGCGAAGCCGCCGGCCTGCTCAGGCTGGTGGTGGCCGGCACCGTCAACTGGACGGCGGAGTTCAAGGCCATGGACGGCGTGGCGCACCTGCAGCCCGGGTACTACGGCATCGTGCAGCGCTACCCCTTCCACAACCCGCGGCGGGGCGGCATGAGCTTCAGCATGGAGTCCCGCGGCTGCAACCAGCTCTCGGGCTGGTTCATGGTCGACAGCATCGCCTACCAGGGCGAGAAGCTGGCCAGCATCGACCTGCGCTTCGCCCAGTACTGCGAGAACGGTCTCGCGGCACTGCGCGGCCGCATCCGCTGGAGCGCGGGTACGGCCACGCAGTGAGTCGCGCGAAGGTTTACCGGTTGAACCTGTAGGTCGTCCAGGATGCGTTCATGCGGTCGTTCTGGCCCGTGGAGAAGCGGTCCATGCAGATGTCGTCGGTGTAGTCCATGAAATTGGTGATCGGGTCCAGCCCGGCGATGCTGGCGCATGAGTCGCGGCCCGTGGGGCAGCCGTAGGCGGCGCTGCGTTCAGCTGGCGTGTCGGCCACGATGTCACCCTGGCTGCCGCTCTTCTTGCAGCCGCCCTGGAACGTGTGGTACAGGCCCATCCAGTGGCCCACTTCATGCGTGCCGGTGTCGCCCAGGTTGTAGGGCGCAGCGCTGCCGCCGGGCACCGAGCTGTAGAGGATGACGACTCCGTCGCTCTTCGGCCGGGCCTGGTAGTCCGAGGGGAAGGTGGCCCAGCCCAGCAGACCGCCGCCGGGGTTGCTGGAGTAGATGTTCAGCGTGGCCGCCGAACCCACGCGCAGGGCCGTCTTCATCTGCGTCTCGGCAGTGGTGCCCGGACCGGCGGTGAACCAGGTGTTGTTGGCCGTCACCGTGGTGCCCGCCAGGTTGAAGCTGAAGCCCGAGGACGCGTACGCGGCGTTGAGCACCGCGATCTGGCTCTGGATCTGCTGCGCCGTGGGCGCGCCCTGGCCGCTGCTGTTGGTGATGACGTGCCAGTAGACCTGGATCACGCCGCCGCGCGCGGCTTCGTCCAGGGCCGAGAGCCGGCCGTTGATGCGCTTGGCCATGCGCGGCGCGATCTCGCGGTCGATCTCGTTGGCGCGGATGTCGTCGATGTGCGGCGCGCCGCAGCGCAGGCCGGCAGCAATGAAGGCTGCCTTGTTGTTGAAGGAGCGGCCCTCCAGCACGAAGGGCAGGGTGTCGTCGTGGCGCTCCTGCACGGCCACGGGCGTCTGGGCCACGGCCGAGCCGGCCAGGGCGGCGAACAGGGTCAGCATGAGAGCAGGTGTCGGGCGCATCGTGTTTCCTCGTGTCGGAAGTTGGGAAGGACATGGCGGCCATCTGAAGTGGCCTGCCGGGCCCGATGGTTGGAATCTGGCGCGGGCACGTCAATCCCCTTGCGCCGATGGAAAACCCTCGGCAACGCGGACGGCTTGGCGCTGCGGCAGCGGACTCCTGGGCCGTTGAGCCCCTGAGCGCAGTGGCCCGAGCCCGGCCGAGCAAGCTGCTGCTCCCGCCGGATCAAGCCTCGGTGTGCAGGCTCGCGCTGAAGGGCCGGCGCGCTTAGCATGCGCCGGCGCTCGTCCAACGCCGGGGGTCCCATGCGCCGATTCGTCCTGCTCTGCTGCTCTGTCGCGCTCGTCGCACCCCTCGTGCGCGCCGCCGGTGACGCCGAAGCCGGCAAGGCGCGCGCGCAGGCCGTCTGCGCCGCCTGCCATGGCGCCAACGGGCTGAGCGTCAGCGACAGCATCCCCAACCTGGCCGGCCAGCGCGCCGCCTACCTGGAGGCGCAGCTGCGCGCCTGGAAGGACGGCTCGCGCAAGAACGCGGTGATGAACGCCATCGCCGCGCAGCTGTCGGCCGACGAGATCCCGAACCTGGCCGCCTACTTCGCGGCGCAGACGCCGGGCACCGGCAAGTCGGCCCAGTTCGCCGGGCTCAGCAAGCCGCCCATCGTCTTCCCCGAGAAGGAGCGCGGCAGCTTCGTGCGTTACCTGACGATCGACATGCCGGCCAACAAGCAGGTGCGCCACTACCTCGCCAACCCGGTGGCCTTGGCCGCGGCGCGTGCCGGCAAGCCGCTGCCGGACGGCAGCTTCATCCTGGTGGAAGCCTGGAGCGCCAGGCTCGATGCCGACAAGAAGCCGGTGCTGGGCCCCGACGGCCGCTTCATCCCGGACCAACTGGCCGGCTACACCGCCATGGCACGCGAAGCCGGTTGGGGCGACAGCGTGCCCGACCTGCTGCGCAACGAGAACTGGACCTACACGCTCTTCAATGCCGCCGGCCAGCCGCGCACGGGCTTCAACCAGGCCGAGTGCCTGGCCTGCCACAAGCCGCAGGACAAGGTGAGCTACCTGTTCACGCTGGACAAGCTGCAGGCCGCCGCCGCGCGCTGAAGCGCCGATGCACACGCTGCCGCTGCGCCTGCTGCCCGGCGACGACCTGCGCCGCGCCCTGGAAGCCGCGGTGGCATCGCGCGGCGCCACGGCGGCCTTCGTCGTCGCCGGCATCGGCAGCCTGAAACCCACGCGGCTGCGGCTGGCCGGCGCCGAGGCCACGCTGGACCTCGACGTCGACGTGGAAGTGCTCAGCGCCAGCGGCACCGTGGCCGCCAACGGTTCGCACCTGCACCTGAGCGTGTCCGATGCCGAAGGCCGCGTGCTGGGTGGCCACGCCGGCTACGGCTGCACCGTGCGCACCACGGCCGAACTGCTGCTGGTGCTGCTGCCCGACTGGCATTTCACGCGCGAGCTCGATGCCGCCACCGGCTGGGCCGAGCTGCAGATCCGCCCGCGCTGAGGCGCTTCAGCGCTTCACCAACCGGGCCGCGAAGGCCCGGGCCTCCGGCACCGCGTCGGTAGGGCCGGTGGCGTCGGCGGCGGCGCGCAGCACGCGACGCAGCGTCTCGGGCTGCGGCGTCAGCGGGCCGGCAAAGCGCAGGCCGGCGACGTCGGCCACCACCAGCGTGGGAAAGGTCTCCACGTCGTAGTCGCCGACGAGCTCGGCCTCGTCCTCGATGTCGATCCAGTGGGGGCGGACCTCGGGGCGCAGCATGCGCAGTTCGGCCACGGCCTGCTCGAAGACCGGCACGTAGGCGTCACAGGTACGGCACCAGGCGGCGCACAGGCAGGCCACGTGCAGCGGAGCGTTGTCGTTCATGTTCGAAGCATCGCACGGCCACGAAAACCGAGGATCGATCTGCGCTTCGGTTCGTTGTGCATGCCCAGGCGGCTGCCTAGCATGCACGCGAGTCTGCTCGATCAAGAGCGCCACTGGAGTCCCTGTCTCATGCCCACCCCGTTGCGCCGCGCCATGGCCGCGCTGAGTTTGTCGCTGCTGGCCGCCACCGCCCTGGCCAAGGACGTCACCCTCCTCAACGTCAGCTACGACCCGACGCGCGAGTTGTACGTCGAGTTCAACAAGGCCTTCGCGGCCCACTGGAAGGCCAAGACCGGCGACGTGCTCAGCGTCAGGCAGAGCCATGGCGGCTCGGGCAAGCAGGCGCGCTCGGTCGTCGACGGCCTCGAAGCCGACGTCGTGACCCTCGCGCTGGCCTACGACGTGGACGAACTGGCGGCCAAGGCCAAGCTGCTGCCGCCCGACTGGCAGAAGCGCCTGAAGAACAACAGCTCGCCCTACACCAGCACCTACATCTTCCTGGTGCGCAAGGGCAACCCCAAGGGCATCAGGAACTGGGATGACCTGGTCAAGCCCGGCGTGTCCGTCATCACCGCCAACCCCAAGACCAGCGGTGGCGCGCGCTGGGGCTACCTGGCGGCCTACGGCTTCGCGTTGAAGCAGCCCGGCGGGAACGACGCCAACGCGCGCGAGTTCGTCGGCAAGCTCTTCGCCAACGTGCCCGTGCTGGACAGTGGCGCCCGCGGCTCCACGGTGACCTTCGCCGAACGTGGCATCGGCGACGTGCTGCTGGCCTGGGAGAACGAAGCCCACCTGTCGCTCAAGGAATTCGGCGCCGACAAGTTCGACATCGTCTACCCGCCCGTCAGCATCCTGGCCGAGCCGCCGGTGACCGTGGTGGACAAGGTGGTGGACAAGCGCGGCACCCGCGCGGTGGCGCAGGCCTACCTGGAGTACCTGTACTCGCCGGAAGGCCAGGCGATCGCGGCGCGCAACTTCTACCGCCCCACGGACCCCAAGGTCGCCGCCGCCCATGCCAAGCAGTTCCCGAAGCTGAACCTGTTCACCATCGACGACACCTTCGGCGGCTGGACCAAGGCGCAGCAGACCCACTTCAACGATGGCGGTGTGTTCGACCAGATCTATACGAAGAAGTAAGCGCGGGCTGACTTTCTTATCCGCGAATTTCGAATAAGCAGCAGCGAAATCAATCGTTCGTGATCCAAGGCGTGCTGCCTAGCATGCGCGCCTTTGCTTCTTGCGGGCAGCCATGCCCCTGTATCCCATGTCCCGCCTGTCTTTGCCTGGCCGCCGTGCCGCCCTCGTCCTGGCCGCCGCCGCGGCGCTGCCCCTGGCCGCACAGGCCGCCGGCCCCACGCTGCTGAACGTCAGCTACGACGTCAGCCGCGAGTTCTACAAGGACATCAATCCCGCCTTCGCCGCGCAGTGGAAGAAGACCACGGGCGAAGACGTCACGCTCAACCAGAGCCACGGCGGCAGCAGCCGCCAGGCGCGCAGCGTGATCGACGGCCTGCAGGCCGACGTCATCACCATGAACCAGGCCATCGACATCGACGCGCTCGCCGAACGCGGCGGCCTGGTGCCGGCCAACTGGGCCACGCGGCTGCCTTTCGGCTCGGCGCCGACGACCAGCGTGCAGGTGATCCTGGTGCGCAAGGGCAACCCGAAGAAGATCAGCGACTGGAACGACCTGGGCAAGCCCGGCGTGAGCGTGATCATTCCCAACCCCAAGGTCACCGGCAACGGGCGCGCCACCTACCTGGCCGCCTGGGGCGCGTCCATCAAGGGCGGCGTCAGCCCGGAAGCCGCCAAGGCGCTGGTGGGCCGCATCTTCGCCAACGTGCCCGTGCTGGACGGCGGCGGCCGCGCGGCCACCACCACTTTCGCGCAGCGCAACCTGGGTGACGCGCTGGTCACCTTCGAGAGCGAGGCGCCGCTGATCGTGAAGGAGTTCGGCGACAACTTCGAGGTCATCTACCCCAACCGCACGCTGCTGGCCGAGAACCCCGTGAGCGTGGTCGACAAGGTGGTGGACAAGCGCGGCACCCGCAAGGTGGCCGAGGCCTACCTGCAGTTCCTGTACAGCGAAGCCGGCCAGGAGATCGCGGCGAAGCACCACATGCGCCCGCGCGACGCCAAGGTGGCGGCGAAGTACGCCAAGGTCTTTCCCAAGGTGAGCACGTTCACCGTCGACGAAGTCTTCGGCAGCTGGGCCAAGGCGCAGAAGGACCACTTCAACGACGGCGCCATCTACGACCAGATCATTTCCTCCGGGAAGCGCTGAGGGATCGCGGTGATCCTCTCGCGCGCGCTGCTCAAGCGCCACACCGTGCTGCCGGGTTTCGACCTGGCGCTCGGCTTCGCGTTGCTGTACCTGAGCCTGATCGTGCTGATCCCGCTGTCGGCCGCGTTCCTGAAGACCTTCACGATGACCTGGCCGCAGTTCGTCGAAGCGGTGAGCACGCCGCGCGTGCTGGCGTCCTACCGGCTGACCTTCGGCGCCAGTTTCCTGGCGGCGCTGCTCAACGCGGTCTTCGGCCTCATCGTGGCCTGGGTGCTGGTGCGCTACAGCTTCCCCGGCAAGCGGCTCATCGACGCGCTGGTGGACCTGCCCTTCGCGCTGCCCACGGCCGTGGCGGGGATCGCGTTGACGGCCATCTACGCGCAGAACGGCCTGCTGGGCCAGTACCTGCCCTTCAAGGTGAGCTACACACCACTGGGCGTGTGGGTGGCGCTGGTGTTCATCGGCCTGCCCTTCGTGGTGCGCACGCTGCAACCGGTGCTGGAAGACGTGAACAAGGAACTGGAAGAAGCCGCGGCCACGCTGGGGGCCAGCCGCTGGCAGACCTTCAGGCACGTGATCTTCCCCATCCTGATGCCGGCGCTGCTCACGGGCTTCGCGCTGGCCTTCGCGCGCGCCTTGGGCGAGTACGGCAGCGTCATCTTCATCGCCGGCAACATGCCCATGGTCAGCGAGATCACGCCCCTGCTGATCATCACCAAGCTGGAGCAGTACGACTATGCCGGCGCCACCGCCATCGCCGTGGTGATGCTGTTGGCCTCGTTCGTGATGCTGCTCACCATCAATCTCCTCCAGGCCTGGGCCCGCAAGCGCCAGGGAGGGCTGTGATGAACACCCTCGCCGACACCGCCGTCCAGCAGGCCCCCCCGGCCGAAGGCCTGGCGCCGCCCACGCTGCGCAACGCCACCACCGAACCGACCTGGGTGCGCCGCGGCCTCATCGGCCTGTCGCTGGCCTTCATGACGCTGTTCCTCTTCGTGCCGCTGGCCACCGTGTTCTACGAGGCGCTGAAAAAGGGCTGGGACGTCTACCTGGCGGCCATCGTGGAGCCGGATGCGGTGTCGGCCATCCAGCTCACGCTGATCGCCACCGCCATCAGCGTGCCGCTGAACCTGGTGTTCGGCGTGGCGGCGGCCTGGTGCATCGCCAAGTTCGACTTCCGCGGCAAGAACGTGCTGCTGACGCTGATCGACCTGCCGTTCAGCGTGAGCCCGGTCATCGCCGGCCTCATCTACGTGCTGGTGTTCGGCCTGCAGGGCTGGTTCGGCGAGTGGCTGCGCGACCACGACCTGAAGGTCATCTTCGCGCTGCCCGGCATCGTGCTGGCCACCGTGTTCGTCACCTTTCCCTTCGTGGCGCGGGAACTCATCCCGCTGATGCAGGCGCAGGGCATCGAGCAGGAAGAGGCCGCGCGCGTGCTCGGTGCCGGCGGCTGGCAGATCTTCTGGCGCGTGACGCTGCCCAACGTCAAGTGGGCGCTGCTGTACGGCGTGATCCTGTGCAACGCGCGGGCGATGGGCGAGTTCGGCGCGGTGAGCGTCGTCAGCGGCCACATCCGCGGCCAGACGAACACGATGCCGCTGCACATCGAGATCGTCTACAACGAATACCAGTTCGCCGCCGCCTTTGCGGTGGCCTCACTGCTGGCCGGCCTGGCGCTGGTGACCCTGGTGCTGAAGTACCTGGTGGAGCAGCGCGTGAAGGGCCAGAAGCGGCAAGCCGGGGAGAGATCAGAGTGAGCATCGAAGTCCGCAACCTCAACAAGCGCTTCGGCGCCACCGTCGTCTGCGACGACATCAACATCACCATCCCCTCGGGCGAACTGGTGGCGCTGCTGGGGCCTTCGGGCTCGGGCAAGACCAGCCTGCTGCGCATCATCGCGGGCCTCGAAGTGCCCGACAGCGGCAGCGTGCGCTTCCACGGCGAGGACGCCACGCACACCGACGTGCGCGAGCGCCAGGTCGGCTTCGTGTTCCAGCACTACGCGCTGTTCGGCCACATGACGATCTTCGAGAACGTCGCCTTCGGCCTGCGCGTGCGGCCCAAGGCCTCGCGGCCTTCGGACGCCGAGATCAAGAGCAAGGTCATGGCCCTGCTCAAGCTGGTGCAGCTCGACTGGCTGGCCGACCGCTACCCGCACCAGCTGTCGGGCGGCCAGCGCCAGCGCATCGCGCTCGCGCGCGCGCTCGCCGTCGAGCCGAAGGTCCTGCTGCTCGACGAACCCTTCGGCGCGCTCGATGCCAAGGTGCGCAAGGAGCTGCGCCGCTGGCTGCGCCGGCTGCACGACGAGATGCACGTCACCAGCGTCTTCGTCACCCACGACCAGGAAGAGGCGATGGAGGTCGCCGACCGCAGCGTCGTGATGAACCACGGCCGCATCGAGCAGGACGGCCCGCCCGACGAGGTCTACGACCATCCGGCGACGCCCTTCGTGCTGCAGTTCCTCGGCGACGTGAACCTCTTCCACGGCCGCCTGGGCCAGGCGGCCGGCGCCGACGACGTCAGCTACGTGCGCCCGCACGAGCTGCAGGTGATCGGCGCGGCGCAGGAGGGCTCGATCGCGGTCAGGCTCTCGCAGGCCCTGACCGTCGGGCCGAACACGCGGCTCGAGTTCAAGCGCGACGACGACGGCAGCTATGTCGACGTCGAGCTGCCGCGCGTCGACTACACCGCGCTGCGCGACCGCCTGGGCCTGCGCCCGGGTGCGGCAGCGCATCTGCTGCCGCGCCGGATCACGCGCTTCGCCGAGGAACTGCCGGACCCGGCGGCGATGATCTGACGCGCCTCGGCGCTCGGCCCGGCGCATGCCGTTGCGGCGCCGGCTGCGGGTGGCACGCGGTTCGGGCCGCGCGACCTGTCCTCGCCGCCCCTGAGCGCGGCGCGTCTGCCTGAACGGACGCAAAGGCAAGACCCACTCAAGTCGGGTGGCGCTCGCCCACCGGAAGGCGAGCATCCGCTCCTCTGCGCAGCG
>JAEUPH010000243.1 GCA_016790395.1 Rubrivivax sp. | reverse complement strand
GTACTGCAGCTCCCGTCCTCGGTGGACAAACGTTCCGGGTTCTTGGACGCCGAGGTGGCCAGTCTTGTAGGCCGCAAGGTGCGCGTTGAGTTGTTCGGCGTAGGTGGGCATGGGTGTGGATTCTGCTGCCTAACGTTCGAGCTAAGCCGGGACCAGCAGGAAAGCGCCGGGCCCGCGCTGCAGATGATGAACTGCACTGTAGCGCGGGCCCGGCGCTTTGCTGTTGGGCCTCGGCTTGAGTGAGGGGTTAGGCCTCTTCACGGAAGCACTGCGAGCTTTTTCAGTTCTTCAGAAATCAGCTCTCGCGTCGTGTCTTTGGAAGCCACGAGGGGCTCACCTTCGTATTCATGGCGAGCAAGCTGAATCAGGAGGCCTGGCCACACGCTGTGGGAATAGCGGCTGTGGAGTCCCATTAGCGCCAACAAGTGTTCAGGGCTGCGCGCCTCCAAAAACGCCGTCTTTGGGATGTCAATTTTCCCACCAGGCTCTGCAGCAAGTTGATTTCGCAGGGCATCAATTGCCTTAACTGAGTTGCCGTGTAGTGGGATCAAGCCCATCCAGAACGCAGTGAGAATGGAAAGGTCCGTGTAACGATACTTTAGATCGACCGTAGAGTCCTTCACATCTGCCTCGATAAGGAGGACGCCGCCGCCGCGCCCTTCTCCTACGGCAGAGGGTTCGAAGCCGAACCATTCAATTTCAAGTAGCGAAGGTCGAAGCAGCTTGCGATGAATCGCCCAGCGCGTGGCCATGCCTCCGGCAAGAAAGGACTTCAGCTGAAGCATGCAAACCTTGTCCCGATCATCGACGATTAGATCGAAGCCGTCGGAATCTACGGTGGGGTAGTAGACAAGCAGTGCGTAGCCACGTGTGGCAGCGGCAATCGTCAAGTCATGCGCCACTCTTGAGGTAAGCATGAACTCCCGCGCCCGGCTGTTGGCTTCAGCTTGGAGGAACGTGTGTAGATGGGAAGGTTCAATCATGAGCTAAGAGGCCTAACGTTTGAGCTGAGAGGCCGGCGCCGGGAAGGCGCTTGGCCCGCGCGACGGATGATGACACTGGCTGGCGCGCGGGCCAAGCGGCTTGCCGGTGGCGGTCCGCTCGAGCGAAGGGTTAGGCCGCACTGCGTCGCTACCACTTCAGATGAAAGTAGTGCGCCAGCAGGGCAAAGAACACATCGCCATCTGAGAGCGTGCCAATGCCATACCGCTTGCCGCTAAGTTCCTGCTTAGACTTGCGGAGCATCTTGGCTGCAAGGCCTTCATTGGATGGGACGAGCTCGATGAAGCCGTAGCTTCTTAGGAACTGCAACTCGGAGACGGAGTACCCCTTGCCTGAAGTCGTGTCGATAATCTTCTGCTGGCTTGGCGAAAGGCGCCAAGCTCCATATTCGAAGTACCCGTTCGCCTCAACCTGATTGACGTACTTCTGCGCTCGCTGTTGGAAGGTGCTCTCACATATGAAGTCATACGACTTCTGGAGCTGATCGACTCGCTCTTGTTTGGATGACGACAGGAGGGTGGACTGCTCTGTCACCTGCACGGCTTCACCGTCCCGCATGACTAGCACGAACGAGAACGCCGGGTCGTGACTCTCGGTGACGCCGAGCGGTATGTGCCGAGTCTGGTGGATGACCCGATAGCTACGCGTCTCCGCGACGTCGGCAAGCTTGTATGTGCGCCCCTTGTATGAGAAGCCGTCATCGCTGACGGCAAAGCCGGTCTGCTCGAGGGTGTTCTTCTTGAAGAGGGGAGCGATCATCCGGAGTAGCCAGGTGGTGGTTGTGCGGCCTAACGTGTTTTCGACAGCATGCCCGATGTATACCTGTAGGCGTCTGGGAGTGCCAATGTGTGCGGGTAGGCATTGAACCAGATGCGTTGCCCCGGATGAATCTCGGATTCCCGAGTTGCTGAGGTTGGGTCGGAGGACCGCTCTTGAGAAGCTCGACCGACGGCTCAGGGTCGGTAGCCGTCACCCGACAGCCGAGACATCCCAGCCGCCCGCCCGGACCTGTCCCTGGCGCCTCCGTCTTCGCCGAGACCCTCCACGCAGCCCAGCCCCCAGGCCCAGCCCCGGGGCCCGGCTCAGAACAGCATCGTGATCCGCACCGTGCTGCCGTCGTTCTCCACCGTCACCTGGTGGCCGCCGGCCTCGGCGCCGGCGCGCGCCAGGCGGATCATGTTCTCGTTGCTGGCCATGATCTCGGCCACGAAGCCGCGCACGCCGCGGCCGCGCGCGTGTTCGGCCATGCGCCGCTGCAGCGCCGCGCCCAGGCCCGTGCCCTGCCACGCCGGGTGCACCATGAAGGCCGTTTCGGCCAGGTTGGTGGACGGGTCCACGAAGTAGCAGCTCTGGCCCACCACCTGCGCCGCCTCGCGCGGGCCCACGCAGGCGACGAAGGCCACCTCGTTCTCGAAGTTCATGTTGCACAGGCGCTGCACGTCGCGGTCGCTCAGGCCGCGGATCTTGCGGAAGAAGCGCGTGTAGACGTCGCGGTCGCTCAAGCCGTGGAAGAGGTCGCGGATGCCCTGCGCGTCGACCGCCGCGGCCGGGCGCAGCAGCACCTCGCGGCCGTCCTTGAGCTTGGCGGTCTTCTCTTCCTCCACCGGGTAGGCGCGCAGGTTCTTCAGCGTCTGCTCGGGCGCCACGTAGCCCAGGGCCTTGGCCTGCTCCAGCAGTTCGGCGCGGAACTGCGGGTGCGCCACCTCGATGAGCGCCACCGCGCGCTCGCGGATGCTCTTGCCGAACAGGTAGGCGATGCCGAATTCGGTGATGACGTAGTGCACGTCGGTGCGCGCCACCGTGACGCCCTCGCCCGGCTTCAGCGTGGCGCGGATGCGCGAGGCCAGCACTTCGCCGCCGGCGCCGTCTTCCGTGCTCGCCAGGCAGATGATGGGCTTGCCGCCGGGGCTGCGCGAAGCGCCGCGCAGGAAGTCGCCCTGCGCCGCCAGGCCGCTGTAGAACTCGCCGTTGAACTGGTCGGCGCAGACTTGGCCGGTGAGGTCCACCGCGAAGGCCTGCGTCACCGACACCATCTTGTGCTGCGCGGCGATGGTCCAGGGGTCGCACACGGCCTCGATGGGCTGGAAGCTGAAGAGGGGGTTGCCGTCGATCAGGTCATACAGGCGCTTCGTGCCCATCGCGAAGCTGGTGACGATCTTGCGCCGCTGCTGCGTCTTCCTCGCGCCGGTGAGGATGCCCTTCTCCAGCAGCGGGATGATGGCGTCGGTGATGACGTCGCTGTGGATGCCCAGGTCGCGGCGGTCGGCCAGGTGCTGCAGCGCCTCGTTGGTGATGCGGCCCAGGCCGATCTGCAGGGTGCTGCCGTCGTCGATGATGCCGCCGATGTAGCGTGCGATCTGCTCCATCGCGGCACTCGGTGCCGCCGGGTGCCGGTACTCGATCACCGGCGCGTCCACCGGCACCAGCCGGTGCAGCTGGCTCACGTGCAGCGTGCTGTCGCCGGCGCTGCGCGGCATGTGCGGGTTGACTTCGGCGATGACCACGCGGGCCCGGGCCACGGCGGCCGGTGCCACGTCCACGCTGACGCCCAGGCTCACGTAGCCGAAGGCGTCGGGCATGGACACCTGCACCAGCGCCACGTCCACCTTGATGCGGCCCATGGCGATCAGCTCGGGCAGGCGCGCGATGGACAGCGGCACGTAGTCGGCCAGGCCCGCCTTCACGGCCGCCCGCATGTCGTTGCCGACGAAGAAGCTGCGGTGGCGGAAACGCGTGTCGGGCCGGCCCTGGGCGTCGTGCGGCACGGCGCGGTCGGTGAGGAAGTGCACCAGCTCCACGTCGGCGGGGCCGTACTCCTGCGCCTCCAGCGCCGCCACCAGCGTGCGCGGCGTGGCGCAGGCCGTGCCGACGAAGACATGGTCGCCGTGGCGCACCTCGGTGATGGCCTCGGCCGCCGTGCATACCTTGTCGGCGAAGGGCCGCAACAGCGGGTGGAGGCCGGCCTGGGGGTCGTCGGCGGGTGCGGCGTCGGCAGGGGCCGAGACCGCGTCGGCGCCGCCTCCCAGGGCGGCCTTCAGACCGCCCGCCACACGGGCCAGCCAGCTCTCGTTCCGGGTGTCGCTCATGGCGCGAGGTTACGGTACGCCGCCAGCCCTTCCGGGCCCAGAGCGTCCAGCACCTGCACGGCATGCGCGCGGCCCTGCTGCACGATGCTGTCGAAGCGGTGCCACTGCAGCATGCCCACGCGCTCCAGCGGCGGGCTCAGGTGCAGGTCGGTGATGCGGCGCGCCTGGCGCTGGCGCGAGGCGCTGTACATCACGGTCACGTTCATCAGGTAGGCCATCAGCGAGGGGAAGCGGTAACGCCGGCGCGCCCGCGGGCGCAGGCGGTCGCGCAGCAAGGCCCAGGTGTCGGGCACCTCGGCCAGTTCGTAGCGGCGTGGCGGCCGCGCGCTGAGGTCCACGCCGATGACGCGGCCCACGCCGTGCAGGCCGTGCATCACATCGACGGGAAAGTTGTTGAAGCTGCCGCCGTCGCACAGCAGTTCGCCGTTCATCAGCACCGGCGGCAGCGCGCCGGGGATGGCCGTGCTGGCCATCAGCAGCTTCGGCAGCGGCCCGCGCACGAGCACCTCCTCGCGCGCCAGCGAGTAGTTGCTGGCCACGGCGTAGAAGGGCTTCCACAGGTCTTCGGCGTCCACCACGTCGCCCAGCAGCTCGCGCGTGGCAGTCTCGATCACGCGCTTGAGCCGGCGGCCGCGGATGAGGCTCAGCAGCGGCACGAGGTTGAAGTCGCCCGTGGGGTTGCCGATGAAGGCCCGCCGGGCGACGGCCATCACCTCGTCCAGCGGGCGGTCGCTGGCGGCCAGCGCGGCCATCACGCTGCCGATGCTGGTGCCGCCCACCACGTCGACCTCGATGCCGCGCGCGGCCAGTTCCTGCAGCACGCCCAGGTGCGCCAGGCCGCGCGCGCCGCCGCCGGCGAACACCAGGCCGATGGCCGTGCGACTCTGCAGGCGCGCCAACCGCGCCATGTCGCGCGCCAGCGCCGGGCGCACGTGCAGGTGGCCGGCCACGGGGCGGCGGTCCAGCCACTGCCGCGTGCCGCGCGGACAGCGCGTGTCGGCCGGGTGCAGCAGCAGCAGCCACTCGGCGGCCTCGGCGCGGCCACGGCGGTTCAGCAGGAAGCGTGTCTCGCTGGGGTGCAGCGTCGGCGCCTGCGCGGCGTCGGCCAGCAGCAGCAGTTCGTCGCAGCGGCGCGTGCAGCGCTCCGTCCAGGCCGTGGCTTCGGCATCGGCCAGGAGCAGCACGAAGTCGTGCGCGGCTTCCACTTCGTCCAGGTGCAGCGCGATGCGGCGGTTGGCGACCGCATCGTCGGCCGCGGCCTGGGCCAAGCCGGGCGTGGCCAGCGAACGGTCGAGCGAGGCCGCATCGACGGTGTACACGCGCTCGCGCCCCAGATGCTCCGCCAGCGCGGCGGTGAAGGCGGCCGCGTCCACGCCGGCGGTGATGGGCAGCAAGGCCAGCGTCACCGGGCGGGCCAGCTCGGAACGCGTCTGCACGGTCTGCAGCCGCCGGATGAGCTGCCGAGTCAGCGCCACCGACAGCTGCGGGCTGGCCACCAGCAGGCGCTCGAAGGCCGGCTTGGACAGCCGCACCAGCACCGAGTCGCGGATGGCCACCACGGTGGCCGAGCGCGGTTCGTCGGTGTAGAGCGCCATCTCGCCGATGACCTGGCCGCGTGCCATCTCGCGCACCATGCGCTCGGTGCCTTCTTCGTCGCGGATGTAGGCGCGCAGGCGGCCGCTGATCGACAGGTACAGGCAGTCGCCGGGTTCGCCCTGCGCCATCAGCGTGGCGCCGGCCTCCAGTTCCACCCATTGCAGTTCGGCCTTCAGGGCGGCGAGTGGCGCGCTGTCCAGGGCGCCGAGCAGACGTTCGAGATGCTGATCGAGAAGCCGGTCCTGGTACTGCGCCGGGCTGTGTTCGTGCAGGGGCTCGGGCATGGCGAGGCGCAATGTACCCGAGCCGAAAGGCGCGCCGGCCGGGGCTTTCCGCAATGCGCCGGGCCCGGCGCCACGACAATCGCGACGTGCCCCCACCCACCCCGGCCCCCCGCCTGAACGGCCCGCCCCGCGTGCTGAGCGTCATCCCGCCGATGACGCAGCTCAACACGCCCTACCCGTCCACGGCCTACCTCACCGGTTTCCTGCGCTCGCGCGGCGTTCACGCGGCGCAGGAAGACCTGGCGCTGGCCCTGGTGCTGAAGCTGCTGTCACGCGAAGGCCTGCAGGCCGCGCTGCCGGGTGCGTTCGGCGAAGCGCAGGCGGCCTACGAGGGCAGCGTGGACCGCACCATCGCCTTCCTGCAAGGCCGCGACCCCACGCTGGCGCACCGCATCGCCAGCCGCGGCTTCCTGCCCGAAGGCCCGCGCTTCGACGCGCTGGACGCCTACACCGAAGCGGGCGGCGAAGACACCCTGGCCTGGGCCTTCGGCGCCCTGGGCACGCAGGATCGCGCGCGCCACATCGCCACGCTCTACCTCAACGACATCGCCGACGCCGTGCGCCAGCACGTGGACCCGCGCTTCGAGTTCGTGCGCTACGGCGAACGCCTGGCGATGAGCCAGCCCAGCTTCGACCCGCTGGCCGACGCACTGGCCGCGCCGCACAACGTGCTGGACGGCTGGCTGGCCGAACTCACCGGCGAAGTGCTGGCGCGCCACCGGCCGAACGTGGTGCTGCTCTCGGTGCCTTTCCCGGGCTCGGTGTACGGCGCCTTCCGCATCGCCCAGGCGATCAAGGCCGCCGATGCCTCGACCGTCACCGTGCTGGGCGGCGGCTACGTCAACACCGAGCTGCGCGAACTGTCCGAACCGCGCGTCTTCGACTTCTTCGACTTCGTGACGCTGGACGCCGGCGAACGCCCGCTGCTGGCGCTGCTGGAGCACCTGCAGGGCAAGCGCTCACCGCAGCGACTGGTGCGCAGCTTCCTGCGCGACGGCGACGCCGTGCGCTACCTGAACTTCGTCGAGCCCGACGTGCCTTTCGAGGACGTGGGCACACCCACCTGGGACGGTCTGCCGATCCAGCGCTACCTGTCGCTGCTGGATCTGCTCAACCCCATGCACCGGCTGTGGAGCGACGGCCGCTGGAACAAGCTCACGGTGGCCCACGGCTGCTACTGGAAGAAGTGCAGCTTCTGCGACGTGGGGCTCGACTACATCGGCCGCTACGACGCCGCCACGGCCGAGACGTTGTGCGACCGCATCGAAACCATCGTCGCCGAGACCGGCCAGACGGGCTTCCACTTCGTCGACGAGGCCGCGCCGCCCAAGAGCCTGAAGGCGCTGGCGGCCGAGCTGCAGCGCCGCCAGCTGGACATCAGCTGGTGGGGCAACGTGCGCTTCGAGAAGACCTTCACGCCGCAGCTCTGCCAGCAGCTGGCGGACAGCGGCTGCATCGCCATCAGCGGCGGCCTGGAGGTGGCCAGCGATCGGCTGCTGGCGCTGATGAAGAAGGGCGTCTCGGTGGACCAGGTGGCGCGCGTCACCAAGGGCTTTGCCGATGCCGGCGTGCTGGTGCATGCCTACCTGATGTACGGCTTTCCCACGCAGACGGTGCAGGACACGGTGGACGCGCTGGAACTGGTGCGACAGCTGTTCGAGCAGGGCTGCATCCACTCGGGCTTCTGGCACCGCTTCAGCTGCACCGTGCATTCGCCCGTGGGCCTGGACCCGGCCGCGTACGGCGTGACGCTGAAGCCCCTGCCGCCCGGCAACTTCGCGAAGAACGACATCGGCTTCAACGACCCCACCGGCGTGGACCACGATGCGCTGGGCCGCGGACTGAAGAAGGCCCTCTACAACTACATGCACGGCCTGGGACTGGAGGACGACGTGCGCCGCTGGTTCGACGTGAAGGTGCCGAAGACGCGCGTGGCCAGGCAGCGCATCGCGGTGGCCCTGGGCGCGAAGTGAAGCCCCTGCCGCGGCTGCTGGAGGCCGCCACGGTGGCGCGCTGGAGCCAGGCGCTGGCCAGCACCGGCCGCACCGCCCAGCCCCTGGTCAATCTCCCCCTGCCGGCCGACGAGGTGCTGCGCTGCATCGCGGCAAGCGCCGCGGCGCCCGAACTCGAGACCGCCCTCGGCCCGGCCCCGTGGTGCAACCTGTCGCAGAGCTGGCTGCGCCACGGACGCCCGCCTCACGGCTGGCACCAGGACGGCGCCTTGCGATTCGACTTCCTGGCCCACGCCAGCCCAAGGGCGCCGGCCGACGCGCTGCTGGAACTGCGCACGCTGTGGATCGCGCTCACGCCCTGCGGCGAACACGCGCCCAGCCTGGCGTGGGTCGCCGCGGCCACGCCCGAACTGCTGCAGCCGGCGGCGCTGACCGATGCCGCCGTGCTGCGGCGATTCGGCGCCGCGACCCGGCATTGCGCCGTGCTGGACGCCGGCGACGCCTTGCTCTTCGACGGCGCGCTGCTGCACCGCACGCACCTCACGCCAGCCATGGACCGGCCGCGCCTGAGCCTGGAGCTGCGTTTCTTCCGTACCGGCGCCCTGCCGGCGCGTGTCGCCGGGGACGTCGGCGCGGTCTGGACCACAGATGTCGCGGGCCGACATGGCGGCGCGTCTCACTGACGCTGCCGCGTCAGCCTTTCGCTGGCAGCGCGCTGCAACCTCTCGGCCACCGAGGGTTCGCGTCGCACGGGTCCTTCAGCCGTTGCGGTGGCGGGGTCCGGACCCGGCGCCGCGGCCGCGGCCGCGGTGTAGTCGCTGAAGTCGACCTCGATCGTGATCCACGGCGTGTCGTCGCGTTCGTGGGCCAGGAAGTACACCGTCAGCAGCTTGCCCTGCACCGCCGCCACGTCGGCACGGCCCTGCCGCGTGCGCACGTTCAGCCAGGGCGCGAATTCGGGGCTGTGGAACACCCAGGCGCCATGCGTGCGCCACTGGTCGGCACGCGTGAGCGGTGGGTTCAGACGGCCGGTGAAGCGGTGGTCCATGTCGGACTGGTCGTGCAGGCCCACCCAGAGGGCCGTGTTGTGGAACTCGCTGAGCACGCCCGGGTAGTCCTTCAGCTCGACGGTCTGGCCGTCGACCTTGCGGATGATCTTGGCCCACTGGGACGGGAACGCGCCCCACACCGGCGTGCGGCGCTCGCCTTCCACCTTCGGCGCCTGGTACAGCAGCGCGACGGCCTGCCCGGGCTTGAGGCGGTAGACATGCTGCGGGCTGGGCGGCAGGGTCTTCTCCACCACCATGCCCCCGCTCACGGGGATGGTGTTGATGCCCCGCGTCATCTCCCAGGTCTTCAGCTGGCCCTGCAGCACCGTCCAGGGCCGCCAGGGCTTGTAGCTGCCGGCGGGGTAAGGAACGCCGCCTTGCGCACGCGCCCGACCCGCGGCACCGAAGCCGGTGGCCAGGGCCAGGCCGGCCAGGAGGCCATCGCGGCGGTTCATGCCGCCTCCTGGCGCACGGGCAGGCCTGCGACCGGCGCGCCGAAGATCCGCCGGCAGCAGGCGCCGGGCGCGGGGACCGCATTGCGGCGGGCGACGAAAGGGTGAGTGCGCATGTGCAGGTCGGCCAGGGGTGGTGGCTGGAGTTGGGGTGTCCGCGACAGTGTTCCGCGCGGCAACGCCGACCGCACTGACCAGCCGGACAGTCCGCACCGCCCAGCTCGGTGTCACGACATGCAAGCAAAGGTCTGGAGTCGTTCGCCGCGTTGCCCGTGCGCACCGGCCGGCGGTCGACTTCTTGATGCAGCACAAGCCCGCAGGTCGGGTTCGCTACATACCCATTACCGTATACAGCATGAGCGTAGATGGATCCTCACTCGCCGCGATGCGGCACTTGTCAGGAGCGATCCATGCGTATTCGAGCCAGGACCCTTTTCGCGACCACGGTCAGCGCGACGGCACTGTCGATGGCCATGTCCGGCAGCCAGGCGCAGACCCCACCGGCCGGCAAGTCGTCCAACGAGCTGTACAGCGAGATGAAGAAGTTCCAGAGCGGGGCCGAAGGCAACGGAATCATGGCCAGGCATTCGATGGCCTACACCGATGCGCAGCTGCGCCTGTTGGCCAACTGGCTTTCGACCCAACGCTGAGGGAGACGATCATGAAGAGAAGGCAGATTCTTGCTGCGGGCGGCGCGGGTTCCCTGGCCGCCCTTCCGGCCGCCTGCGGCGGGGGTGGTGAGGCCGGCGAGGCCAGCCAGGCGTCCGAGATCGAACGCACCGTGGCGCTGTCCGAGCGCTCGTCCGGGGCCGGCGCGGGGCCGGTCGTGCCGAACGCGGCGGTTGCCGCGCGTGTCATCGTCATCGGCGGTGGCATGGCGGGCACCACGGTGGCCAAGTACCTGCGGCTGTGGAGCAACGCCAGCACCGCCGCGCCGCTGGTGCACGTGCTGGGCGACAGCAGCTCGACGACGCAACCCAAGGCCGGGCACGTGGCGAACCAGGAAGCGAAGGTCTGCGCTGACGCGCTGGTCCGCATCTTCGGAGGCGGCGCGCCCGACCCGGCGCCGGTCACCAACTCGGCCTGCTACTCCACCATCACGATGAGCCAGGCCTCATGGCTGTCGGCCGGCTACCAGTACGACCCGGCGGCCCGCGTGATGAGCGCGGTGCCGGTGGCCTTCGGCGCGTCCAGCGGCTGGAGCAGCGGCAACTTCAGCGAAATGGGCACCTGGTTCAACGCGCTGATGGCCGACACCTTCGCCTGAAGCACGCTGGCCTTCAGAGGCGCCGCCCCAGCTTTCCGGGTTCGGTGCTGCACGACCGGCGGCTGCGGCGACGGTGCGGCGCGCGCCCTCACAGCTGCACCACACGCGCCCGCAGCACCGTGGGTGCCTGGGGCGCATCGGTGCGGCGGCTGGCGGCCTCAGCCTGGCGCCACAGCGCCTCGGCCTCGCCACGGGTGGCGGGTTCGCGCTCCAGCACCGCCGCGCGCACGCGCCACAGGTAGGCCTGCATGCGCACGTCACGAAAGCCGCTGACGCGCTGCCAGGTGTCCAGGGCCTCGGCGCTGTGGCGGCGCGCCGCGGCGAGGTCGACCTCGGCCAGCGCCACGCGCGCCAGGCCGGCCTGGGCCAGGGCGACATGGGCCCAGGTCTTGGTGGTGGCGTCCTGCACGGTGCGCTCGAAATGGAGCCGCGCCTCGGCAGGACGGCCGGCCTCCAGCAGCCAGCGCGCCCAGCGTTCGCGCGCCACCAGCATGGGCTGGCTGCCGGCATTGGCCTCCGCGGCTTCATAGCGCCGCAAGGCATCGGCCAGAAGCTCGGCGGCGGCCGCACCCTGGCCCGCCCGCGCCAGGCCGTCACCCAGGCGCAGCAGGGCACGGCGGTGGTCGAAGGGGAACACCTCGGCGCGGGCGTGCAGGTCCACCGCGCGCCGCAGCCAGGGCAGCGCCTCGTCGGCACGCCCCTCGGCGGCCAAGCGCTCACCCACGGTCTCCTGGAGACGGGCCAGGTCGGCCAGCACATCGGCGCGTTCGCCCGCGGCCTCGGCCGCCGCCTGCAGGGGTGGCAACAGCGCCCAGGCCTCGCTGCGCCGGCCGGCCAGGTGCAGGGTGCGAAGGTGGTTGATCTGCGGCACCCAGCTGGAGCGGTGGGCCAGGCCCACGGTGCGCTCGGCCACGGCCACCGCCCGGCCAAAGGCCGCCGCGGCATCGTCCAGGCGGCCCATCTGCTGCAGCGCCAGGCCGACGTTGCCGTGCAGCGTGAGCAGCTCGGCTTCGTTGCGCCGGGGCTGGGCTTCGGCCAGGGCCTCGGCGCGGGCGTAGGCCTGCATGGCCTGCTCGAAGCGCCCGGCCGGGCTGTGCAGGCTGCCGATCTCGGCCCAGGCCGTGACATGGGCCCGGCTGCCGGGTGCCACGCGGGCGATCAGCGCCTCGGCCTGGGTGAGCCACTGCAGCCGCACGGCCTCGCGCGCAGGCTGGTCGCTGTGGCACATG
Organism: Rubrivivax sp.; assembly: GCA_016790395.1. Classification (GTDB taxonomy): domain Bacteria; phylum Pseudomonadota; class Gammaproteobacteria; order Burkholderiales; family Burkholderiaceae_C; genus Rubrivivax. Next base: position 16,285 of record JAEUPH010000243.1, on the reverse strand, counting down.
GCGAGGTGGATCCACCACAGGCCCCGGAGTTCGTCGCCGTCCAGCCCGGCGCGCGTGATGTCCAGCCCCAGCGGTTCCGCCAGTTCGCGGCAGCGCGCCAGTTCGCTGCGCTGGTAGGCCAGCAGCAGGCCTTCGACCCTGGAGCCCAGGACCCAGGGATGCAGCGCCCCCAGCTGCTGGGTGGCCAGCGTGTCGAAGCGCGCGCGCCAACGCTGCGCCACCTCGGGTTCGCCCAGTTCGCGGTACAGCTCGGCGACCAGGCGCAGCAGCTCGATGCGCAGCAGGGGCTGGCCCTGGAACTCGGTGTCGATGCGCCCGGCGTGCCGGTCCAGCAGCTCGCGCACCGGGGTCGAGCCGCGAGCGCGGTTGCCGGCCAGGCGGGGGTCTGCGCCCTCGAACACCGAGACCAGGAAGTCCTTCACCGCCTCGGCGCGCTGCGCCTGCTGTCGCGCCTGCTGCGACTGCCAGGCCACGCCGGCCACGCCGACGGCCAGGCTCACGCCCAACGCCGCGCCCAGGGCCACGGGCAAGCGGTGGCGGCGGGCGAACTTCAGCGCCCGCGCCCAAGGGGTGATGCGGCGCGCCGAGATGGGCTCGCCGCGCAGGTGGCGTTGCAGGTCGGCGGCCAGTTCGGCCACGCTGGCATAGCGGTGCGCGGGATCGGGCTGCAGGGCCTTGTGCACGATGGCATCGAGATCGCCGGCCAGGGCACGGCGGGTGGCGGCGTCCGCCGCCACGCGCGAAGGCAGCGGCGCTTCGGCGCCTTCGGCCGGCACGCCCTGCGGCCAGGCCGGCTGGGCGGTGAGCAGCTCATGCAGCATCAGCCCCAGCCCGTAGACGTCCGTGGCCACGGTGACCACACCGCCGGACCGCTGTTCCGGCGCGGCGTACCGCGGCGTGGCCGGGGAGGCGCCGCGCGTGAGCGTGTGGCCGCCGTCGCCGCCGTCCAGCAGCTTGGCGATGCCGAAGTCGAGCAGCTTGACCTGACCGTCGGCACCCACCAGCACGTTGGCCGGCTTGATGTCGCGGTGCGCCACCAGCCGGCTGTGGGCATAGGCCACGGCCTGCAACACCTGCTGGAACAAGGCCAGGCGCTGCGCCAGCGGCAAGGCCTGCGCCTGCTCGGTGATGGGGCGGCCCTGGACATGTTCCAGTGCCAGGTAGGGCTGGCCGTCGGCGCCCAGGCCGGCATCGAAGAAGGCGGCGATGTGCGGGTGCACCAGCCCGGCCAGGATGTCGCGCTCGCGCGCGAAGCGCTCGTGCACGGCACCCGCCAGCAGGTGCGGGTGCGGCAGCTTCAGCGCCACTTCCCGGGCGAAGGCACCGTCGCTGCGACGGGCCAGCCAGACCGCGCCCATGCCACCTTGGCCGAGCGGCGCCACCAGCGTGTACGGCCCGACGGCCTGCCCGGCGCGCCAGCGGGGCGGCGGGGCGGGCGGCAGCCTGGGTGCCTGCAAGGGCGTGCTGCCGTCGGCCTCGGCGCTGCGCGCCAGCACGGGAGCCAGCCATTCGCGCATCGGCGCCTGCGACGCGGGCAAGGCGGCCAGCCAGCCGGCCCGCGCCTCGGGCGGCAGGGCCAGGGCTTCGTCGAGCAGCGCCGAGAACTCGCGCCAGTGCTGCGGTGGGCAGGGCAAGGCCTTGGTCATGGCGACACCAACGGGCGCGGCGCAGGGATCCGGCCAGCGTCCGTTCAGGTCTCCAGCATGGTGCGCAGCAGGGCGCGGGCCTTTTCCCAGTCGCGCCGCACGGTGCGCTCGCTCAGGCCCAGGGCGGCGGCGATCTCGGCTTCGCTCATGCCGGCGTAGTAGCGCATCTCCACCACCTGGGCCAGGCGCGGCTCCAGCGCCTGCAGGCTGCGCAGGGCTTCGTCCACCTCCACCGCTTCGTCGTCCTCGGGGCTGGCCAGCTCGCGGCCCAGGGTGGTGTCCAGCGGCTGGATCTCCACCCCGCCGCCGCGCCGCTCGGCCTGGCGCTCGCGCACCATGTCCACGATGAGCGAACGCATCACCCGCGCCGCGTAGGCGAAGAAGTGGCCCTTGGTGGGGAAGGCCGAGCTGTCGGCCCGGTGGCCCCACTTGGCAAAGGTCTCGTTGACCAGGGCGGTAGTGTTGAGCTGGGTCAGGCCGCCCGCGGCGTGCAGCCGCGCGCGCGCGATGCGCTTGAGGTCCTCGTAGGCCGCATCCCAGCCAGGGACGGCATCGCTGTCTTCCACCATGCGGTCATCTTCGCATGGCCTGGCGCGCCCCCCTCGAACGCGGGAGGGGCCCGGCGTCCGCATCCGCGCGCCCAGGCCGTTGGCCCGCGGTGTGAGCCCCAGGCGCTCATTCATCTCACCACCTTCTCGAGGAGCCCCGTCATGCGAAGTCACTTCATCCTCGGCGCTGCCTGCGCCCTGGCCCTGCAAGTCCATGCCCAGAGCGTGCAACCCACGCACTACGACATGACCAACGGCTACGGCACGGCCAGTGGCGGCAGCTTCAACTACTGGGATGGCAGCTACAGCGGCATGGGCAACCCGCAACAGGATTTCAGCGCGCTCAGCGGCGGCACCGGCGACCTCACCGACGGCCTCATCGCCAGCGACAACTGGCACCTCGTGGAGAACCTTGAAGGGACCGGACCCTACGTGGGCTGGCGCGACATCGACCCGGTGATCACCTTCCACTTCGCCGAGCCCCGGCAGTTCCAGAGCCTGACGGTGCACTTCGACGACGCCAACGGCTTCGGCAACGTGGCCACGCCGGACAGCCTGTCCGTGACCCTGGGCGGCAGCACGGTGTCGCTGCTGCTGGCCGACCCCGATGCGGGCCAGCCCGGCATGGCCACGTTGTCCCTGGTGGGCACGCCGGCCGCCCAGGTGCTGACGCTGCAGCTGTTCCGCCGCGACTCGGGCGTCTTCGTCAGCGAGGTCCAGTTCGACGCCCTGCCCGTGCCGGAACCGCAGGCCTGGGCGCTGTGGACGCTGGGCCTGGCCGGGCTGGGGGTCGCGGCCAGGCGGCGCGCCGGCCACCCAGCCAGGTGAAGCCGTAGCTGCGCCTAGCGTCCCGCCGGCGCCACGAACTCGCCGTAAGGCTTCAGCTGCTCGGCGATGGCCGCCTGGTCACCCACGACCACGATGCTCTGCGCCTCGGGCGCGAAGTACCTGCGGCCGATCTCGCGCACCTGCTCGGCGCTGACCTTGTGCACGGCCGGCACGAACTCGGCCAGGCGGCTGGCCGGCAGGCCCACCATCCAGTCGCGCGCCAGGCGCTGCGCCAGCGCGCCCTGCTGCTGCACGCCCAGCACGTAGGTGCCGGCGAGGTAGCGCTTGGCCACCGTCAGCTCGGCGGCCGGCACGGGCTCGGTGCCCAGGCGGCGGTACTCGGCGACGAACTCCTTCAGCGATGCCCCGGTGACCTCGTTGCGCACGTCGGCGCCGCCGAAGATGCCGCCGCCGAAGGCGTGGCTGCGACCGCCGGCGCCGGCGCCATAGGTGTAGCCCTTCTCTTCGCGCAGGTTGAGGTTGATGCGGCTGGTGAAGCCGCTGCCGATGACGGCGCTGGCCACACGCAGCGCCACGTCGTCGGCCGCCGACACGGGCAGGCCCGGCCGGCCCAGCCTCAGCGTGCTCTGCGTGCTGCCGGCGCGGTGGATCAGCAGGCGCTGCGGCGGTGTCTGCGCGGCCACCGCGGGCGTGGCCGGCGGCGCTGCGCCGTCGGCCTTCCAGTCACCGAACGCTGCGGCGGCCCAGGCCTGCGCGTCCTTCGCCGCCACGCGGCCGGCGATCACCAGCACGGCCTGGTCAGGGCGGAACCGGCGCGCGTGCTCGGCGCGCAGCGCCTCGGCCGTGGTGCCGGTGATGGACGCTTCCGTGGCCTGCGTGCGGCCGTAGGGGTGGCTGCCGTAGACGGCCTTGGCCAGCGCGCCATCGGCCAGGAAGCCAGGTTGCGCCGCGGCGGCCTTCAGCGCCTGCAGCGCGTTGTCGCGGGCCAGCTTCACCTCGTTGTCGGCAAAGGCCGGCTGGCGCGCCACCTCGGCGAACAGCTTCACCAGGGCCTCGCCGCGCGAGGCCAGCGCGTTGGCCGAGAGCACGAGGCCATCGTTGCCCGCATCGGCGCCGATGGCGCCGCCCAGCGCCTGCACGGCCTCGGCCAGCGCCTTGGCGTCGCGCTGCTTCGTGCCTTCGGTCATCAGGCCGGCCAGCAGGCTGGCCAGGCCGGGGCGGTCGGCCGGGTCGGCGGTGTAGCCGGCACCCTTCACGGCCAGCACCAGGTCCACGCGCGGCAGGCCCTGGCGCGGCAGCACCCAGACCTGCAGGCCATTGGGCAGGGTCTGGCGCTCGATCTTCGGCGCGGGCAGCGGCTTGTCGGGGCCAAAGGGCGGCAGCTCCTTGGGCAGGGGCTGGGCGTGGGTCGGCGCGACGGCGGTCAGCGCCAGCAGCAGCATCAGGGCAGGCTTCATTTCGGGGCTCCGGAGGCGGCGGCGGCCGGGGCGGGCGATGGGGTCTGGGGCTGGGGCTGGGGCTGGCGGTCGATGACCGAACGGCGCTGCGGCGCCAGGTACAGCGCGGCCACGCGCTGCACGTCGGCGGCGCTGACGGCCTCGATCCACTCGGGCACCTTCATCGCCACCTTGGCGTCGCTCCACAGCGCCTGCAGCCGGGCCAGCAGGTCGGCGCGGTCGACGAAACCCTCCAGACCGTTGTTCCAGTCGGCCATCAGGCGCGTCTTCACGCGGGCCAGCATCGCGGCGTCGGGGCCGTTCTTCGCGATCTTCGCGATCTCTTCGTCCATCGCCGCCAGCACGGCGTCGGCGTTCGTCGTGGGCTTGTAGAGCGCGAACACGGTGAACAGCGTGGGGCCGTCGAACTCCCAGGCGCCGGCCAGGCCGTACAGGCCTTCGGCGCCGAGCGCGATCTCGCGGCCCTTCACCAGGCCCTGGTAGAGCACCGAGGCGTTGCCGCCCGTCAGCATCTCGCCCAGCACCACCATGGGCGCGTGGTCGGCGCTGCCGCGCTGAGGCATCTTCCAGGCCGCGGCCAGCGCCGGCACCTGGGCCAGCGGGTCGCCCTGCTTCAGCCGGCGCGGGCTCTCGTTCAGCGGCTCGCTGACGTCGGAGCGCGGCGGCACGGGGCGGGCCTTGATGCCGCCGAAGTACTTCTGCGCCAGCGCGAAGGCGCGCGCCGGCGTCACGTCGCCGGCGATCGACAGCACGGCGTTGTTGGGGCCGTAGAAGTCGCGGTGGAAGGCGCGCACGTCGTCCAGGGTGGCGCGGTCCAGGTCCTCGAAGCTGCCGTAGCCGTCGTGCGCGTTCTCCCACTTGTCGAAGGCCAGCTGGGCGATGTCGATCCACATGAAGCCGGCGTAGGGCGTGTTGGTGACGTTGGTGCGGATCTCCTCCTTCACCACGTCCTGCTGGTTCTTCAGCGTCTCGGCGTTGAAGTCCAGCGTGCGCATGCGGTCGGCTTCCAGCCACAGCAGCGCTTCCAGGGCCGAGACGGGCGCCGTCTCGATGTAGTTGGTGAAGTCCGGCCGCGTGCTGCCGTTGTTGCTGCCGCCGCCGGCGGAGGTGACCTTGTCGAACACGCCCTTCTTCGCCTTGGGCGTGCCCTGGAACATCAGGTGCTCGAAGAGGTGGGCGAAGCCGGTGCGGCCTTTCGGCTCCAGCCGCATGCCGACCTTGTAGACCACGCTGATGCCCACGGTGGGCGCGCTGGGGTCGGGCGAGACGACGACCGTGAGGCCGTTGTCGAGCTTCTTCACCTCGATGGGGATGGGCCAGCGGTCGGCGGCGGAGGCAGGCCCCGCCAGCAGGGCAAGAACAAGAATCAGCAGTGGGCGCACGGCAAGGCTCGCGGGGTGACAGGCGGCGCGCAGTGTGCCTCAGCGGGCAGCCTTGGCACGGCCATGCGACGGAAGGCCACAATCGCCCCCTGAACCGATGCCACAAGCCCCCGAACCTCCCGCCCTTCCCCCCCAGACCCTGGAACGCCTGCGTGCGCTGGCCTACGCCCTGCCGCAGGTACTCCGCCCCGCCGACCTGGGGCTGGAAGACGGCCGCGGCACCGACACCGCCCTGCGTGAAAAGGGCCTGCTGCTGTTGCAGAAGGCCTTGACCGGCCAGCGCCCCAGCCGCTGGATCGAACCCCGCCTGGTGGCGGCAGCACTCGCCCACGTGGAGGCCATGGCCGGCCAGCCGCACCCGCGGCCGCTAATGCTCGAACGCACCAACATCCTGCACGGCATGGGGGTGTCGCGTGTGCTGGTGGCCGGCCTGCCGCGCTGGCTGCGCCTCACGCGGCACTCGCTGGCCCTGCCCGAGCCGGGCTGGACATTGCCGGTGCTGTTCCATGCCCCGGTGGACGAAGAGGCCCTGTGGGCCTGGTTCCGCGACGGCGAGCTCGACGCCCTGCAGGCCGCGCTCGGTGCGCCACAGCCCTACCCGCAGGCGGCGGCGCTGCTGGCGCACGTGCAGGCGCTGGTGGACAGCAGCCGCGCCGCCGCGCCGCAGCACCTGGCCAGCCTGCTGCCGGCGCTGCAGGCCGAGACCGCCACGCCGCGCGAACCCGAGGCCCTGCGGGCGGCCTGCAAGCGCGCGCAGGAGCGCTGGGCGCGCCGGGCGCAGGAACTGGACACCTTGCAGGGCCTGGAGAGCGAGCTCGGCTTCGCCAGCTACCCGGACAGCTTCGCCGCCGCGCGGCGCCTGCAGCGCAAGGTGGTCATCTACGCCGGCCCGCCCAACAGCGGCAAGACGCACGCCGCCTTCGAACGCCTGGCGCAGGCGCTGGACGGCGCCTACCTCGCACCACTGCGCCTGCTGGCACTGGAGGGCCGCGACCGCCTGCTGGCCCAGGGCGTGCCCTGCTCGCTGCTGACCGGCGAAGAGAACGTGCCGGCACCCGGCGCGCGCGTGGTCAGCAGCACCATCGAGATGCTGTCCACCACGCGCGAGCTGGACGTGGCCGTGGTGGACGAGGCGCAGATGCTGTTCGACGGCTCGCGCGGCTGGGCCTGGACGCAGGCCATCGTCGGCGCGCCGGCGCGCGAGCTGATCGTCATCTGCAGCAGCTACGCCGTGCCCGCCGTGCGCAACCTGCTGGGCCTGTGCGGCGAACGCGCCGAGCTGCGCGAGTTCATCCGCAAGCAGCACGTGGACCTGCTGCCCAAGCCCCTGCCCGTGGCCCAGCTGGCCCTGGGCGACGCCGTGGTCGCCTTCAGCCGCCGCGAGGTGCTGCAGCTGCGCGACCGCATCGCCGCCGCCGGCCACCCCACCAGCGTGATCTACGGCGCGCTGCCGCCCGAGGTGCGCAAGCGCGAGGCCGAGCGCTTCGCCAGCGGCGAATCGCACATCCTGGTGGCGACGGATGCCATCGGCATGGGCCTGAACCTGCCCATCCGCCGCGTGCTCTTCGCCACCTTGCTGAAGTTCGACGGCACCGCCGACCGGCCCTTGGAAGAGACGGAGGCGCACCAGATCGCCGGCCGTGCCGGCCGCTTCGGCATGCACGACGAAGGTTTCGCCGGCGTGCTGGACGAGGCCGAGCCCGATGCACTGCAGCGCCTGCGCGAGCTGCTGGCGCGCCAGCCGCAGGCGCCTTCGGCCTTCAAGGCCCCGGTGGCGCCGGGGCCCTGGCACCTGGACACCATCGCCTCACGGCTGAACCTGGACAAGCTGTCCTCGGTACTGGCCGTGTTCATGGAACAGCTGAAGCTGGACGACGCGCACTTCCAGGTGGCCGAACTGCAGCAGATGCTGGACCTGGCCACGCAGCTGGACGCTTGCGCCGCTTCGCTGAACCTGCGCCAGCGCTTCATCTACGCGCAGGCGCCGGTGGACGTGCGCAGCGAAGACCAGGTGCAGGACTTCCTGGCCTGGGCCGAGTCGCACGCGCGCAGCGGCCAGGCCGGGCGGCCGGCATTCCTGGACCGCGTCGACGGCCACAGCCGGCTCGACCGCATGGAACAGGGCCTGCGGGCCTGCACGCTGTGGCTGTGGCTGGGCCTGCGCTTCGAAGGCGTGTTCGGCCATGTGCAAGACGTGCTGGACCTGCGCGAAAGCCTCAACGAAGGCATCGAGCGGCAGCTGGCCGGCGCCAAGCCGCTGGCGCGCGAGAGGCAGCGGCGCGGCGGGCGCCGCTGAACGTTCAGCCGCCGGCGCGCCTGGCCGCGTGCCCCTGCTGCTTCAGCAGGCCGATCACACGCTCCACATGGTCGCCCTGCACCTCCAGCACGCCGTCGCGCACCGTGCCGCCCGCGCCGCAGGCCGCGCGCAGCTGCTTGCCCAGGGCGGCCAGGGCATCGGCCGGCAGCGCCAGCCCGCGCACCAGCGTGACGACCTTGCCGCCGCGGCCCTGCTTCTCGCGGCTCACGCGCACCTGGCCGTCACCCAGCGGCCGCGCCTTCGCGGCGGCGGCGCAGGCACAGGCGCTCAGCGGCTGGCGGCATTCGGGGCAGGTGCGGCCGCCCTCGGTGGAATAGACGAGGCGGCTGGCCTGGGCATCGCGGGCGGCGGACATGCCGCCTTTCTACCTCAGGGCTGCGGCCCCGGCACCGAGACCATCCAGCCGAGACCGAAGCGGTCTTCCAGCATGCCGAAGCAGGGTGACCAGAAGGTGGCGCCCAGCGGCATCTCCACCTGGCCACCCTCGGCCAGGGCCCGGAACACGCGCTCGGCGGCGGCCGCGTCGGCCACGTTGAAGGACAGCTTGAAGCCGCCGAAGCCCGTCTTGCCGCTGCACATGCCGTCGCTGACCATCACCACGCTCTGGCCGATCTGCAGCGTGGCATGCATCACCTTGTGTTCGCTGCCCGGCGGCAGCATGCCGGGCGGCGGGGCCTCGGGGCCTTCGCCGTAGCGCATGAGGAACTGGACCTCCGCGCCCAGCACCTCGCGGTACAGGGCGATGGCTTCGTCACAGCGGCCCTCGAAGAACAGGTAGGGCTGGATCTCGATCATGGCTCTCTCCATCGTTGTCACGCGGGATAGTTCGCGCTGACCCCACGACGGGCGAGCACCCGCGCTTTCGACAGACCCCGGGCTACAGCCAGCCCGACTTCCTGAAGCGCCAGTACATGACACCACAGACGCTGGCAATGAGCCCCAGCGCGGCGGGGTAGCCCCAGGGCCACTTCAGTTCGGGCATGTGCTCGAAGTTCATGCCCCACACGCCGACGAAGAAGGTGGCCACGGCGAAGATGCCGGCCCAGGCCGCCAGGCGCTTGGTGTTCTCGCTCTCGTCGATGGTCACCATGGACAGGTTCACCTGGATGGCGGTGGCGATGGTGTCGCGCAGGGCGTCCAGCGTGGCATTGCAGCGCACGAGGTGGTCATACACGTCGCGGAAGTAGTCCTGGCTGCGTTCGCAGACCTGCGGCACGCGGCCACCCCAGAGCTTGCCCGTGGCCTCCATCAGCGGCAGCACGGCGTGGCGCACGGTGCCGACGCGGCGCTTGAGCGCATACAGGCGCTCGATGTTCTGGCGCGCGCTGCCGGGCTCGAAGATCTTGTCCTCGATGGCCTCCAGGTCCTGCTCCAGCATGTCGATGACGGGGAAGTAGCGGTCCACCACGGCATCCATCAGCGCGTAGTAGACGAAGCTGGCGCCCTGCTTGAGCAGGTGCGGCTCGCGCTCGGCGCGCTCGCGCACGCCCAGGAAGCCCTGCGTGCTGCTGCGCCGCGCGCTGAGCACGAAGTTGTGGCCCACGAACACCGCCACCTCGCCCACGCGCAGCTCGTCGGTGGGCGAGTACTCGATCATGTGCATCACGGTGAACAGGGTGTCGCCGTACTCCTCGATCTTCGGCCGCTGATGGCCGTGGCGGGCGTCCTCCACCGCCAGGTCGTGCAGCCCGAACTGGTGCTGCATCTCCGCCAGCTCCTCGTCGCTCGCCTCCTTCAGGGCCACCCAGACGAAGCAGCCGGGGCGCGCCAGGTACTCGGCGATCTGCGACACCGCGATCTCCGCGAGCTTGGCCCCTTGCTGGTAGGCGACGCAGTTGATGAGCATGCGAAGGAACCCCGGGGAAGCGGAAGGCGGCGGGCAGTGTCGCATGCGGCCCGGGGCGTGTCCGGCCCGATGGCCGAAGGCCGTCCGCCGCGCTAGTCTCGCGACTCGTCATGAGTTCCACCGTGATCCCCATCGCCGCCGAAAGCGCCGCCCGGCAGCGGCATCGCCAGCAGCCCAAGGGCCGCCGCGTGGATGCCAGCACGCTGGCCGAGGTGCGCACCCTCGTCGGCGAAGGCCCGCACCGGCGCGACCTGCTGATCGAACATCTGCACCGCCTGAACGACCACTTCGGCCAGCTCGGCACGTCGCACCTGGCGGCGCTGGCGCAGCTGATGAACCTGCCGCAGGCCGAGGTCTTCGAGGTGGCGAGCTTCTACCACCACTTCGACGTGGTGCACGAGGACGCGGCAGGTGCCGTGCCCGCACCCCCGCTGCTGACGGTGCGCGTGTGCGGGAGCCTCAGCTGTTCGCTGGCCGGCGCCGACGGCCTGCTGCAGAAGCTGCCCGCGCTGCTGGGTGCCGACGTGCGCGTGATCCCGGCGCCCTGCATCGGCCGCTGCGAGCAGGCGCCGGCCGTGGTGGTGCACCAGCACCCGCTGGCGCGGGCCACGCCCGACAGCGTGCAGGCGGCCGTGCGGGCCGGCCTGCGCCAGGCACGGCTGCCGGCGGCCACCCGTCTGGCTGACTACGTGGCGCAAGGAGGCTATGCGCTGCTGGCCGACTGCCTGGCGGGCCGGCGCAGCGTCGACGAGATCATGCGCACGATGGAGTCCTCGGGCCTGCGCGGCCTGGGCGGCGCCGGGTTCCCGGCCGGGCGCAAGTGGCGCATCGTGATGAACGAGCCCGCGCCGCGCCGGCTGGTGGTGAACATCGACGAGGGCGAGCCCGGCACCTTCAAGGACCGCGTGCTGCTGGAGACCGAGCCGCACCGCTTCCTGGAAGGCCTGTTCATCGCGGCCTGGGCCATCGGCGCGGCCGGGGTCCACGTCTACCTGCGCGACGAATACCACGGCGCGCGTGCGCTGCTGCAGGCCGAGTTGGCGGCACTGCGCGCGCACCCGCCAGTGCCCGGCCTGCCCGAGGTCGACCTGCGGCGCGGTGCTGGCGCCTACATCTGCGGCGAGGAGTCGGCGCTCATCGAGTCCCTCGAAGGCAAGCGCGGCTTGCCACGCCTGCGCCCGCCCTACGTGGCCCAGGCAGGCCTGTTCGGCCGGCCGACGCTGGTGCACAACCTGGAGACGCTGTACTGGGTGCGCGAGCTGCTGGACACCGGCGCGCGCCACTTCGCGGCGCAAGGCCGGCGCGGGCGCCAGGGGCTGCGGCGCTTCTCGGTGTCGGGCCGCGTGCGCGAGCCGGGCCTGAAGCTGGCGCCGGCGGGCATCACGCTGAACGAGCTGATCACGGAACACTGCGGCGGCCTGCTGCCGGGCCATGAGCTGTATGCCTACCTGCCCGGCGGCGCTTCCGGCGGCATCCTGCCGGCGGGTCTGGCCGACCTGCCGCTGGACTTCGACACGCTGCAGCCGCACGGCTGCTTCATCGGTTCGGCCGCCGTCGTGGTGTTGACGAAGAGCGCCACGCACTGGGACCGCGCCACCGACGCCGCGCGCAACCTGGTGCGATTCTTCGAAGACGAGAGCTGCGGCCAGTGCACCCCCTGCCGCGTGGGCACGGCCAAGATGCGCGCGCTGATCGAATCGCCACGCTGGGACGCGGCGCTGCTGGCCGATCTGTCGCAGGTGATGCGCGACGCCTCCATCTGCGGCCTCGGCCAGGCCGCGCCGAACCCGGTGGACTGCGTGCTGCGCTACTTCGCCGACGAGTTGGAAACCGCATGAACGCGCCCGACCTGATCCGCTTCACGCTCGACGGTCGGGCCGTCCAGGCCCGGCCCGGCGAAACGCTGCTGGCCGTGGCCGACCGCGAGGGCATCGCCCTGCCGCGCCTGTGCGCCCAGGAGGGCCTGCGGCCCGCCGGGAACTGCCGCGCCTGCGTGGTGGAGGTGGCGGGCGAGCGCACGCTGGCCGCCGCCTGCTGCCGCGCGGCGGCGCCCGGCATGCAGGTGCAGACCGCCAGCCCGCGCGCGCGGCACGCGCAGCAGATGGTGCTGGAGCTGCTGCAGGCGGACCTGCCCGAGAGCGGGCGCACGCGCGGCAACGAGGTGGACCGCTGGGCCGGGCAACTCGGCATCGGCCGCCCGCGCTTCGCCCCGCGCGAACAGCCGGCGCCCGACCGCACGCACGCCGCCATCGCCGTGAACCTGGACGCCTGCATCCAGTGCACGCGCTGCGTGCGCGCCTGCCGCGAGGTGCAGGGCAACGGCGTCATCGGGCTGGCCTTCCGCGGCCACCATGCGCGGATCGTGTTCGACATGGGCGATGCGATGGGGGCCTCCACCTGCGTGGCCTGCGGCGAGTGCGTGCAGGCCTGCCCCACCGGCGCGCTGTCACCCGCCGCCGCCGGCAACGCCGTGCCCGACCGCAGCGTCGATTCCCTGTGCCCCTACTGCGGCGTGGGCTGTCAGCTCACTTACCACGTGAAGGACGGACAGATCCTCTACGTGGAGGGCCGAGACGGCCCCGCCAACCAGGGCCGGCTGTGCGTGAAGGGCCGCTACGGCTACGACTACCTGCGCCATCCCGACCGCCTGACGGTGCCACTGGTGCGCAAGCCCGGCTTCCCGAAGAACCCCGACGCCACACGCGAGGAAGCGCGCGCCGCCTTCCGCGAAGCGAGCTGGGAAGAAGCGCTGGAACTGGCCGGCGGCGGCCTGGCCCGCCTGCGCGACGCGCACGGCCCGCGCGCGCTGGCCGGCTTCGGCTCGGCCAAGGGCAGCAACGAGGAGGCTTACCTCTTCCAGAAGCTGGTGCGCCTGGGCTTCGGCAGCAACAACGTGGACCACTGCACCCGGCTGTGCCACGCCAGCAGCGTGGCGGCGCTGCTGGAGGGCATCGGCTCGGGCGCGGTGAGCAACCCGGTGCGCGACGTGGCGCTGGCCGAGGTGGTGATCGTCATCGGCGCCAATCCGACGGTGAACCACCCGGTGGCGGCCAGCTGGATCAAGAACGCCGTGGCCGCCGGCACGAAGCTGGTGGTGATGGACCCGCGGCGCCACGAACTCGCGCGCATCGCCACGCACGCGCTGCACTTCCACCCCGACACCGACGTGGCGCTGCTCAATGCGCTGATGCACGTCATCGTCACCGAAGGCCTGGTCGACGAGGGCTTCATCGCCGGGCGCACCGAAGGCTACGCGGCGCTGGCCGAAAACGTGCGCGGCTACAGCCCGGAAGCGATGGCGCCGGTGTGCGGCATCCCGGCAGAGACGATCCGCGCCGTGGCGCGCCTGTACGCCACCAGCCGCGCCTCGATGATCCTGTGGGGCATGGGCGTCAGCCAGCACGTGCATGGCACGGACAACGCACGCTGCCTCATCGCGCTGGCGCTGATGACCGGCCACATCGGCCGCCCCGGCACCGGCTTGCACCCGCTGCGCGGGCAGAACAACGTGCAGGGCGCGTCGGATGCCGGTCTCATCCCGATGATGTTCCCGGACTACCAGCGTGTCGGCGACCCGGCCGCGCGCCAGCGCATGGCGCAGGCCTGGGGCGTGGCGCCCGAGGCGCTGGACGCCGAGCCCGGCCTGACGGTGGTGGAGGTGATGCATGCCGCCGACGCCGGCAGGCTGCGCGGCCTGTACGTGATGGGCGAGAACCCCGCCATGAGCGACCCCGACGCCAACCACGCGCGGCAGAGCCTGGCGAAGCTGGAGCTGCTGGTGGTGCAGGACCTTTTCCTCACCGAGACCGCGGCGCTGGCCGACGTGGTGCTGCCGGCCTCGGCCTTCGCCGAGAAGTGGGGCAGCTTCACCAACACCGACCGCCTGGTGCAGCTGGCGCGCCCGGTGCTGGCGCCACCGGGGCAGGCGCGGCAGGACCTGGCCATCCTCATCGACATGGCGGCGCAGCTGGGGCTGGACTGGCGGCACCACGGCGACGGCGAGGAAGCCGTGGCGCGCGTTTTCGACGAGATGCGCCACACCATGCCCAGCATCGCCGGCATCAGCTGGGAGCGCCTGCGCGCTGCCGGCGCCGTCACCTACCCCTGCCATGCCGAAGACGCCCCGGGCGAGCCGGTGGTCTTCACCGACCACTTCCCCACCGCCAGCGGACGTGCGCGTTTCGTGCCGGCCGACATCGTGCCCGCCAACGAGCGACCCGATGCCGACTATCCGCTGGTGCTGATCACGGGCCGTCAGCTGGAGCACTGGCACACCGGCAGCATGACGCGCCGCGCGCAGGTGCTGCACGCCATCGAGCCCGAGCCCGTGGCGCTGATGCATCCGATGGACCTGGCGGCGCTGGGTCTGGCGCCGGGCGCGACGGTGACGCTGCAGTCGCGCCGCGGCGAGATCACGCTGTTCGCGCGGGAGGACGACAGCTCGCCACCCGGCACCGTGTTCGTGGCCTTCTGCTGGTTCGAGGCGGCGGTGAACCGCCTCACCAACCCGGCGCTGGACCCGGTGGCGAAGATCCCCGAGTTCAAGTACTGCGCCGTGCGCGCGCGCCCAGGATCGCCATGACCACCCCCACCGACTTCGTGCTGCGCGGCGAGCACATCACGCTGGACGCGCTGCTCAAGGCCACCGGCCTGGCAGGCAGCGGCGGCGAAGCCAAGCTGCAGATCACGGCCGGCGAAGTGGCCGTGAATGGCGAGGTGGACCTGCGTCGCGGCCGCAAGCTGCGCGCCGGCGACGTGGTCACGGTGCGCGGCCGGCGCGTGCAGCTGCGCGGCCCTTGAGCGGGCCGCGCAGCGACGCTCACACGACCTTGACCACCACCATCGTCTGGTTGAGCAGCTGGTAGGCGATCTCGCCGAAGGTCACCGGGCCGGCCACGCCGCCGATGGCCTTGCCTTCGAGTTCTCCGAAGACGAAGTTGAGGATGCAGTTGCAGGACATGACGGTGCCCTGCCCGTCCAGCGCCGCGATGCGCTGGCGGAACTCACCCGCGTAGTCGGCCACCGGTTGTGCGAAGCGGTACTCCACGCCCGGGAACACGGGCGCGTACAGCTGGACGGCCCCGCCTGCCGGTCCCACGCTCTGCAGCGAGACATTGACGCGGGCACCCGCGAAGTCGCCCACCAGCGGCAGCTTGCCGTGCTCCAGCCCGCGCTGGCGAACGTAGTCGGCGAAGTTCACCGTCTCGCCGTTGACCTGGCAGTCCTTGACCTCGAAACCCGTGCTCGTGAACTCCAGGCGGTCGGCCTGGTCGGGCTCGAACAGGTTGACGATCTCCACCAGCGCCATCTTCTCCGCGGGCAGGGTGACATAGGCCACCACGGCACGGTCCTCGTGGCGCGCGGCAATGCGGCCGTCGTAGACCTTGGGCGTGACGCGGCCGATGTCCTGCAGGTGCACGCCCGAGATCCAGCCCACGGTGGGCTTGAGGAACGCACCCTCGTAGCTGGCGGCCTTGTCGGCGAACTCGCGGTGGCAGGCGCCACCGGCGGGCATGATGGTGACGGCGAAGCCGTTCTCCGGCGCGTTGCCGGCGATGCCGGCCAGCTCGTCGGCGCCGTAGCTGGCGATGGTGACGCTGCCCAGGGGGCTGAGGTCGGTGACGAAGACGCGGTCGTCCTGCACCACGGCGCCGCCTTCCTTCAGCATGAAGTAGGGGATGGTGCCGCCGATCCAGGCGCCGGGCGGCAGGCGGTCCAGCGCGGCTTCGGGGCCGGCGATGCTCAGCGCGTGGCCGGCGCGGATCAGTTCCGTGGCGCCTTGTACGGTCATCAGTTGATTCATGGCGGTGTCCTTCAGACGCTCGTGAGTTGCTGGATTTCCTGGCCGAGCACGCGCTCCCACTTGGCGAAGAAGGCATGGATCTCCGCGGCCTTCTGGGACACCGGGTCGGTGCTGCGTTCCAGCCGCTTCGTCATGAACTGCGTGCCCAGGTGCTGGGTCTTGATGCGGGACAGCCCGCCAGCGGCCAGGCGCTGCCAGCAGGGGTGGTTGGGTGCCGGAACGGCCATGGAGGTCTCCTGAGACGTTGGTGCGCCAAAGGTCACGGTGCCTGCGGCGCTTCGAGGTGTGTCGGCACGCCGCGTCGCACATTGAGGCCGCGCGGGCCGCTGGCCCCTGCGTCTTTGCGCTGGATCAGCTTCCGGCCGAATCGCCGCGGCCGCCGTGTGTCGTCGTGCGCTTCAACCGGATGGCGTGAAAAGGGCAGACCGCGGCACACAGGCTGCAAGCGGTGCAGCTCGCGGCGTCGTGCAGCACGGCGTGCTTCCTCCAGTGCTGCA
>JAEUPH010000244.1 GCA_016790395.1 Rubrivivax sp. | reverse complement strand
CGTGGCTTCGAGTGCCCGCTTGTCGATGCCGGAGCCCATGGTGGCGTTGCCCTGCGGGTCCAGGTCCACCACCAGCACGCGCTGGCCGATCTGGGCCAGCCCGGCGGCCAGGTTCACGGTGGTCGTCGTCTTGCCGACGCCGCCCTTTTGGTTGGCGACACAGAAGATGCGCATGCGGCTCATTGGGTGCCCAGACGGATGCCGAAGCCGACGAGGAAGACGCCGGCCGCTTTCTCC
The DNA here is from genome assembly GCA_016790395.1 of Rubrivivax sp. GTDB lineage: Bacteria > Pseudomonadota > Gammaproteobacteria > Burkholderiales > Burkholderiaceae_C > Rubrivivax. Next base: position 1,423 of record JAEUPH010000244.1, on the reverse strand, counting down.
AGCCACGCACCCAGGCGGCGGTGCGCCCGCACCTTCTCCGTCACGGCCTGCGCGAAGGCGCAGAGGGTCAGGCAGTAGACCGCGGTGATGAGGGCGATGGTCACCGCCATGGCCGCGAAGGTGACGGCGCCCTGGTGGCGCGCGGGGTCGATGAAGAGCGGGAAGAAGGCCATGTAGAAGACGATGGCCTTGGGGTTCAACAGCGTGATGAAGAAGGCCTGCCGCGCGTAGTCGCGCGGCTCGATGCGGATGGGCGACGCGCTGCCGGGCTTGGCGAAGATCAGCTTCAAGCCGATCCAGGCCAGGTAGGCCGCCCCGGCGTACTGGACCGCCTTGAACACCGCCGGGTAAGCCGCCAGCAGCGCGGCGACGCCCGCCACGGCCGCCCACAACAGGACCTGGTCGCCGACGATCAATCCCAGCGTGGCGGCTGCACCCGCGCGGAAGCCGCCCTTGCCGGTGCTGGTGAGCAAGGCGAAGGTGCCCGGGCCGGGCAATGCCAGAAAGAGCAGGATGGCGGCGCAGAACGCGCCGTAGTCGCCGATGCCGAGCATGGAAAGACAGGCTGGGAAGGAGCCTGGGAGGGTAGCGCAGAAATCAGGCGCTTCAGCCCTTGGGACGCATCCAGACGAGGCAGCGTTGTGCTTCCAGCCCCGGCACCTGCAACGGTTCCACGTGGAACACGTCGACGTCGGCCGGCAGCGCGGCGATCTCGTCGTCGGGCACCCTGCCCTTCATCGCCATCCAGACACCGCCAGGGGCCAGGTGGCTGCGGGTGAGCGCGACGAAGTCGACCAAGGACGAGAAGGCACGCGACGTGATCAGGTCGAAGGGCTGCTCCTGGAGTGCCTCGACACGGGCGTGCCGGGCGTGCAGGTTGGCCAGCGCCAGGGTACCGGCCACCTGGCGCACGAAGGCCATTTTCTTGGCCACCGTGTCGACGCAGGTCACCTGCCGGGCCGGCTGCGCGACGGCGATGACGACGCCCGGCAATCCGCCCCCGCTGCCGACGTCGAGCAGGCGGCCACCGCCCGGCGCCACACGCTGCAGCGGCGGCAGCACGGCCAGGCAATCGGCCAGGTGCTGCGTGAACATGGCCGCGGGGTCGCGCACCGCGGTGAGGTTGTAGGTGCCGTTCCAGCGCTGCAGCAGATCCAGGTAGGCCAGCAAGGCGCTGCGTTGCGCCGCGTCCAGGGTCACGCCCAGCCCATCGGCGACCGCCGCGAGTTCCCCGTCGAGGCTCACGCCGCTTCGTCCCGCGCGAAGCCCTTGAAGCGGCCCTTCTTCAGATGCACGAGCAGCAGCGAGATCGCCGCCGGCGTCACGCCGGAGATGCGGGAGGCCTGGCCCAGCGTCGCCGGCCGATGCCGCGCCAGCTTCTGCCGCACCTCGAACGACAGCGCGGTGACCTGGGCATAGTCCA
>JAEUPH010000235.1 GCA_016790395.1 Rubrivivax sp. | reverse complement strand
CCGCGCGGCGGCGGTCGTCCCGGGCGGGGCGGCCATCGTGGATCCGGATAGGGTTGAGGTGCGAATTCCAACCTTGATCCTTGCGAAGGACACCACGATGACCACCCCCACTATGGCATTGGCCGAGCTCTCCGAGAAGGGCGCCGACATCGACGTGCTGCGCCAGATGGTGCAGTTCATGGCCCAGCGCCTGATGGAGCTCGACGTCGAGGCCCGCTGCGGCGCCGGCTACGACGAGAAGAACCCGAGCGGATCAACAGCCGCAACGGCTACCGCGACCGGCTCTGGGAGACCCGCGCCGGCGCGGTCGAGCTCAAGATCCCCAAGCTGCGCCAGGGCAGCTACTTCCCCGAGTTCTTGGAGCCCCGGCGCACCGCCGAGAAGGCCCTGACGGCCGTGATCCAGGAGGCCTACGTCCAGGGCATCTCCACCCGCTCGGTGGACGACCTGGTCAAGGCGCTGGGCATGACCGGCGTCTCCAAGAGCCAGGTCAGCCGCCTGTGCGGCGAACTCGACGAGCGCGTGGGCGCCTTCCTGAACCGCCAGATCGAGGGCGACTGGCCCTACCTGTGGATCGACGCCACCTACGTCAAGACCCGCGAAGCCGGCCGCATCGTGAGCGTGGCGGTGATAGTGGCCGTGGGCGTGAACACCGACGGCCAGCGCGAGGTGCTGGGCCTGAAGGTCGGAGCCTCGGAGGCCGAACCCTTCTGGACGGAGTTCCTGCGCAGCCTGAACCGGCGTGGGCTGCGCGGCGTCAAGCTCGTGATCAGCGACAGCCACGAGGGCCTCAAGGCGGCCGCGGCCAAGGTGTTGAAGGCCACCTGGCAGCGTTGCCGGGTGCACTTCATGCGCAACGCCCTGGCGCATGCCGGCAAGACCCAGCGGCGCATGGTCAGCGCAGCCATCGGCACGGTGTTCGTGCAGGACTCGGCCGAAGCGGCTCGGGCTCAGTGGCGAACGGTGGCCGATCAGCTGCGCGGCAAGTTCCCCAAGCTCGGTGCGCTGATGGACGAGGCCGAGAACGACGTGCTGGCGTTCATGACCTTCCCGCGGGCGCACTGGCCGCAGATCTACTCCACGAACCCGCTGGAACGGTTGAATGCCGAGATCAAGCGGCGCACCAACGTCGTGGGCATCTTCCCCAACGACGCGTCCATCGTTCGCCTGGTCGGCGCCATGATGCTCGAACAAAACGACGAGTGGAGCCTGAACCGGCGCTACATGCAGCTTGAGGGTCTGCAGACCCTCAGCGATACTGCACCGACTCGGCTGTCGGCAGTGCCGCGCTGAGTACCGCGCATCTCAGCTCTCTCCGGGCTGTGGACTTACACCATGCGCTGGGACGCGACCTCTCAGTCCAGTCTGAGCCGCCGTTGTGAGACCGCGATGAGGACCGGTCAGGGGTGACGGATGGCCCCGACGGACTTCAATCGACAACGGTCGCCGGCAAGGGTGAACTGACGACAAGTGTCGACGGACTTTGAACGCGTCACCGGAGCACCGAAAATCAACGACTTAGCGCATCGTGAACCGACAGACTTCAATCGAAACAACATCTCTATTGGCAAGAAAGAACACGTCTTGAGCCCCGTGAGCTCTTGTGGTGGTCCAGCCTGCGTAGTTTCTGGTAGCCGTCACGACTGGAGTCTCCGCAAGTGCGCGCATTCATCGGCATGACCGCCGCCGTGGTCACCCTCAGCCTTCCAGGCTGCTACATCGTCGAGCATGTTCAGCAGGAGAACGCCGAGTACGCGCGCTTGCGCCAGCAGCGCGATGAGGCCTACCGCGCCCAGGCCCGGGCCGACCAGGGCCGGCCGCCGGCTCCCGTCCCCGCCGCCTTGTCCACGGGGCGCCTGAACGAATTGATCAAGGACTACCAGTGGCGGTCCGAACGCTGGTTCCTGAGCTATGGTGAGAACCGAGGCGGGTCGGCCTCGCCCGAGGCCTTGCGGCTGATCGGCTTCATTCAGGAAGACCTGCAGGGCATCGATGCCGAACTGGAGCGCCTGCTGAAGGAGCCCAAGCTGGAGGCCCGCCTGCGGGAGCAGTTCCAACGCCAGCGTGCTCACTACCGCGAGCGAGCCAAGGGCTGGGGCGAACTGGCCCAGCCCTGGAAGCGCTAGAGAGGCCGGATGCTTCGTGCAGCCGGGGTCGACAGCCTGGCGCCGCTGACCGCCGAGCGGGACGCCAGGGTTCAGCGGGCGTGCCGCAGCCACGCCTCGATCAGCGCGTTGCGGTCGGATTGCATGGCGGCCTTGTGCTCTGCGGCCACCGTGTCCGGCCAGGCCAGCCCATCGACCTGGGCCTGGGGGTTCGCCTGGCGGTACTGGCCGCGCGTCACGCCGATGATCCGGGCAGGCGCCTCCCGCGTGATGGTGGACCTGGCCTTGCCGCCGATCACCGCCTCCAGCTGGGCCGGCGTCAGGGCGTTCGTGCTTCGATGCCGAACCTGGGGGTGGTTGACGGTGACGCCGTCCTGGAACGCATAGGCCTCGAACACGCCGTCCCGGGGATGGAGATCCTCGTAGACGACGCCCGCGATCGGGAACTGGCCCCCCGACTGCCCCAGCACCTGCGACATCAGCCTTCGCACGCAGGGCCGGGCAGGGGCCAGCGGCCTGACCTGCGCGCAGGCGTTGATGAACCAATGGCTCAGCTGGAGCGCTGAGGGATTCAGCACGATGACCAGGCCCGGCTTGCGGACCCGGGAAACCTTGTCGACGACCTCGTACCGGCAACGCTTCGTGGCAAAGCCCTCCCAGCCCGGGGTGACGACCGCTTCGCACGTGCCTTCCAGGTAGCGCGCGTGTCGAAAGCGGGTTTCGATCTCGGCGGCGATGACCGCCGGATCCAGAGCCGGCTGCGCATGCGCAGCCAGACCCGGCAAGACCGCAATCCATGCGAGAAGGTGACGACGCATGCGGGTGCTCCCCCCGTGTGGTCCCTGATCGGAGTGATGGACCTGAAGAAGGCCGATGCTAGCGCTGGCCTCCCGACGCTGAGCTGCTGGTCCGGTCTACCTCAGCTCGCCATGCCGGATGCGCGGCCGAAGCCCGCCATCAGACGCGTCGAGACCGGCTGCAGCGCCAGACGCGGGAAGTCGGTCAGGGGTCACTCCGACTGGCCCCGCACGCGCCCGACTGTCGCTTGCGCCTTCCGCAGCGCCGCCACGAAGGGCTTGTAGTCCGCCGTGTCCAGATGTTCGACCACCCGGCCATCGCGAACCTGCAGTCGCACGACGATGGGCATACGGGTGTCGATCACCTGTCGGTTGGCCAGTTCGAGGCTCCACGCCAGTTCGCCCACGAACACCATGTGCTCGCCGGACGCGAACTGCGAGCGGGGCGAGTAGCGCATGGCACGGATCGCCGCATAGGACTCGCGGAAGAACTTCATCTGCGCAGCCTTGCCCATGCGCGCCTGGCTGCCGAAGACCAGCGTCGCGGTGGCGTCCTCGAAGCGGCTGTGCGTGTCCAAGAGAGCTTCCAGACGGTCCCAGTCTCGCGCGATGTAGGCCTCGAAGTAGCGCCTGGCGACCGCTTCCGTCTGCCTCGAACGTTCGGCCAGCGTCATCACATCGGCCAGCGCGGCGTCCAGCGCTTTATCGGCGGGCATGGCCCGGGTGGGCACCACGCCGCGGCCCTCGATGCGACCGCTGTGCCAGGCGTGGTAGTCGGCCACGGGCACGAAGAGCAGCAGCCCGCCGGGCAGGTCGAAGGGCTTCTGCGACAGCATCTGGCCGGCCGTCCGCTCGCCGAAGACCTGGACACGGCCGGCACCCAGCAGGGCGTCGGCCGCCAGCTCGGCGGCACTGGCGGTGAGCGCGCTGGTCAGCACGGTCACGGGGCCCGCGTACCGGGGCGACAGCGGTTCGAAGCGCAACCGGGTGTAGGGCGCAGCCGTGACATCGGCCCAGAAGCGGCGCAGCGACCCGCCACTCCAGGGCGCGAGTTGCTCCACCACGGCGCGTTCGACGGGCCCCCGCGCCTGCCCGCGCTGCGAAATGAAGACGCCGCTGTCGTGCGCCTTTTCCAGCAGGTGCCCGACCAGCGGGGCCACCGCGAAGGCCCCGCCTGCGTTGCGACGCAGGTCGATGATCAGCGCACGTGCCGGCCTGGCCGTGATCTCGCGGTAGGCGGCGCCGATGGCGGCTTCGGTGTCGCGGCCCATCAGGGTGTTCACGGCCAGCACGGCGGTGTCGCCTCGCCAGCTGAGCTGCACCGCCGCAGGGCCGGCGTCCATGAGGTCGAAGCGCTCGGCCATCTGCGCGGCGGGCACCTGCGCGGGCTGCAGGCTGACGTGCGAGCTGGGGCCCTGGCGCCAGGCCGCGTTGAACGCCTTGACGAACTGCTTGCGTTGCGGGCGGCTGGCCAGCAGGCCCTGCAGTTCGGCGCGCAGCGCGGCGTAGGCGGGCCCGTCGAGCAGGCCGGGGTCGAAGAGTTCGCGGCGAAGCACGGCCTCGATCTCGCCCAGCGGCAAGGACCAGGGTGCCGTGGCATCGGTGGACACCACAGGCGGGGTGGCCGGTGCGGCAGGCTCTGCCCAGGCCGGCCGGGCCAACATGGCCAGCAGCAGAGGCAGCCAGAAAGGCATCGCGGCGCGCAGGACGATTGAAGTCATGCGCGATGCTGCGTCGCGCTGTCGTCTGACGGGCGCGCTCTGGGACGAACGACCGGCGCGCTGACGCGAGCGCCACCGTCGGGCCCAGGGTGAACCCGTAAAGTCCGCTCCAATGCCCAAGCCGAGCACGCTTCCTTCCACCCGCTCGCTCCGTCTGGACCTGGCCGTGGTGCTGCTGTTCTGGGCCTTCGTGACGCTGGGTTTGGCGCTGAGCAGCTACCTGGACGCACGTCGCGCCGGCAGCGCCATCTCGCTGGCTCGTGCGCTGGCCACGTTGGCGCCGCTGATGCTGCCGCAGGTCAGCTTCAGCCTGGTCGTGGCGTGGTTGCTCCATCGCCGGCGGCACTGGCTGGATCGGCCTCTGCGCTTGCTGGCCGCGTCGGCGGCCGTGATACCTCTGTACCTGCTGCTGGCCACGCCGGCGGTGGTGGCGCTGGGCATGTGGACGCGGGGCCAGCCCGCCTCGGGCTTCACGCAGGCCCTGTCCGACTGGACGGCCGTGAACGTGTGGGTCGACGGCATGACCGCCTGCGCCGGCCTGGCGCTGCAGATCGGCTGGGCCTTCTGGCGCCACGCGCAGGTGCAGCGCGAGGCGGCGCTGCGCGCCAGCGCCGAGAACCTGAGCCTGCGCCTGACGCTGTTGCAGGGCCAGCTGGAGCCGCACTTCCTGTTCAACACGCTGAACGGCATCGCGGCGCTGGTGCGCGGCGCCGAACGTGCCGTGGCCCTGCAGGCATTGAACCGCCTGTCGGAACTGCTCCGGTATGCGCTGCGGGCCAGCCAGCAGCGCTGGGTCAGCGTGGCCGACGAACTGCGCTTCGTCGACGACTACGTGGCCTTGCAGCGACTGCGCTTCGGCGAAGCCTTGCGGTGGCAGGCCGATGTCGAGCCCGCGGACTGGGTGCGCTGGGCCTGTCCGCCGCTGCTGCTGCAGCCGTTGGTGGAGAACGCCATCCGCCACGGCCTGGAGAGCGGCATTGCGGGCCCCCTGCTGCTGCGCGTCCACAAGAGCGAAGGGCGCCTGCAGCTGGCGCTGGACAACCCGAGAAGCGACGGCGGCCCGCTCATGCCGGGCCACGGCGTGGGCCTGGCCAAGACCGTCGAGCGCCTGCAGGCCTTGTATGGCGATCGCGCGCAGTTGTGCACCACGGTGGGCCCGACCCTGTTTGAGCTGCGCCTGTCCCTGCCTCTGGAGGACCTGGATGCCGCGCTGGAAGCTGCTGATCGTTGACGACGAGGCGCTGGCACGCAGCAACTTGCAGCTGGCACTGGCCGAACACCCGGATTGGGCTGTCAGCGGCCTGGCTGCCAGCGCCGCCGAGGCCCGCGTGGCGATGGTGAAGTGCCCGGCCGACCTCGTGTTGCTGGACATCCAGATGCCGCGCCAGAACGGCCTGGCCTATGCGGCGGAGCTGGCGGCCCTGGCCGATCCGCCGCTGGTGGTGTTCGTCACCGCGCACGACGAGCATGCCTTGGCTGCCTTCGAGGTGCATGCGCTGGACTACCTGCTCAAGCCGGTGGACGACGAGCGTCTGGCGCAAGCGCTGCGGCGGGCCGCCGAACTGCTGGGCAACCAGCAGCAAGGCCGTTATGCGTCGAGCCTGCAGGCCCTGCTGCGCGAGCAGGCCGCCGAGGCGCGGGGCGACGATGCCCCGGCGCTGGCGCAGCTGGTCGTGAGGTCGGTGGGCAGCCTGCAGCGCGTCGACGTTCGGGATATCCGCTGGATGGCTTCGGCCGGCAACTACGTCGAGCTGCACTTGCAGGGCAGGTGCCTGCTTCACCGTGCCACCTTGAGGGCGCTCGAGCAGCGGCTGCCTCGGGGCGAGTTCCTGCGGGTGCACCGCACCGCCCTGTTGCGGCCGGGCGAAGTGGCCTCGCTGAAGGTGCTGGGAGACGGCGTGTACAGCGCTTTGCTGCATGACGGCACCCAGGTGCCGGTGAGCGAGCGCTACGTGGAGGCGGTGCGCGCCCTGTTCGACTGAAGCGCCACCGAACCTCCACTGCCGAAGCGGATCTTCAGCCCGCCGAATCGGCCCTTGGTCACCGGGCGGGGGCTGCTGGCGGCCAGCGGATGTCAGGGCTTCGGGGACTGGTCCCAGCACGGATCAGGGCCGCCGTTCGCAGCGCCAGAGTCGAGCGATCTCAACTCCGAAGAACGCCCATGCCCCGCCTCACCCGCGTTGCGCAGGCCGCCCTGCTGGCCGTGTGCAGCCTGTCGTTGGCACCCTCCGTGCACGCGCAGTCCAACACCACCGCCACGCTGAGCGTGCGTGCGGAGCCGAAGTCCCAGGTGTTGATCGAAAGCCTGGACTCCGGGCAGAAGCGTCGCGTCGCCGTCGAGGCCGACGGGCGCGTGCAAGCGGGCCCGCTGTCGCCCGGGCGCTACCGGGTGTCGCTGCTGCGCGGCGAAGCCGTGCAGCGCTCGGTGGAGGTCGAACTGCTGGTCGGCCAAGGCAGCCAGGTCGATCTGACGCCGCAGCAGCTGGAAACGATCACCGTCTCGGCCGTGCGCAAGCTGATCGACGTGCGCGGCACCGACAACGGCGCCACCTTCACCACCAAGCAGTTGGACAACTTGCCGGTGGGCCGCACCATCGACGCCATCGTGCAGCTGGCGCCCAACACGGCGCCTGCCGATCCGCGCTACCGCGGCTCCAGCTTCGGCGGTGCCGCCGTGTCGGAGAACGCCTTCTACATCAACGGCTTCCCGGTCGTCAGCGCCTGGAAGCAGATCGGCAGCAGCGAACTGCCCTTCGGTGCCATCGCGCAGGCGCAGGTGCTGACCGGCGGCTATGGCGCCGAATTCGGGCGCTCCATCGGTGGCGTCGTCAACGTCATCACGAAGAGCGGTGGCAACCGCTGGGAGGCCGGCGCCCGTCTGGACTGGGCCCCCGCCAGCCTGCGCGCCCAGCAGCGCGACATCCGCTACGCCGTGACCGGCAAGCCGGAAGGCGCGAGCACCGACGGCACCCTCTACCGCCGCTTCAGCGACCGCCGGCTGGACCGCAAGAGCCTGGGCCTGTACGCCGGGGGCCCGCTGGTCGAGAACCGCCTGTTCGGCTTCCTCGCGCTGGAACAGGAGCGCAGCAGCATCGGCGAGGTGCGCCTGCCGACATCAGGCACTGCGCAGGACCGCTGGGGCTGGCGTGATGCCGACGACCGCACCACCCGCTACCTTGGCAAGTTCGACTGGAACCTCAGCGACGACCACCGGTTGGAACTGACGCTGATCGGCGACAGGAACACCCGCAGCGAGGAACTGCGCGGCTACGACTACGCCACAGGCGCCAAGGGCAGCGCGGTGCAGGCCCGGCTCGACTACGAAGACTACGACACGGTGACGCCGATCGGGGCCGATGTGCAGGTGCTCAAGTACACCGGCCAGTTCGGCGATGACCTGACGCTGACGGCCAGCCACGGCCGCAGCAAGAGCCGGCACAGGATCTCGTCGCCTGACTTCGACGTCTACGACGCACTTTCGGGCGTGTCGCCGGTGTCGGCACCGTCGCGGGTGATTCCGCCCGGCCTGGTGATCCGCAACCAGAGCCCCTTCATCACCACCGACACCATCGTGCCGCGCGGCGCCGCCGACCAGGTCACCGCGACGCGCCTGGACGTGGAGTGGCGCGTGGGCCGCCATGCGCTGCGCGGCGGCTGGGACTTCAACCGCATCCAGGCCAGCAACAACGGCCGCATCCGGCCGGGGGACGGCGTCTGGCTTTACCAGCTTTCGAGCCAGCCGCCCACCACGCCCATTCCGATGAGCATCGGCGCGCCGGTGGCGCCGGCCAGCGGGGGCGGCTTCGGCACGCAGGGCTTCTACGTGCTGCAGTCGCGGTTCGTGACCACCACCGACGCCAGTTCCGACCAGTCCGCCCTGTACCTGGAGGACAAGTGGCAGATCAGCCGCGACCTGCTGCTCACCGCGGGGCTGCGCAACGAAGCCTTCAAGCACCGCAACGGCGACGACCAGGTCTTCATGAACATGAAGAACCAGCTGCAGCCGCGCTTCGCAGCGGCCTGGGACGTCAACGGTGATGCGACACTCAAGCTCTTCGGCAGCCTGGGCCGCTACGCGGTGCAGACGCCCAACCAGGTCACCGAGCGCCATGGCAGCCGCAGCTACAACACGCGCCAGTACTTCACCTACACCGGCGTGAACCCGGCGACCGGTGCGCCCACCGGGCTCACCGCGCTGACAGGCCTGCGCTCGCCCAACAACGAACTGGGCCAGCTGCGTGACCCGAACGTCCTGGTGGCCACGGACCTGAAGCCCAGCTACCAGGACGAGCTGGCGCTCGGCATCGAGAAGGCCGTCGGGCGCAGCTGGAGCGTCGGCGCGCGCTTCACCTACCGCAGCCTGGCCAGCGTCATCGACGACCTCTGCGACCCTCGCCCCTTCGACCACTGGGCCGACCGCAACGGGGTGACGGTGTCGGCGCACTTCCACAACACCTTCTCCTGCGTGATCTTCAATCCGGGACGCGGCAACCGCTTCCGCATGGATCTGGAAGGACCTGGCATGTACCGGGACATCACGCTGTCCAACGAAGACATGGCGGGCAACGGCGGGGTCACCTTCCCCAAGGCGCGCCGCACCTACAAGGCCATCGATCTTTTCGCCGAGCACCCCTTGCGCGACGGGTGGTACGGGCGCATCAACTACACCTGGTCGCGCAACGTGGGCAACACCGAGGGGCAGACCAACTCCGACATTGGCCAGGCCGACGTGGGCAAGACGCAGAGCTGGGACTATCCCGAGCAGACGCTGCACACCTACGGCCCGCTGCCCAACGACAGGCCGCATCAGCTCAAGGCCTACGGCTTCGTGGAACTGGGCGCGCGGCAGGAGTGGCAGCTGGGGGCGAACCTCGTGATCGCCTCGGGCCGCCCGCGCAACTGCACCGGGGAGGCCCCGCACACCCCGGTGGAGCTGGATCCCCTGGGCTATGGCGCCGGCGCGTTCTTCTGCGACGGCAAGCCGGCCCCGCGAGGCAGCCGCGGCCGCTTGCCCGGTGAGCGCCGCCTGGACCTGAACGGCGCCTGGAAGCCGGCCTTCGTGCCCGGCATGACGGCGCGCGTGGTGGTCGTCAACGTCCTCAACCGGCAGACCGAGCAGGCCATCTACGAGTACTACGAGGATGGCGCCGGCGGCTTCGACAACCAGTACGGACGCGCCATCGCCTACACGGCGCCGCGTTCCGTTCGCTTCAGCGTTGCCTACGAGAAGAAGTTCTGAGCCCGGTGGCGCGGCGGCACAGGTGGGTGCTGGGGCTGCTGGCCTTCTGCCCGCCCGCCTGGGCCGCCTACCGGGATGGGTTCTTCGGGCTGGTGGTGCTGTCGATCGCCCTGCCCGTCGCCCTCGTGGTGCTCGTGCTCGCCGTGCTGCTGCGCCAGGCGGGCTGCTTCGAGCGGGCAGTCGGCCGGCGCCTCTTTGCCCTGCCCGTGGGGGCCGCCTGGATCGTGCTGCTGTGCTGGGCACTGAGGCTCGGTGACGGACTCTCCGTGGTGCTGGTCGGCGGCGGCGTCGGCCTGCTGTCCGCTGTGGCGACGGGGCCGGCCTGGTGGCGGCCGGGGGCCTGGGCCTCGACGCCGGGCCGCATGCCGGCGCGCCGATGGCTGGCCGCCTACTGGGCCGGCACAGCGCTGGGGCCGATGCTGGAGGCGGCGCCGCTGCTGCTGCGCGCCGGGTGGCCGCTCGACGCGCTGCCGTGGTCTTGGCTCTCGCTGTGGCTGATGTTCGCGTGTCCGCGCTGGGTGGGCGCCACCTTGCTGATGCGCTCGAGTCGCGGCGCCCACGCCTGGTTCGCGCTGGCTCTGCTGGCGGCGGCGCTGGGCGCGACGGGGAACTTCGCGGAGGGCGTTCCGCCGTCGGTGATCGCCCTTTCAGGCGGGCTGCTGGCGCTTGACCTGCTGGTCTGGGTTCTGGGGGTCCGGGCCTCGATAAGCAGCGAAAAAGTCTGACGCCGAGGACGTAGCGGCACCGGGCAGTGGGTCGCTGGCCAGCACCAGCCTGTAGCCGAAGCCGTTGACGGTCTCGATCTGCGCGCTGCCGTTCGGCAGCCTGCCGAGGTGCTTGCGCAGCCGCAGGATGCACATGTCGAGCGCCCTGCCCACGGCGGCCTTCGGGCGGCCGATGTCGTGTGCGATCGCCGTGCGGCTGACCACGATGCCGGAGTTGGTGGCCAGACTCCAGAGCACGGAGAGCTCCATCCACTTCAGCGGCAGGCACTGACCGTGCATCCAGGCACACAGGCCGGGCCGGTCCAGCGTGAGCGGCCCCACGCGCAACTGCGCGCGCAACTCCGCAGGCTGACGCGCCGAAGCGACGACTTCGCCGCGGTTGAGCAGCCTGCGCAGCGACATCGCCACCCTGGGCCACTCGGCGGGCGCCGGGGCCAGTGCGACGTCGTCGTCCAGCGGCGAGATGCCGGCACGCCGCGCCGACGCCCAGTCGTCCAGCACCAGCAGCCGGGGCGACCCCTTGTTCAGGTTGAACGACAGGAGCAAGGCCCGGTGGGCCGTGCTCACGACGTCGGTCTCCACCACGAGGGCATCGAAGTGCCATTGGTCCATGAGATCGAACGAGGACGATGGATCGCTGGCGAAGTGCGGTCGAATCCGGTGCGAGACGAACGCGTCCCTGACCGCGGCATCGTCGCCGCCCGCACGGGACACGACCAGACAGGTTCGCCAGGGGTCGAGGCCGGCAGTGACCTCGGGCACGATGTCCACGAGCCCCGGGCTCCGCCCGAGGCCGGCCGACGAAGCGATCCCTGACCGAGCCTCGAAGCGTGGTTCCATGGCGGCCAGTCTAGGGTGCTGGCCGCCGGCGTTCGTGCCGATGTGACGAACTGCCGCAGGAGGGGTTCGAGCGGTGGCGGCCGCAGTGCGAGCGGCCCTGAGCCCCTGTCAGCGCCCGCCCTGCGCCCGCGGCGGCTGCGTCTGCACCGCTGCCTGGTAGGCCGCGAAGGCGTCCAGGCGGCCCCAGCCGATCATCGGGTTGGGCCAGTCGGCGGCGGTCCACCGGACACAGACCTGGTTCGCCTGCGTCGAGGTGTTGGCGATGCCCGTGCGCTGCGCGGTCTGTCGCAGCAGCGCCATCACCTGCTCTGGTTGCCCCTTGAGCCAGGGCGCCGCGGACATCACCAGCGCCGCCGCGCCGGCCACGTGCGGTGTGGCCATGCTGGTGCCGCTGAGGCTGGCATAGCCCGTCGCCGAAAAGGCCGATCGCACGTTGGAGCCCGGCGCGGAGAGGTCCACCTTGCCGTCATAGACGCGGGTCTTCGTGCGCGTGGCGGTCAGCGGGCCGCGGCTGGAGTAGCTGGCGAGGCGGTCGTTGATGTCGGTGGCGCCGACGGTGAAGGCCGTGCCGTAGGTGGCCGGTGCGTCGCGGATCGTCGCGCACTGCGGGCCGTCGTTGCCGGCCGCCGCCACGAACAGGATGCCGGCCGAAGTGAGGTGACCCACGGCCTGCGCCAGCTCGTTGCCGACGGTGCACCCCTCCGAGGCGGGGCAGCCCCAGGAGTTGCTGATGATGTCGGGCGCCAGGTCGGGGTCGGGGTTGTTCCCGGCCAGGTCGGTGGGCGCCATCATCCACTGCATGCACTCGATGTAGGTGGCCGGCGTGCCGTTGCCGGCGTTCATGTTGCGGCAGCCGATCCACTTGGCGCCCGGCGCCACGCCGATCTGGTTGCTGCCGCCATCGCCCCCGGCGAAGGTGCCGGCGGTGTGGGTGCCGTGGCCGTCGTCGTCGCAGGGCGCGGGCGAGTTCGCCGGGCACTGGCTGTTGGCGACATGGATGGCGTCGTGCCAGTGGTGGTTGTGGTCGGCGCTGGTGCCGTTCCAGCCGCGGTAGTGCGGCTGCAGTGCCGGGTGCGCCCAGCGGTAACCGGTGTCGGCGCCACCGATGACGACGCCCTGGCCGGTGATGCCGTTGGCCCAGACCTCGGGAGCGCGGATCTTCGTCACGCCCCACTCCACGGCCAGCGTGGCATCGGACCGGCTTTCGACCGGGGTGTCACGTTCGGGCTTCGGCAAGCGGGCCGCGATCGAGGGGTTGGTTTCCAGGCGCGCCACCTCGGACCTCGCGGCCAGCGCCTCGAGCTCGTCGGGCGTCAGCCGGGCCTGGACCATGTTGGTGATCCAGTAGGCCCGGTAGGCGATGCCGCGCGACTCCAGCCACAGGCGCAGACCCAGCTGCTGCCGGTCGGCGCGCGTGCGCAGCGCCTGCACCAGCGCGCGCCGGCGCTGCTTGTAGTCCGCATCGGCCGACAGCGGCGCGATCGTGGGCGTGGCCTGGTCGGCCAGCACGATGAGCGCCTCGGCCTGGCCCTGTGCGCGTGCGGCCTGGGCCAGGTCGGGGTTGACCTTGGAGGGCGAGGCCGCGGAGACCGGGGTGGCCAGCAGCACGGCGGCCGCAGCCGCGAAAAGTGATCGGCGGGTCAAGGGCATGAAGATTCCTCCGGTGGACCCGGGCAGTGTGCATCAGCTTGGGCCGCCAGTCGGGACAGGGATCCGGGCTTCGGCTGCGACAATCCCGGCCATGGAGAGTTCGCAGTTGCTCCAGCAGGCCCTGCAGGAGGCTCGACAGGCGAGCAGCCAGGGCCACGCCGAACAAGCGGTGTTCCACGCCAGCAACGCCGCCGGGCTGGCGCTCGATCTGGGTGATGAGCTCGGCCACGCCGAGGCGCAGTCGCTGCTGGTGCTGCATCTGTTCTCGCTCGGGCGTTTCGCCGACGCGCTGCAGCACGGCCACCTGGCGCTGCAGGCCTGGCAGCGCCTGGAGCAGCACGACCGGGTGTGCGAGACGCAGCTGCGGCTGGCGTTGTCGCTGTCGGAACTGGGCATCCACCTGCGTGCCTCGGCGCTCGCCCGCGCAGCCCAGATGCTGGCGCAGCAGCACGGGCTGGACAGCCACGCCCACCAGGCCCTGGCCCTGCTGGGCGGGCTCTGCGGTCGCGCCGGCGACGTCGACGACGGCGAACTGCTGCTGCTGCAGGCCCTGTCGCGCGCCAGCGAGACACAGGATCAGGCCACGCGCACGACCGTGCTCAACACCCTGCTCGCGCTGCTCCTGGAGGGCGTGGAGCAGGCCCGGGCAGCTGGCGACGGCGCACGCCTGGCAGCGCTGGCACAGCGCCTGCGGCGTCATGCCGGGCTGGCGTGGGCCCACTGCACCCAGGAGCCGAACCTGTTCCGTCGCACCGTGCTGCGTGGCAACGTGGCTGCCGCGCTCGCCGTCTGCGGGCAGACGCAGGAGGCGCTTGGCCTGCAGCGCGCCTGCGCCCAGGAGGCCGCCGAGGCGGGCTTTCGGGTCTTCGAGATGCGAAGCCGCTCCCGCCTGGCCACGCTGCTGCTCGATGCGGGTGACAGCGACGCGGCCGTGGCCGAGGTCGACCGGATGGAGAGCCTGGTCCGTGGCGAGTCCAATGCCGGTGCCGAACTCGAACTGCTGACGCTGCGCGCACGCGTGGCGGAGATGGCAGGCCAGATGGAGGCGGCCCGGGACCTGCGCGCGCAAGCCGAAGCCCGGCGCCAGGCGCATGCCCAGCTGCAGGCGGCGATACGCCGGCAGGTGGAAGCGGAGGCGGCGGCCGTCCTGGACCTGCTGGCGCCGGGCCCCTGACTCCGTGCCGGCCGCCCGGCCGATCAAGGCTTCACTTCGACCACCGTCTCGAAGCCGCCGAAGATCATGCGCTTGCCGTCGAAGGGCATGGGCGGGTTGCCTGGCGTGGAGGGGTCCATGCGGGGGTCTTCGATCATCTTCTTCATGCCCGCGTCGCGCGTGGCCTTGTCGGGCCACTCCACCCACGAGAACGCCACCGTCTCCTCGGCGGTGGCCTGGACGGCGCGGCGGAAGTCGGTGAGCTTGCCGTCGGGGACGTCGTCGCCCCAGCATTCCATCACGCGCAGGGCGCCCAGCTCCAGGAAGATCGGGTCGAGATGGCGCGCGTGCTCGATGAACGCCTGCTTGCTGGCGGTGGGGACCGCGATCACGAAACCGTCGATGTAGGACATGCCTGCGCTCCTGTCGGGTGGGTGGGCCGGGGCGCCCGGCCGGGCGGGCCCCGTAGACATTCGACGAACGGGACCATGCCCGATCGACAGCAACGGCCGGCGCGCCGCCGGCGTTTTGGTCCTGCGCGGGCGCTCAAGTCCGCGCGCGGCCGGCCGATGCCGTGATGGTGGCGTTTTCCGCGCTACAACGTGCAGCATTGCCTGTGCCAGCGCCCGATGCCCAGCCCATGCCCGAACCCCTGACCGCCGCCGCGCGCGCCACGTCGCCGTGGCAGGCCTTCGTGCGCCGTGTCCTCCACGACTTTCCGCCGCGGGCGCGGGCCGCCTGGCTGGCCATCACCGGGGCAGGTGCCATCGCGATGGGCTGGGCCTCGTGGCAACTCGTCTCCGCGCCGGAGACCGCCGGCTGGCCCCTGCTGCTGGCGCTGGGGCTGGTGGCCCTGGCCTCCAGCCTGTCGATCAAGCTGCCGCGCTCGATCTACTCGCTGAGCATCGGCGACGTGTTCGTGTTCGGCGTGCTGGCCACCATCGGGCCGGCGGCGGCCGTGCTGGCTTCGGGCATCGACGCGCTGGCCGGCACGCTGCGCTTCAACAAGCGCCTGAGCACGCGGCTGGCCACGCCCTCGGCGGCGATGGCCGCGATGGCCGTCTGCGCCTGGGCCTTCGAGCTCGTGAAGACCGCGCTGGCTGGCCGAGGGCTTGGCGCAGCGTCGGCGGCCATGGCGGCGCTGGTCCTGGTGTCGCTGCTGCCTTTCGTGCTGTCGCTGGTGCCGCTGATGGCCATGTCGGCGCTCAAGCGCCGCGAAGCGCTGGCGCCGCTGCGCTGGCTGGCCGACTCCAGCTGGATGGCCGCCATCTACGTGGCCTCGGCGGGCATCGCCGGGCTGGTGCACCTGCAGGCGCAGCGTTCCGGGGCCACGCCGCTGGTGGTGACGGCGCTGGCGGCGATCGTCATCATGTTCCTGCTGCGCGTCGCCGTGCAGCGCCAGGAAGCCGAGCGCCAGCGCCAGGAGGCCGAGCTGGCGAAGGCGCAGCACGAAGCCACGCTCAGCCACCAGCGCTTCGCCGCGGCGTTCAGCCACGCGGCCATCGGCATGGTCATCGTCAGGCCGGACGGCAGCGTGCAGCAGGCCAACGATGCGCTGCTGGCCTTGCTGAAGCTGGCCCCCGCCGACGTGGTGGGCCTGCCCTTCCAGACGCTGCTGGATGCCGCCGACGCGCCGCTGCTGCAACGCCGCGCCCAGGCCGCGCGGGTCTCGCGTGACGACGCCTTCTCGATGGAGCTGGAGGTCAGGCGCCGCGACGGCCAGACCATCTGGGTGGCCGTCCACTGCAGCCCCTACGAGGACCCGGAAGGCGGCGGCCCCTGCCTGATCTACCAGCTGCACGACATCACCTCGCGCCACGTCGCCGAGAGCCGCCTCAACCACATCGCCTACCACGACGACCTCACCGGCCTGGCCAACCGCCACAGCTTCAATGAAGCGCTGGAAGCCGCGGTGGCGCGCGCCCGGCTCGACGCCGGCCAGCGCTTCGCCGTGCTGTACCTGGACCTCGACCGCTTCAAGCTCGTCAACGACAGCCTCGGCCATGGCGCCGGCAACCTGCTGCTGCTGGAGGTGGCCGCCCGGCTGCGCGCCAGCGTGGGCGCCGCGGGCCTGGTGGCGCGCCTGGGCGGCGATGAGTTCGCCGTGCTGGTGGGCAGGCCGGGCGAACCCGACACCGTGCTGCCCCTGGCCGACCGCGTGCTCGAGGCCCTGAGCCGGCCGGCCCGCATCCAGGGTACCGAGGTGGTGCCGGGGGTGAGCGTCGGCATCACCTTCAGCGATCTCGGCGAACGCACGGCCGACGAGATCATGCGCGACGCCGACCTGGCGATGTACGAGGCCAAGGCCGCGGGCCGCGGACGCGTCGTGCGCTTCGACCGGAGCATGCACCACAAGGCGGCCGAGAAGCTCGCGCTCGAGACCGACCTGCGGCGCGCCATCGGCGAAGGGCAGCTGAGCGTGCACTACCAGCCCATCTACCAGATCGAACCCTTCCAGCTCGCCGGCTTCGAGGCCCTGGCACGCTGGCAGCATCCGCAGCGCGGCGCCATCAGCCCGGCGGTGTTCATCGCCCTGGCCGAGGAGTCGGGCCACATCGAGGCGCTGACCGACTGGGTCATCGACCAGGCGATGGCCCAGCTCGCGCGTTGGCAGCCCGGCCGTCCGGAGCGGCAACCCCTGTCCATGCACGTGAACATCTGCGGCCGCGACCTCGCGCGCCCGAGCCTCGTGACGCATGTCGGGCAGGTGCTGCGGCGCCACCAGGCCAGCGCCGGCAGCCTGACCCTGGAGCTGACCGAGACCATGCTGATGGGACGGCTGGATGTCGCGCTGCGCACCATGGCCGGCCTGCGGGCCAGTGGCGTGCGCTTCTCGATCGACGACTTCGGCACCGGCTATTCGTCGCTGTCGTACCTGGGGCGGCTGCCGATCGACAGCCTGAAGATCGACCGCTCTTTCGTGACCTCCATGCACGAGAGCCGGCAGAACCTGGAGATCGTGCGCGCGATGCTGACGCTCGGGCGCACGCTGGGCCACAAGGTGATTGCCGAAGGCGTGGAGACCGAGCAGCAGCTGGCTCTGCTGCGCGAGCTGGGCGTGCAGGAAGGGCAGGGCTACCTGCTGGGGCGCCCGATGGGCGCGCCGCAGGTCGACGAGCTGCTGGCCGGCACGCCGCTCAACTGACGATCAGGTAAACGCCCAGCCCGACCATCACCACGCCGCTGAGCAGCTTGAGCCAGCGGCCCTCCTTCTCGCGCAGGCGACGGTTGGACAGCGTGGTGACGCCGATGGCCAGCACCACGACGTCGTCGAACATGTAGGCCGCGTTGTAGAGCAGCAGATAGCCGTAGTAGCTGGCCGAGTCCAGCTGCCGCAAGGTGAGGATGCGCGTGAACAGCGCGGGGAAGCCCGAGGTGCACAGGAACTCCACCACCTGCACCAGCAGCCCCAGCACGATGACGCCGACGATGGCCGCCGGCAGGCTCCTGGCCTGCAGGATGGCCCGCATGCGCGCGTAGATGCCGGGCTTGGACTGGTCCGGGATCGACAGCGACACGCCCACGCCGGGCGCGATGAAGTCCTTCATGTTGATCAGCCCGGCGACGATGGCGATGGCCGCGATGGCCAGCTGCGAAGCCCGCGACAGGCCGATCAGCAGGAACAGGTTCAGCCAGGCCGCCATGAACACGAAGTAGGCGATGCCCTCCACCAGCACGAAGGTGCCGGCGATGGCGAGCATGCGCTTGCGGTCGTTCAGCGTGGCCAGCAGCGAGATCATGAGGATCAGCACCCACATCGAGCAGGGGTTCAGTCCGTCGAGCAGGCCCATGGCGATGGTGAAGGCGGGCAGGCCCACGTCGTCCAGCGTCACGGTGCGGCCGAACACCGTGACCTGGAAGTCCTCGTCCGGCGGCACTTCGGCCTTGCAGGTGGAGGCCTCCTGCAGGGCGCAGCTGGTGGCGTCGGCGGCCGAAGCCGCGCCGGCCGCGGGCTGCGCCCGGCGGCCCTGCAGCGCGCCCAGGATCAGCCGGTCGGTGGAGGCTTCCTCGGAGTAGCCGAAGATGAGCTGCCCGCCCACGAAGAAGGCCGGCACGCGCGCGTTGCCGCTCTGCTGCTCGCGTGCGATGTCCTGCAGGCGCTGCATCGCGGCCGGCTCCTTGGAGACGTCGCGGATGACGATCTCCAGCGCGGGCCGCTGCTGCGCCAGGCCCTTCAGGAACTCCTCGGCCTTGGCGCAGTGCGGGCAGCCCTCGCGCACGAAGACTTCCATGCGCTGCGCGGCTTCCTGCGCCAGGGCGCCGGCCCATGCGGCCAGCCCCAGGGCCAGGCCCAGGGTCAGGCGCAGCAGGAGGCGGCGGCAAGACGTCGGGGTGATCACGGGTAGGCCCTCCGCAGCGCCCGGTCGATGAGGTCCAGCAACTGCTGGCGGCCGAAGCTGTCCATCTGGCGGCCGTTGACGAAGTACTCGGGCGTCTGCTTCACGCCCAGCAGGGCGGCGTCGGCGCGGTCGCGTGCCACGCGCTGCTTCACTTCGTCCGAAGCCATGTCCAGGGCGAGTTGGTCCCAGACCAGCCCCGAGCCTTCCAGCACGGCCAGCGCGCCCTGCGGCTGAACCACGTGGCGGATCACCCAGCGGTCCTGCGTCTTCAGCAGGGTCTCCAGCGTGGGCCAGTACTTGTCCTGCTTGCGGCTGGCTTCCAGCAGCGCCACCACGTAGTCGGCGCCCGGGTGCAGGGGCACGTGGCGGAGGCTCAGGCGGATCTTCCCCGGGTGCTCGGCCAGCACCTGCTTGACGATGGGGTAGAAGACCGCGCAGGTTTCGCAGGCGGGGTCCAGGAACTCCACGATCTGCACTTTGGCGGCGGCGTCGCCCACCGTCGGCGCCTGCGGGTTGACCAGGCCGGGCCGTTGCGCCATGCGGGCGTCTTCCTCGTCGCTGCCGCGGCCGAGGAACACCACGCCACCGCCCGCGACGATGGCCGCCGTGGCGCCTGCGGCGATGAAGAGGTTCCTGCGGCTTCGGTCCGGTGCGGGCGCCGGCGCGGCTGGGGCCGGAGAGGCTTCGGCGGGGCTGTGGCTTTTCTGGGTCTTGCGGCTCATGGGGAACTCCGTGGGCGGCCGCGTCTGCGGCGCCCGTCAGGTCGGAACAAGGGGTCGGGGCGGGCGCTCGGGGCCGCGCGGAGCGGCCTGGCGCCGCCATGTGGCGGGCTCAGCGAGCGCCGGCGCGGGGTGGCCGCTGTGGGCTGTCGGGCACGTGCTGGGCCGATGGTTGCAGGTAAGGCGCCGACACGATGGGCGCCTTGCCGGCCGGTGGCAGCACCGGCACCGCCACCAGCAGCGCCGTGAAGGCCGCCTCGTGGCAGTGGCAGCCGTCCTGTCCACAGGGTGCGTCGGCCGCGTCGCAGGGGACGTGGGACGCGGCGGCGTCGTCCGCCCGCACCGGCGCCAGGCTGTCCCAGGGTGCGGAGGCTTCTTCGGCGCAGCAGGGGTCCGCCAGGCAGCCAGGTGCCAGCGACGCCAGCGCACCCTGGCCCATCAGGGCCAAGGCGAACAGGACGAGGATCAGCCGACGCATGATGGGGACAGCTTAGCGCCGCGCTGCGCGGGCGCCATGACCTGAAGCAAGCAAGTCGATGTCGGCCCGGCCGGCCGTCACCAGCGCCCGGCAAGCGCGGCGATCTGCGCCGGGCCCGTGCGGCAGCAGCCGCCGATCAGGCGGGCGCCGGCTGCCGCCCAGTCCATGGCCAGGTCCTCGAAGGGCCGATGCGCGCACTCGGCCGCGGGCAGCCAGCGCTTGGCCCGGGCGTCCCAGGTTTCGCCGGCATTGGGGTAGGCGAGCAGCGGCTTGGCGGTGCGCGTGCGCGCCCGCACCAGCAGCTCGGCCACGTGCTGCGGGGGGGTGCAGTTCACGCCGATCGCCACCACGCTGTCGAAGCCCTGCACCGCCGCCACGGCGTCTTCGATGCTGTCGCCTTCGCAGACGTGGCCGCCGTCGCGGGCACTGAAGCTGATCCAGCCCCGTGTCCCGGCCTCGTCCATCAGGCGCGCCAGGGCGCGGGCTTCGGCGATGCAGGGGAGGGTCTCGCAGGCCAGCAGGTCGGCGCCGCTGGCGGCCAGCAGTTGCAGCCGCGGGCGGTGGAAGTTCAACAGCGCCGCCTCGTCCAGGCCGTAGCGGCCGCGGTACTCGGAGCCGTCGGCCAGCACCGCGCCGTAAGGTCCGACCGAGGCCGCCACCAGCGGCGCCGGCCGGGCATCGGCCGGTGCGCGTTCGGCCAGCGCCTGGTCGCGGGCCTCGCAGGCCAGCCGCACCGACAGGCGCATCAGCGCCGCCGCATCCTCGTGCGAGAGGCCGCGCCGCGCAAAGCCCTCGAAGCTGGCCTGGTAGCTCGCGGTGGTGGCCACGTCGGCGCCGGCCCGGAAGTAGTCCAGGTGCACGGCGCGGATCATCCCGGGCTGCTCGATCAGCAGGCGCGCCGACCAGAGCGCGTCGCGCAGGTCGGCGCCTCGGCGCTCCAGCTCGGTGGCCAGTGCACCGTCGAGCACCAGATGGGGCCGCTGCTGCAGCCAGCGGTCAATGGGATCGTGGGCGTTCACGGTGCGACCGTAGCACCGATCGGCCGCGGCACGGGCGGGGTGGTCCGTTTCGCGGCCCGCCTGCGGGAGTTCCCCGTGGGGCGCTTTCCGCCGCGCGGGCACCATCGGGGCCTGGGCCCCGCCCGAAAGGATCCCGCCATGGCCGACCCCGCCGCCGCCACGCTCACGCAGCTCAGGAACATCCAGGCCCGCACCGGCAAGACCATCGCCGAGCTGCACGCCGCCGTGGCCGCCAGCGGCGCCGCCCGGCACAGCGACCGGCGCAGCTGGCTGATGGAGCACTTCAAGCTCGGCTACGGCGACGCCAACACGGTGGCGCTCTTCTTCGACAAGCCGGTGCCCGACCTGGGCGCCGGTGCACCGGCCGCCGTGGCCCCGGCGGCCGGTGGCGACGCGCTCGAGGCCATCTACGTCGGCGCCAAGGCCGGGCTGCGGCCGCTCCATGAAGCGGTGATGTCGAAGCTCCGGGCCTTCGGCAGCTTCGAGGAGGCACCCAAGAAGTCCTATGTCAGCCTGCGCCGCAAGAAGCAGTTCGCGATGGTGGGGCCGGCCACGAAGGACAGCATCGAAATCGGCCTCAACGCCAAGGACCTGCCGGCCCACGCGCGGTTGAAGGTGCAGCCCGCGGGCAGCATGTGCAACGCCACCACGCGCATCCAGAGCGAGGCGGAGATCGATGCCCAATTGCTGGGCTGGCTCCGCCAGGCCTTCGACGCGGCCGGCTGATCGCCGCCTCAGCGCGCGGAGGCCGGGCCCCGGACGTCCCACCACGCCGGCAGCAGCGCCACCACCTCCGGCCGGCGGTAGCGGTCGTCCAGCAGCCACAGCCAGCCGCGGTCATCGGGCGTCCTCAGCACGCGGCCGGCCGCCTGCACCACGCGCTGCATCGCCGGCACGAGATCGGCGTAGCCGTGGCCGACGCCGAAGAGCTTGTCCAGCCGGGCCTGCACGTGGTCCTGCATCACCGACACGGGCGGCAGCCCCAGCGTGGCGATGAAGGCGCCGATGAGCAGCGGGCCCGGCAGGTCCACGCCTTCGGCGAACACGCCGCCCAGCACCGCGAACCCGATGCCCTGGCCCTGGGGCTGGAAGCGCGCCAGGAACCCGGCGCGCGCGGCGCTGTCCATGCGCCGCTGCTGTCGCCATTGCGGGATGTCCGGCCGCAGCCTGGCCAGCAGCGCGGCGGCCTTGTCCAGGTAGTCGAAGCTGCTGAAGAACGCGAGGTAGTTGCCCGGGTGGGCGTCGAACTGCCGGCCCATCACGGCGCCGAGGTGTCGCAGCGAGCGTTCGCGGTGGGCGTAGCGCGTGGAGATGCCGTCGGCGACGTGCACGCTCAGGTGCTCCGCGGGAAAGGCCGGCGGCACGTCGATCCAGGCCGTGTTCTGCGGCAGACCCAGCAGCTGGATGGCGTAGTCCGGCGGTGACAGCGTGGCCGAGAACAACGTGACGCTGTGCAGGGCCTCGAAGCGCCGCCGCAGGAAGCAGGCCGGTGCCACGTTGCGCACGCCCAGCGCGGCGTCCTCGGCGAGGGCCTGCACGTCGAACAGCGAGTGATCGCTCAAGGCCTCCACCAGCCGCAGGAAGCGCTGCAGCTCGAAGTGGAAGTCCAGGAGCGCACCCACGCTCAAGGGGTGCTGGTGGAAGTGCTCCGACAGCGCGCCGGCCGCGGCCTGCAAGGCCTGCGCGAAGGCCTCGGGCACGGTCTCCAGCACCTCGTAGGGCGCTGCCTGTTCCTTGACCAGCTCTTCGGTGGCCTGCACCAGCGCCGCCAGCGGGCCGCTCACGGCGCCGGGTGCGGCCTGCGCCGCGGCCCGCAGCGGCCCGAGGCGCAACTCGGCGCTGTACATCTGCCGTGCCCGGTCCACCAGGTTGTGCGCCTCGTCCACCAGCGCCGCCAGCCGCCAGTCGAGCGCCTGGCTCAGGCCCCACAGCAGGCCCTGCATGTCGAACAGGTGGTTCACGTCGCCCACCAGCACGTCGGCCCAGCGCACGAGTTCCTGGCCCAGGTAGTAGGGGCAGACGCCGTGGCGCAGGGCCATCTGGCGCTGGCCCGCCGCGTCCAGCCAGCCCAGTGCCACGGCTTCCTGGCGGGCGGCGGGCAGGCGGTCGTAGAAGCCGCGGGCCAGCGGGCAGGCGTCACCGTGGCAGGCTTTGTCCGGGTGCTCGCAGCCTTCGTCCTTGGGCACCAGGGTCAGCACGCGCAGCGCCTGGCCGGCCGTGCCCGCGCGCAGGTCGCCCAGCGCTTCCAGCGCGGTGAGCCGCCCTGTGCCCTTGCAGGTGAGGTAGGCCAGCTTGTCGATGCCGTGCAGCGGCATGGCGCGCAGCAGCGGGAACAAGGTGCCCACGGTCTTGCCGATGCCCGTGGGCGCCTGGGCCAGCAGGCTGCGCCCGTGGGCGGCCGTGCGGTAGACGGCCTCGGCGAGGTCGCGCTGGCCGGCGCGGAACGCCGCTTGCGGAAACGCGAGCGCCTGCAGTGCCGCGTCGCGCGCCGCGCGGTGTTCGGCTTCCTGCTGCGCCCAGGCCAGGAAGGCCGCGCAACGTGCCGACAGCGCTTCCTCCAACTCTTCGGCGCCGAAGATCTGACGCAGCTCGGTCTCGGTCTGGCTCGCGACGTCGAAGTACACCAGCACCAGCGCGATCTCGGGAAGCCCGCGCGCGCGGCAGAACAGCGCGCCATAGGTCTGCAGCTGCGCCCAGTGCAGCTGCCGGCGGTTGGCGGGGATGTCGTCCGGCTGCCCGCGGATGGTCTTGATCTCTTCCAGGCTGCGCCGCCGCGGGTCGTGGCCGTCGGCGCGGCCGCGCACGCGCAGCGGGCCGCAGGTGGTCTCCAGCGCGATCTCGGTCTCGTAGTCCGGGCCGCGGCGCTGGGCCACGGTGTTCTGCCCCATCAGCCCTTCCAGCGCCGTGGCCGAGGGCGTGAAGCGGCGGTCCAGGTCACCGCGCTTGGCGGTGAACTCGCAAAGCTCGCGGACCGAGACGGTGTAGCTCCAGGGGGCCGGGGACATGGTCTGCATTGTCGACATGCCGCGCCGCCGGAGCCTGCGTGCATCCGCAGCGGCAACGGCTGCGTAATAAGTGGCTCGCCCGTCCGACCCACGCAGGCCAGGCCACGCGTTCCGATGCCCTGCCGAAGTCACCCGCCACCCCAGGAGCAGCCATGACATCCAGACCCCGCCATTCCCTCATCCTCGGCACGCTGGGATGCAGCGCCATGCTGGCCTGCCTGCCCGCATCCGCTGACGTCGATCCGCAGCAGTTGCTCAACCAGTTCGAGTCCACCTTCGGCAAGTTCGAAGGCTACCGGCGCTCCGGGGCCAAGGGCATCTGCGCGGTGGGCGAGTTCGTCGGCAGCGCCGAAGGGCGTGCCTTGTCGGTGTCGTCGGCCTTCAGCGGCAAGCCCGTGCCGGTGACCGTGCGTTTCTCGGTGGGCGGCGCCAACCCGCGTGCGGCCGACAACACCAAGAGCCAGCGCAACCTCGCGCTCCAGTTCAACCTGCCGGGCGGCGAGCTCTGGCAGATGGGCAACATCTCCGCGCCGGTCTTCGGCGCCGCCACGCCCGAACAGTTCCTGGGCCGGCTGCAGTCCCTGCAGCCCGATCCCGCCACCAAGGCCGCCGACCCGGCCAAGGTGAAGGCCTTCGCCGACGCCAACCCGGAGGTCCTGCTGCAAGGCAAGTACTTCGCCAGCCAGCCGGTGCCGGCCAGCTTCGGCAGCGTCAACTACTGGGGTGTGCACACCTTCGGCTTCGTCAACGGCCAGGGCGACAAGCAGCTCGGCAAGTGGACCTTCGAGCCCGTCGCCGGCACGCAGGGGCTGAGCGACGAGGAGGCCAAGGCCAAGGGCCCGAGCTTCCTGTTCGACGACCTGCGCCAGCGCGTCGCGGCCGGCAACGTGGCCTTCGACTTCAAGCTGCAGCTGGCCCAGCCCGGCGACCGCATCGACAGCGTTGTGCATCCGCTGCCCGAAGACCGCCGCAAGGTGACCCTGGGGCGCCTGACCATCAAGTCCGTGTCCGCCGATGGCGGGGGCGACTGCCTGGCCATCACCTACGTGCCCACGGTGCTGCCCAAGGGCGTGGAGGCCTCGCCGGACCCGATGCTGTTCGCCCGTGCCGCGCCCTACGGCGTGGGGCTGGGCCGTCGCCTGGCTGAAGGCGCGAAGCAGTAGCCGGTGGCGGGGCGCCGGCGGGGGCCTGGGTGGCGGCGGTGATACCGTCTCGGCCCTCGAATCAGGAGCCCGCACCATGCCCACCGACAGCGCCCTGCGCGACGCCTTCACGCCCACCGGCCGGCTGCGCGCTTCCATCAACCTCGGCAACCCCATCCTGGCCGGCATTGACCCCGCCACGGGCGCGCCCTGCGGCGTCTCGGTGGACCTGGCCGGCGCCTTCGCGCAGCAGCTGGGCGTGCCGCTGGAGCTGGTGGCCTTCGACACCGCCGCCAAGTCGGTGCAGGCCGTCACCGACGAGCAGGCCGACATCGGCTTCTTCGCCATCGACCCCGCGCGCGGCGCCGGCATCGCCTTCACCGCGCCCTACCTGCTCATCGAGGGCTGCTACCTCGTGCGCGACGCTTCACCGCTGCAAGCCAACGAGGAGGTGGACGCCGGCGGCCGCAGCGTCGTCGTCGGCCAGGGCAGCGCCTACGACCTCTTCCTCACGCGCGAGCTGAAGCAGGCCACGCTGGTGCGCGCGCCCAGTTCGCCAGCGGTGGTGGAGACCTTCCTCGCCAGCGGTTCGGACGTGGCCGCCGGCGTGAAGCAGCAGCTGCAGGCCGAGGCGCAGCGCCTGGGTGGGCTGCGCCTGCTGGGCGGCCGCTTCATGGTCATCCAGCAGGCCATGGGCCTGCCCAAGGGGCGCGGGCCGGCGGCGGCCGCGGCGCTGGCCGGGTTCGTCGAGTCGGTGAAGGCCAGCGGCTTCGTCGCCGAAGCGCTGGCCCGGCATGGCGTGGCCGGCGCGTCGGTGGCGCCAGCCGCGCCGCTCAGCCCCCGCTGAGCGCCAGCACCACGGCCACGAAGTCGTCGGGCCGCAGCGCGTGCCGCAGCTCGCGCACGTCGGCGCCGTTGACGAAGATGCGCATGTTCGGCCGCAGCCGCTGCTGTTCGTCGACGACGCGGAAGCGCAGGCCCGGGTAGCGCGCGTCGAGTTCGTCGAACATCGCCAGCAGCGTGTCGCCGCCGGCTTCCACGTGCACGGCCCGCGTGTAGGACTGCAGCGCCGAGGGGATCAGGACCTTCACGCCAGCGTCGCCACTTCCACGGCGTAGATCTCCGGCAGGTGGCGCGCGATGTTCGTCCAGCGCGCCCCTTCTTCGCGGCCGATCCACAGCTCGCCGCTGGTGGTGCCCAGGTACAGGGCGGGCACCGGCTGGGTGTCCGCCGTCATCGCCTGGCGCTTGACCGTCCACCAGGCCTGTGCCTCGGGCAGGCCCTGGTCCAGGCGCTGCCAGGTGCGGCCGGCGTTGCGCGTCATGTAGGCGGCGGGCTGGCCGGCGGGGCTGGTGCGCGGCCAGACGTCGCTGCCGTCCATGGGGAACACCCAAGCCACGTCGGCGTCGTGCGGGTGCACCACCATCGGAAAGCCGATGTCGCCCACGCGCTTGGGCATCTTGCGGCCGATGCGCTGCCAGCTGTCCTGTGCCGGGTCGCCCGTGCGGTCCATGCGGTAGATGCCGCAGTGGTTCTGCTGGTAGATGCGCGTGGGCATCGTCGGGCACAGGCGCAGGCAGTGGGGGTCATGGAACGTGTTGGTGCTGGGGTCGAAGCCGCCCACCACCTCCATGCCGCGCACCAGCGCCTGCCAGCTGCGGCCGCCGTCGAAGGACTCGTGCACGCCGCCGCCGGACATGCCGAACATCAGGTGCGCCGCGTCCAGCGGGTCGACGATCAGGGAGTGCAGCTTGGGGCCGTCGGGCGTGCCGTCCTGCACCGTGCCCATCCATTCGCGGAACTGCGGGTCGTCGTTGACGCTGGACAGCGGCGCCCAGCTGTTGCCGCCGTCTTCCGAGCGGAACAGGCCCTGCGGCGAAGTGCCGGCGTACCAGGTGTCGCGTTCGCTGGCATGGCCGGGCGTGAGCCAGAAGGTGTGGTCCACCGAACGCGCCGGCAGGCCGTTCGTGGGCGCGGCGAAGGCCGGCGGCTGCTTCGCTTCCTTCCAGGTCTTGCCGAGGTTGGTGGAGCGGAAGATGGTGGGGCCCAGGTGGCCGGTCTTGGCCGCGGCCAGCAGCGTGCGGCCGTCGCGCGGGTCCAGTTGCAGGTGGCTCAGCGTGTGGCCCAGGAAGTGCGGGCCGTCGGTCACCCAGGCCTTGCGTTTCGTGTCGCCGTGGAACAGCCAGGCGCCCTTGCGTGTGGCGACCAGAAGGACGAGGCGGGTGGCGGGGGCGGGCTGGGTCTTCGTGGGCATGGGTTCTCCTCGGCGCGTGCTGACGGGTCGCGCTGACGTCACGACGGATGGCGCAGCGCATTCTCGACAGGCGCTGCATCGGGATGCAAGAGCTGCCAGTCCTGCAGCAGCAGGCCGAACAGGTGGGTGTCGTAGCTGTGGCCCTTGGCCGTCCAGCGTTGCCGCAGCGTGCCTTCCAGCTGGAAGCCGAGGGCTTGCAGCAGGCGGCAGGAAGCGAGGTTCGCCGGGTTCACCTCGGCCTCCAGCCGGCGCAGGCCCAGCGCACCGAAGGCATGGGCGCAGGCGGCCTGCACGGCTTCGCGCATCAGGCCCTGGCCCCAGCAGTCGTGTGCCAGGGCGTAGCCCACCTCGAGCCGCTGGCTGGCTTCGTCGAACTTGAAGAGCAGCAGCGTGCCGACCACGCGGGCATCGCTGCGGCGCTGCAGCACCAGCTGCCGCGTCGCGCCGGCCTCGGTGAGGCCCTGGATGCGTTCGAACCAGGCCTCGGCGTCCTGGCGCGCGGCCCAGGTGTCGTAGGGCAGGAAGCGCGTGACGCGGTCGTCACCGTTCACGGCCATCAGGTCGTCCAGGTGCTCGGCGGCCAGCGGCACGAGCTCCAGCCGCGGCGTCGGAATGGTGACGATGGGCGCGAGGGGCATGGCCGCAGTCTGGGCCGTATGCCGCGCGCCCACAATCGGCGCATGACCGAATCTTCCGCGGCCACCGGCCCCGCCTTCTCCACCCTGCCCCTGGCGGACCACGTGCTGGCCAACCTGCAGCGCCTGGGCTACACGCAGATGACGCCCATCCAGGCCGCCAGCCTGCCGCTGGCACTGGCCGGCAAGGACCTCATCGCGCAGGCCAAGACGGGCAGTGGCAAGACGGCCGCCTTCGCGCTGCCGCTGCTGGCCAACCTGAACCCGCGCCACTTCGGCGTGCAGGCGCTGGTGCTGTGCCCCACGCGCGAGCTGGCCGAACAGGTGACGCAGGAGATCCGCCGCCTGGCGCGCGCCGAGGACAACATCAAGGTGCTCACGCTGTGCGGCGGCGCCACCATGAAGCCGCAGATGGCGAGCCTGGCGCACGGTGCCCACGTGGTGGTAGGCACGCCGGGGCGCATCCTCGACCACCTGGGCCGCGAGAGCCTGGCGCTGGACGCGCTGAACACGCTGGTGCTGGACGAGGCCGACCGCATGCTGGACATGGGTTTCGCCGAGGACATCGCGGCCATCGTGCAGCGCTGCCCGCCGGTGACGAAGCGCCAGACGCTGCTGTTCTCGGCCACCTACCCGGACGACGTGGCGAAACTCGCCGCGCGCTACCTGCGCGAGCCGCAGGAGGTGCGGCTGGCCGAGCGCATCGCCGCCACGCAGATCCAGCAGCGCTTCTACGAGGTGACGGAGAGCGAGCGCCTGCACGCCGTGGGCCTGCTGCTGAACCACTTCCGCCCCGAGAGCACGCTGGCCTTCTGCAACACCAAGCAGCAGTGCCGCGACCTCGTGGCCGTGCTGCAGGCGCAGGGCCTGGTGGCGCTGGAACTGCACGGCGACCTGGACCAGCGCGACCGCGACCAGGTGCTGGTGCAGTTCGCCAACCGCAGCTGCAGCGTGCTGGTGGCCACCGACGTGGCGGCGCGCGGGCTGGACATCGCGGGCCTGGCGGCGGTGATCAACGTCGACATCACGCCGGACGTGGAAGTCCACGTGCACCGCATCGGCCGCACCGGGCGCGCCGGGGAATCGGGGCTGGTGTTCAACCTGGCGAGCGTGGACGAGATGGGCCGCGTGGGCCGCATCGACGCCATGCAGGGGCGCGAAAGCGTCTGGCACAAGCTCGCCGAGCTGGAGGCCGACACCGCCGCCGGGCCGCTGCGCCCGCCGATGGTGACGCTGCAGATCCTGGGTGGCCGCAAGGAGAAGATCCGCCCCGGCGACGTGATGGGCGCGCTGACCAAGGACATGGGCTTCCCGGGCGCGGCCATCGGCAAGATCGACGTCAACGACTTCTCCACCTACGTGGCGGTGCAGCGCGACATCGCCGACGCCGCGCTGCGCAAGCTCAACGCCGGCAAGGTGAAGGGGCGCTCGGTGAAGGTGCGGCGGCTGTGAGTTCGCCGTTTGCTGCACTGGGCCTGTCACCGCCCATGGTGCGCGCCGCCGCCGGGCGCGGCTACGCCGGCCCCACGCCCATCCAGGCCGCGGCCATCCCGCCGGCGCTGCAGGGGCGCGACGTGCTGGGCGGCGCGCCCACGGGTTCAGGCAAGACGGCGGCCTTCGGGCTGGCGCTGCTGAACCACCTGGAACTGGTGCACCGCCCGGCCTGGCGCCGCACGCAGGCGCTGGTGCTGGTGCCCACGCGCGAGCTGGCGGCTCAGGTGGGCGAGACGCTCTCCGATCTTGCCCGGCATCTCAGCGACCGCGCCAAGGTGGCCGTGGTCTTCGGCGGCGTCTCCATCAACCCGCAGATGCTGGCACTGCGCGGCGGCGCCGAGCTCATCGTCGCCACGCCGGGCCGGCTGCTGGACCTGGTGGACCACAACGCGGTGAAGCTGGATGACGTGGAACTGCTGGTGCTGGACGAGGCCGACCGGCTGCTGGACGAAGGCTTCGCCGACGAACTGCAGCGGCTCGCCGCCCTGCTGCCGGCGAAGCGCCAGCACCTGTTCTTCTCGGCCACCTTCCCGCCCGCCGTGCAGGCCCTGGCCGATGCATGGCTCCACGACCCGGTGCGCGTGGAGATGCCCGCCGCGCCCGGCGACGGCGCGCCCGACATCACGCAGCGCGCCATCGAGGTGGACGCACCGCGGCGCACGCAACTGCTGCGCCACCTGATCGAGACCGAAGCCTGGCCGCGCGTGCTGGTCTTCGTGGCCACGCGCTACGCCAGCGAGCACGTGGCCGAGAAGTTGCGCCGCGCCGGCCTGGCGGCGGCGGCCTTCCACGGCGACCTCAGCCAGGGCGCGCGCACGCGCGTGCTGGCCGACCTGCACGGCGGCGCACTGCGCGTGGTGCTGGCCACCGACATGGCCGCGCGCGGCCTGCACATCGCCGGCCTGCCGGTGGTGGTGAACTACGACCTGCCGCGCTCGGCGGTGGACCACACGCACCGCATCGGCCGCACGGCGCGCGCCGGCGCGGCGGGGCTGGCCGTGAGCTTCGTCAGCGCCGGCACCGAGGCGCACTTCAGGCTCATCGAGAAGCGCCAGGGCCGGCGCGTGCCGCGCGAACGCATCGTCGGCTTCGAGCCGACCGAAGTGGCCGTGCCCGAGGCCGTAGCCACCGGCGGCGTGAAGGGCCGGCGCAAGAGCCGGAAGGACAAGCTGCGGGAGGCGGCGGCGAAGGTGGACTGAACGCGAACGCCACGCCGGGCACCGGCCGACCCGCGGCGCGCAGGCTCCATGACCTTGACGCCGACCCCGGCACGCCGCGCGCTGTCACACTGCCGCATGCCCGCACCGAGCCCGCTCCGCTTCACCTTCGACAACAGCTACGTGCGTGACCTGCCGGGGGCCTTCGTGCGCTGGCAGCCCGCCACCGTGCCCGCGCCCCGGCTGCTGTTCCTCAACGAGGCCCTGGCCGACGAGCTGGGGCTCGACGCCGCCACGCTGGCCGGCCCCGAGGGTGCCGCCTTGTTCGCCGGCAACACGCTGCCGGAAGGCGCCGAGCCCATCGCGCAGGCCTACGCCGGCCACCAGTTCGGTGGTTTCTCGCCCCAGCTGGGTGATGGCCGCGCGCTGCTGCTGGGCGAGGTGCTGGATCGCGCGGGCCGCCGCCGGGACATCGCCTTCAAGGGCTCGGGCCGCACCCCGTTCTCCCGCGGTGGCGACGGCAAGGCCGCCGTGGGCCCCATGCTGCGCGAGGTGCTCATCGGCGAGGCCATGCACGCCTTGGGCATCCCCACCACGCGCGCGCTGGCCGTGGCCGGCACGGGCGAGGCCGTGCAGCGCGAGGCGGCCTTCCCCGGCGCCGTGCTCACGCGCGTGGCGGCCAGCCACCTGCGCGTGGGCACTTTCCAGTACTTCGCCGCCCGTGGCGACCTGGCCACGCTGCGCGCGCTGGCGGCCTACGCCATCGCGCGACACGACCCCGCGCTGGCCGGCACGCCCGACGCACCCTTGGCGCTGTTGCGCGCCGTGGCGCAGCGCCAGGCGACGCTGGTGGCGCAGTGGATGAACGTCGGCTTCATCCACGGCGTGATGAACACCGACAACATGACGATTTCCGGTGAGACCATCGACTACGGCCCCTGCGCCTTCATGGAGGGCTACGACCCCGCCACCGTCTTCAGCAGCATCGACCACGGCGGCCGCTATGCCTACGGCAACCAGCCACACATCGCGCGCTGGAACCTGGCGCGCCTGGCCGAGGCGCTGCTGCCGCTGATGGCCAGCGAAGACGACGAGCCCGCCGTGCAGCGCGCCGTGGCGCAGGTCACCGAAGTCATCGACGAGTTCCCCGCGCTGTATGCGCAGGCGCTGCTGCAGGGCCAGCGCGCCAAGCTGGGCCTGCGCACCGCGCAGGACGGCGACGCCACGCTGGCCGAGGACTGGCTGGCGCTGCTGCAGGCCCAGGGCGTGGACTTCACGCTGGCCTGGCGCCGCCTGGCCGACGCCGCCGCGGGCGACGCCAACCCGCTGCGCGCGCTCTTCGCCGAAGGCGCTGCGCTGAACCCTTGGCTGGCGCGCTGGGCCGCGCGCTGCGCCGCGGAAGGCGACCCTGGCCGTGCCGCACGACTGCGAGCGGTGAACCCCTGGGTGATTCCGCGCAACCACCGCGTCGAGGAAGCACTGGCCGCCGCCTCGGAACACGACGACCTGGCGCCCCTGCAGCGCCTGCTGGCGGCGCTGCGAAGTCCCTTCGACGAGAGCCCGTCTTCGTTGCGTTTTGCCGAACCCGCGCCACCGCAGCTGACGGCCGGCTACCAGACCTTCTGCGGCACCTGAGCGCCGGCGCTATGCTGGCGCCCACTGCACTTCCGGGACACCGCTCATGTTCCTCGTCATCGCCGGGGCCGCGCTCGCGCTTCTGGGTCTGGCTTCGGCCGCGTTGCTGGTCGCCGCGCCCATGGGCTGGGTGGCGGCCGCACCGGGGCTGTCGCTGTGGATCTTCTTCCCGCTCTTCACGCTGCTCGGCTACGGCCTGCTGGCCGTCGGCAGCCGCGACCCCGCGGTGACCCTGCCCACGCGGCTCATCGCCGTGCCGCTGCTGGTGCTGGCGCTGCTGGCGGCTTTTGCCCTGGTGGCCAGCGGCGCGGGCATGGTGAACGTGGGCGGTGGCACGGCGGCGCTGTGGTACGTGCTGGTGCTGGGCGGCGTCATCGGCGCCATCGGCAGCGCCACCATCGGCCGCCGCGGCGCGGCCTGAACCCGCCGGTTCAGGCCCTGCGCTCGAAGCGCTGGAAGAACCAGTCGCGGTAGAGCCGGAAGCCCCAGGTGTAGGCCCACGCCACGAGGGCCGCCACCGACAGCGTCATGCCGACGAAGAGCACCGATGCCGGCCCTTGGCCGCCCCCGAAGACCACGCTGAGCGGGGCCGCCATCAGCATCCAGGCGATGAAGCTGCGGCGCACGCCGAAACGCCGTGCCATCGCGCTGTAGGCCACGAAGCCGGCCAGCAGGGCCGCCAGGCCCAGCAACTGCTGCTGGCGCGGTGCCAGCAGCTGCCAGCGCTCGCGCAGGCTCGGGCGCTTCACCACCGGTGCCTTGGCCGGCCGGGCGGCCTGGGCCACCAGGCTGTCGATCAGCGCCTCGATGCGGCCGGGGGCGCGCAGGCTCTCGTCGGCCCACTCCAGCGGGACCGGCTGGCCCTGGCGCAGGTGTTCCACCGCCCAGGCCCAGAGCGACTCCATGCCCGCCGGAGCCCCCTGGGAACGGCACAGCAGCACCACGCGCTGGCCGGCCGCGACCCCGCCATCGGCGGGCGCAGCGGGCTGGCAGCGCCAGCCGAGCCAGAGGCCGCGCCCCTGCACCATGCGCAGCTGCAGCGGGCCCAGCTTCAGCGCGGACTGGCCGGCGTTCAGCAGTTCCGGCGCCCACAGGCCCTGGCTGCGGCGTTCGCGCTCCACCCACAGACCGGGTCCGGCGGGCGAGAAACGGCTGGCGTCGAGATCGGGGGCCGGCGGCAGCGGGTCGCTCTCGGAGGCCGGCTCCAGCCGCAGTGAACGCGCAAGTGCGGCCCCCTGGCGGTCGGCGAACTCGTCGTCGCTGGGCGGGAAGACGCGGCCGTAGCGGTCGTCCAGCAGCTGCCCCACGGTGAGGTTGGCGGGGATGGCCACGCCAGCGGCATGGCGCAGGTGCAGGTCCAGCGCCGCGCGGCCGAGCTGGCGCTGGGCCTGCGTGTCGGTGGGGGCCAGGCGGCGGTGCTCGGCCACCCAGTGCCAGGCGGCTGCAGCGTCGGCGCCCACGGGCTGCAGGCGCAAGGCCTCCAGCGGTGGCACGCCGCGGCCGACGACGCCACCCACGCTGGCCGCCGCCAGCGCCAGGGCGAGGACAGCCAGCAGGAGCAGCGGCAGCCAGCCGTGCAGCATGAGGGTGCGTGCCAGCAGGCCGGCGGGGGCGGCGCGCTCGCCGCGCCCGTCGCTCTCGTTGCGGTAGCGGCGCTCGGCCTGGCGCTGCCGCTCGGCCCGTGCGGCAGCGGCCGGGGCCAGGCGCGCTTCGGCGGCCTCCAGCAACGGCCTCAGGTCAGGCAGGTCCTGGGCCACGACGAGCTGGCCGCAACGGCTGCAGCTGGCCTCGCGGCCGGGGTCCAGCGGCGCGCCGCAACCGCGGCAGGGCCAGGGCACGTGCCGGCCGCGTCCGGCGGGCAGGGGCCCCTGGGCTTCTTCGCGCACCTGCAGCGAGTGCGCCAGGCGCGGCAGGTCCACCACCACCAGCGCGCTGCCGCACCAGCGGCAGTCCTTGTCCATCGGCTCGGCCGGGCCGTTGCAGTTGAAGCAGTGCAGCGGCTGCTTCTGCTGCGCCAGCGCCAGGCGTTCAGGGGCGTCCAGGGGCCGGACGAGGCCGCGCTCGGCCAGCAGGCCGCTGTGGCTGTGCAGGTGGCCGTGCTGGACCGGGCACTCCAGCACCGCGAAGAGGCCGAAGCGCGTGCGGTTCTGCACCGGCTTGAGCGGCTGCCTGCAGCTGGGGCAGGCAGGTCGGCCCACCTGCGCCTGCGCCAGCGGGCGGCCCGCGCCTTCTTCCATCTTGCGCAGCAGGCGCACCCAGCCCAGGGCGTCCAGCTGCACGGACTCCAGGCGGTCGAACCAGACCAGCCGGCAGTCCGGGCAGTGGTCCACGGTCACCGGCTCGTGGCGGTGCGAGGACAGGCGCAGGGCCCGCATCGGCGCCGTGCAGCGCGGGCAGGTCATGGGCGCAGGCGCCCGTCGCGTGCGCGGGCTTTCGTCGACGGCGGACATGCCGCCGATTCTGTGCGGCGCGGCGGATCGGCCCCGCGGCCTATGTCACGCGGCCGCGATTCAGCAGCAGGCCGGCCCGGCGGCCTTGACCGGGATGGCGATCGGCTTGCCCTTGGGCGCCGGCGTGCAGCAGGCGCCGGCGGCTTCCGCGGGCGCGGCTTCGCGGAACACCGGGATGCTCTCCAGCGTGTGGAAGTGTTCCCAGGCGATGCCCTGGGGGTCGGTCACCCAGTGCTTCTCGCTGCGGGCATAGCAGCAGGTGGTCTGGCCTTCGTCCAGCGTCACCAGATCGGCGGCCGTGGCGCGGGCCTTCAGGGCAGCAAGTTCGGCTGCGTCGTCGGTCTGGATGCCCAGGTGGTCGATGCCGGTGCTGGCGCCGCGCGTGGAGATGGCGAAGTTGACGGCCGGGTCGTCGAGCATCCACTTGGCGTAGTCGGCCTCCACGCGCACCGGTTCGGTGGCGAAGAGCTTCGAGTAGAAGCCGATGCTGTGGGCCAGGTCGCTGACATGCAGGTGGACGTGGAAGCGCTTCACGGGATTCCTTTCAGCCGGCGCGGTGCCGCTCGATATTTCTATCTTAATCGAAATGTCGAGGCGCCAGGTACGTCGACGGCAGCGGCCTGCGCTTCGATCGCCTCGCCATAGGTGCGGACCACGCCGTCGATGATGCGGCCCCAGTCCAGGCCCAGGGCGGTCTGCCGCGCGTGAAGGCCGAGTTGGCGCACACGGTCGCCGTCGCCGGCCAGGCGGCGCGCCAGCGCGCAGAAGGTCGCGCGGTCGCCGGCGCCGGCGAGCAGGCCGTTCTCGCCGTGACGCACGAGTTCGGCGGCGGCGGCGTGGTCGTAGGCCAGCAGGGCCAGGCCGCTGGCCATGGCCTCGGGCACGACGTTGCCGAAGGTCTCGGTGAGGCTGGCGAACAGGAACAGGTCGGCTGAGGCATAGTGCGCGGCGAGGGCCTCGCCGCGCTGCAGGCCGGTGAAGACGGCATCGGGGCGCAGGCGCTGCAGCCGCTGGCGGTCGGGGCCGTCGCCCACGAACACGAGGCGCGCCCGCGGCTGGTCCTCGCGCAGCGCATCGAAGGCGGCCAGCACGGTGTCGATGTTCTTCTCCGGCGCCAGGCGTCCGACGAAGAGGGCCACCAGCGTGCGCTCGTCGGCGCCCCACTGCCGTCGCAGCGCCTCGCTGCGGCGGACCGGGTTGAAGCGCTGCGTGTCCACCCCGCGGGCCACCACGCGCAGGCGCTCGAAGCCGGTGGCTGCCAGTTCACTGCGCAGCGCCTCGGTGGGCACCATGGTCACCGCGGTGCGGTTGTGGAAGCCGCGCAGGTAGGCTCTCAGGGGTCGGCGCAGGAAGCCGATGCCGTAGTGCGCGCTGTAGACGTGGAAGTTGGTGCGGAAGTCGCTCACCACCGGCAGCTTCAGGGTGCGGGCCGCCAGCAGTGCCGACGCGCCCAACGGGCCTTCGGTGACGAGGTGGACCACGTCCGGCCGCTGCTGACGCCACAGCGAGACGAGTGCGCTGCGGCAGGGCAGGCCCATGCGCAGTTGCGGATAGCCGGGGATGGGCATGCCACGCGCCAGATGCTCGTGGACACCTCCGCCGTTGCCCGGCGTGTCGCCCTCGTGCTGCCGCGGCCGCACCAGCTGCACGTGGTGGCCGACGTTGGCCAGGCCCTCGACCACACGCGACACCGTGGCCGAGACACCGTTCACTTCGGGCGGGTAGGTCTCGGTGACCAGGGCCACGTGCAGTGGATTCATCGGGCGGCAGCCTCGCAGCGTCATGCGACCCCTTGATGACAGTGGGCGTGACACGGGCGCGTCATCGTGTCGTCACGCCCTGTTCACGCCACGGCCGGACATTGCGATCCCGTGTCCAACCCTGCCCGAATGGAGCACGAATTGCGTCCCAACTTCTTCGAATTGCTCGAGCAACAGCGTTGGGACGACCACCGCTACTACCACCGCAGCCGCATCAACCAGGCGCTGCACTTCGTCAGTGCGCTGGGATTCATCGTCGCCTACGGCCTGCTGTTCGTGGACCCCGCCGCCGCAGCGCTGCTGGCCTGGGGTTTCAGCATGACCACGCGCCAGGCCGGCCACTTCTTCTTCGAGCCCCAGGGCTACGACGAAGTCAACCAGGCGACGCACGAACACAAGGAAGAGATCAAGGTCGGCTACAACCTGCGCCGCAAGGTCGTGCTCATGGCCGCCTGGGCGGCCGTCCCGGTGGTGCTGGCGCTGGCGCCTTCGCTGGGCGGGATGATCGAGCCGGCCCGGGGCCTGGAAGGCTGGCTGCATGACGTCGGCATCGCCTGGCTGGCGCTGGGCGTGGGCGGGGTGCTGGTGCGTGTGCTGCAGCTCTTCGCCACGCAGGGCGTGATGGCCGGCCTGGCCTGGGCGACGAAGATCGTCACCGACCCCTTCCACGACGCCAAGCTGTATGCGCCGGCCCCGCTGGCGCTGCTGCGCGGCGAGCTCATCGACCCCATGCACCACGTGCGCGAGCAGGTTCAGCAGGCGCGCGGCTGAAGCCGCGCGGGGGCGCGCTCAGCCGAAGCGCGTGCCCAGCATCTCTCGCAGCAGACCGCGGCGGATGCTCTTGTCGGTGGCGGCCGCATCGCGCCACCACCAGCCGTCGGCCTGCATGGCGCGGCCGGCGTCGACGAAGCGGCTGGCCACCGCTTCGAAGTCGGCCTCGCCGTAGTTCAGGCTGAAGATCAGGCGGCCGCTGCCCACCCAGCTGAGCGCCAGGCCCTGCTCGCGCAGGTAGAACTGCAGCATCCAGTTGTAGCGCGAGGGCTCGGTGTAGAGCACCGTCCAGATGCTGGAGAGGTTGGCCACCTGCACCGGCAGGCCGGCCTCGCGCAGGCGCAGGTTGAGCTGCTCGGCGCGGCGGTTCCAGGTGGCGTCCAGGTTCTCGTACATCCGCTGCACAGGCTCGCTGTGCAGCTTCTCCAGGAAGACCTGCATCGCGCCCATGACGTAGGGGTGCGAATTGAAGGTGCCGCGTGCGAAGCAGATGTCGGCCGGGCGTTCCTCGCGGTAGCGCTTCATCAGTTCGCGCCTGCCGCACACCACGCCGATGGGCAGGCCACCGCCCAGCGTCTTTCCGTAGGTCACCATGTCGGCCTGCACGCCGAAATATTCCTGCGCGCCGCCGGGCGCGAGGCGGAAGCCGACGAAGATCTCGTCGAAGATCAGCACGATGCCGCGCTCGGTGCACACCTGGCGCAGCTGCTTCAGCCAGGCCGTGGTGGCTTCGCGGTCGAAGCCGGCCTGCCGG
>JAEUPH010000180.1 GCA_016790395.1 Rubrivivax sp. | reverse complement strand
GGACGAAGGCATCCGGCTGCGCCACGTGGAGCAGGGCCGCAACGTGGCGATGTTCCGCACGAACATCGCCACCGTGCCGGCCGGGCGCTTCGGCGGGCCGCTGGTGGTGACGATGAGGCCGCTGGCGGCGGCCGATGCCATCCGCGCCGTACAGATCACCTCGCGCTACCCCGCCGTGCACGGAGCGCCCGTGCACCTGGGCGACCCTGCGCTGATCGGCATCCGCGACCTCGGTGCGCCCGATTACGGCGATGCCGTGGACGTGATGCCCGACGAGCTGCCCGTGTTCTGGGCCTGTGGCGTCACGCCGCAGGCCGCGCTGGTGCAGGCGAAGCTGCCGCTCGCCATCACCCACGCACCCGGCGCCATGCTGGTGACCGATCGGCTCAACCACCAGCTCGCCGCTTTCTAGCCCCGCCCCTACCACCCCCGGAGACCCACGATGAAGCACCTTCTCGTGGCGCTGGCTGCCGCCTGCGCCTGGCTGACCACCGCCCCCGCCTCGGCCCAGACGAAGTGGGACCTGCCTTCGGGCTACGGCGTCAACACCTTCCAGGTGCAGAACCTGCAATGGTTCGCCGACGAGGTGGCCACGGCCACCGGCGGCAAGCTGAAGATCACGCTGCACCCGGGTGCTTCGCTCTTCAAGGCCAACGAGATCAAGCGCGCCGTGCAGGGCGGGCAGACGCAGATCGGCGAGTTCATCCTCTCGGGCTCGGCCAACGAGAACGCGCTCTTCGGTGTGGACAGCATTCCCTTCCTGGCCACCACCTATGCCGAGGCGAAGAAGCTCGACGCCGCGAGCTTTCCCGTGCTGGAGAAGCTGCTCGCCGGCCAGGGCATGAAGCTGCTCTACACCGTGCCCTGGCCCGGGCAAAGCCTGTACACGAAGAAGCCGGTGGCGGGCCTGGCCGACCTGAAGGGCACCAAGATGCGCGCCTACAACCCGGCCACCACGCGCATCGCCGAGCTCATCGGCGCGCAGCCCGTCACCATCCAGCTGGCCGAGCTGCCGCAGGCCCTGGCCACGGGCACCGTGGACAACTTCCTCACCAGCAGCGCCAGCGGCGTGGACAGCAAGCTCTACGAGCAGGTGAAGTACTTCTACGACGTCAACGCCTGGCTGCCGCGCAATGCGGTGGTGGTGAACCTCAAGGCCTTCCAGGCGCTGGACGCGGCCACGCAGGCTGCGGTGCTGAAGGTGGCGGCGGCGGCCGGCGCGCGTGGCTGGAAGGTCAGCGACGAGAAGGACGACGAGTACCTGAAGGAGCTGGCCGCGCGCGGCATGACGGTGGACCGCAGCAGCGAGAAGCTCAAGCGCGAGCTGAAGGCCATCGGCGAACGCATGGCGGCCGAGTGGCTGAAGCAGGCCGGCCCTGACGGCCAAGCCATCCTCGACGCGTACAGGGGCCCCCAAGCTCGCTAGCGCTCGCTACCCCCCCGAGGGGGCCGTCCGCCAGCGGCCCGGCAAAGCCGGTTCCGCGGCGGGAGGCTGGGTCGCGCCACTTTCAGGAGTCGCCATGTTGCGCAAGGGTCTGGACACGTTCTATCGCCTGCTCATGGCCGGCGCCGCCGTGGCCATGGTGGCCGCCTTCAGCTGCGTGATGCTAGGCATCGCCGACCGCCAGTTCGCCTTGGGTCTGCGCGGGCTGGACGCCTACGCCGGCTATGCGGTGGCCGCGGCGCTGTTCCTGGCGCTGCCGGGCACGCTGCAGAAGGGCGAGCACATCCGCGTCACGCTGCTGCTGCAGCGCGTGCCGGCGGCCTGGCGCACCGGGCTGGAGTGGTGGTGCCTGGTGGGCGGTTCGCTGCTCGCGGCCATGCTGGCCTTCTACGCGGTGCGGCTGGTGTGGCTGTCCTGGCTGACACACGACGTCTCGCCGGCCAGCGACGCCACGCCGCTGTGGCTGCCGCAGCTGGCCATGGCGCTGGGCTGCATCGGCCTGGCCGTCGGGCTGCTGGACAGCGCGCTGTCGCGCGCCGCCGGCCTGCGCTTCGAACTGAACGCCGGCGCCGAAGCGGCACACGTGGAGTAGGGCCATGGACATCGTCACCGCCGCGCTGCTCATCGCGCTGCTCATCGCCGTGCTGGCCTCGGGCTTCTGGATCGGCCTGGCCCTGCTGGGCGTGGCCGTGTTCGCCATGGAGGTCTTCACCAGCCGCCCGGTCGGCGACAGCATGGTCTTCACCATCTGGGGCAGCACCAGCAACTGGACGCTCACGGCGCTGCCCCTTTTCCTGTGGATGGGCGAGATCCTGTTCCGCTCGCGCCTGACGGCCGATCTGTTCAAGGGCCTGGCGCCCTGGCTCAACCACGTGCCGGGGCGGCTGCTGCACGCCAACGTCATCGGCTGCGGCATCTTCGCGGCCGTGTCGGGCAGCAGCGCCGCCACCTGCGCCACCATCGGCAAGATCACGCTGCCCGAGCTGAAGCAGCGCGGCTACCCCGACGCCATCAGCCTGGGCAGCCTGGCCGGCGCCGGCACCTTCGGGCTGATGATCCCGCCGTCGATCATCATGATCGTCTACGGCGTGGCCACCGACACCAGCATCAGCAAGCTCTTCGTCGCCGGCATCGTGCCGGGCCTGCTGCTGATGGCGCTGTTCTCGGGCTACCTGGTGGTCTGGGCGCTGCGCCACCCCGGCCAGGTGCCGGCGGCCGACGCCGCCACCAGCCTGATGGACAAGCTGCGCGCCGCCAGGCACCTGGGGCCGGTGGTGTCGCTGATCGCGCTGGTCATCGGCGCCATCTACAGCGGCGTGGCCACGGCCACGGAATCGGCGGCGCTGGGCGTGGCCGGCTCGCTGCTGCTCAGCCGCTGGGAAGGCACGCTCACCTGGCC
This sequence comes from Rubrivivax sp., assembly GCA_016790395.1. Taxonomy (GTDB): domain Bacteria; phylum Pseudomonadota; class Gammaproteobacteria; order Burkholderiales; family Burkholderiaceae_C; genus Rubrivivax. Next base: position 2,265 of record JAEUPH010000180.1, on the reverse strand, counting down.
GGCCTTGAAGGACGGCCTGGCTTCGGCCTGCCGCGTGTACTGCATGATCGGCCTCATCCTCGCGGGCGCCAGCTTCCTCACGCTGGCCATGGGCTTCATCGGCCTGCCGCGCGAAGTGGCGGCCTTCATCGGCCAGCTACACCTGTCGCCCTTCGGGCTGCTGATGCTGCTGATGGCCTTCTTCATCGTGCTGGGCTGCTTCCTGGACGGCATCAGCATGGTGGTGCTCACCATGGCCGTGCTGCTGCCCACGGTGCAGGCTGCGGGCATCGACCTCGTCTGGTTCGGCATCTACGTGGTGCTGGTGGTGGAGATGGCGCAGATCACGCCGCCCGTGGGCTTCAACCTCTTCGTGCTGCAGGGCCTGACGCAGCGCGAACTGCCGGAGCTGGCGCGCATGGCGCTGCCCTTCTTCGGCCTGCTGGTGCTGGCAGTGCTGCTGATCTGGGTGTTTCCCCAGTCGGTGCTGTGGCTGCCGAGCCTGATGTAATGCCACCTCGCCCGAGGATTCACGAGATGACGACAAGCACACCCCGCTGGCAGTTCTGGATCGACCGCGGCGGCACCTTCACCGATGTGGTGGGCCGCGCGCCCGACGGCGCGCTGCACACGCTGAAGCTGCTCTCCGAGAACCCCGAGCAGTACGCCGACGCCGCCGTGGAAGGCATCCGCCGCCTGCTGGGCCTGCAGCCCGGCGAAGCCATCACCGCCGAGCGCGTGGACTGCGTGAAGATGGGCACCACCGTTGCCACCAACGCGCTGCTGGAGCGCAAGGGCGAGCGCACGCTGCTCATCACCACGGCCGGCTTCCGCGACGCCTTGCGCATCGCCTACCAGGCGCGGCCGAAGCTCTTCGAACGCCACATCGTGTTGCCCGAACTGCTCTACGAGCGCGTGGTGGAAGCGCAGGAGCGCGTCAGCGCCCACGGCGAAGTGCTGGAGGCGCTGGACGAGGCGCATCTGCGCGAACGCCTGTGGGCCGCCTTCGACGCCGGCATCCGCGCCTGCGCCATCGTGTTCATGCACGGCTACCGCTACACGGCGCACGAGCAGGCGGCAGCGCGCATCGCGCGCGAACTGGGTTTCACGCAGGTCAGCAGCAGCCACGAGGTGAGCCCGCTCATGAAGCTGGTCTCGCGCGGCGACACCACGGTGGTGGACGCGTACCTCAGCCCCATCCTGCGCCGCTACGTGGACCGCGTGGCCGCCCAGATGCCCGGCGTGCGGCTCTTCTTCATGCAGAGCAGCGGCGGCCTCACGGAAGCGCAGCGCTTCCAGGGCAAGGACGCCATCCTGTCCGGGCCCGCGGGGGGCATCGTCGGCATGGTGCGCACGGCGGTGGCCGGCGGGCACCGGAAGGTGATCGGCTTCGACATGGGCGGCACCAGCACCGATGTCAGCCACTACGCCGGCGAGTTCGAACGCGCCTTCGAGACACAGGTGGCCGGCGTGCGCATGCGCGCGCCGATGATGAGCATCCATACCGTGGCCGCCGGCGGCGGCTCCATCCTCAGCTTCGACGGCGCGCGGCTGCGCGTGGGCCCCGAGAGCGCCGGCGCCAACCCCGGCCCGGCCAGCTACCGCCGCGGCGGCCCGCTGGCGACGACGGACGCCAACGTGCTGCTGGGCAAGATCCAGCCGGCGTGGTTCCCCAAGGTCTTCGGCCCCCGGGCGGATGAGCCCCTGGACCGCGACGGCGTCATCACCCGCTTTGCCGAGATGGCCGCCGAGGTGCGCCGCGCCACCGGCCGCGAGGCCACGCCCGAGACCCTGGCCGAAGGCTTCCTGCAGATCGCCGTGCAGAACATGGCCAACGCCATCAAGCGCATCAGCGTGGCGCGCGGCTACGACGTCACGCAGTACACCTTGCAGTGCTTCGGCGGTGCGGGCGGCCAGCATGCCTGCCTGGTGGCCGATGCCCTGGGCATGGAGCGCGTCTTCGTGCACCCGCTGGCCGGCGTGCTGAGCGCCTACGGAATGGGCCTGGCCGACCAGATCGCGATGCGCGAGGGGAGCGTCGAACGCCCGCTCGATGCCGAGGGGCTGGCCGCGGCGGAAGCGCAACTGGCTGCGCTGGGCGTGGCGGCTGTCGATGAAGTGGCCGGCCAGGGCGTGCCGCGCGAGGCCGTGACGCTGCGCCGCAACGTGCACGTGCGCTACCAGGGCACCGACACCGCGCTGGTGGTGGCCTTCGGCGCCGCCCCCGACATCGTGGCCGCCTTCGAGGCCGGCTACCGCCAGCGCTTCGCCTTCCTGATGCCCGAC
>JAEUPH010000179.1 GCA_016790395.1 Rubrivivax sp. | reverse complement strand
GGACGAAGGCATCCGGCTGCGCCACGTGGAGCAGGGCCGCAACGTGGCGATGTTCCGCACGAACATCGCCACCGTGCCGGCCGGGCGCTTCGGCGGGCCGCTGGTGGTGACGATGAGGCCGCTGGCGGCGGCCGATGCCATTCGCGCCGTGCAGATCACCTCGCGCTACCCCGCCGTGCACGGCGCGCCCGTGCACCTGGGCGACCCGGCGCTGATCGGCATCCGCGACCTCGGTGCGCCCGACTACGGCGATGCCGTGGACGTGATGCCCGACGAACTGCCCGTGTTCTGGGCCTGTGGCGTCACGCCGCAGGCCGCGCTGGTGCAGGCGAAGCTGCCGCTCGCCATCACCCATGCCCCCGGCGCCATGCTGGTGACCGATCGGCTCAACCACCAGCTCGCCGCTTTCTAGTGTCGTGAGTTAGAAATTCGCAAACAAAACCGCTCGACGCTCGCCAGGATGTCATCGGCGGTCTTGGCCCAGATGAAGGGCTTGGGGTTGGCGTTGTTGACCTTGACGTAGTGCTTGATGGCGGCTTCCAACTGCCGCGTCGAGCGATGCGTTCCGCGGCGGATGTAGCGTTCGGTCAGGGTGGCGAACCAGCGCTCGACCTGGTTCAGCCATGAGGCCGAGGTCGGCGTGAAGTGGACGTGGAAGCGCGGGTGGCGGGCGAACCAGGCCTTGATGGTCGGCGTCTTGTGGGTGCCGTAGTTGTCCATGACCAGGTGGATGTCCAGCATCGTCGGCACGTTGGCCTCGATGGTGCGCAGGAACTGCAGGAACTCGCTGCTGCGGTGCCGGCGGTGCGTCTCGCCGATTACCTGGCCGGTGGCGATGTCCAGCGCCGCGAACAGGGTTGTCGTGCCGTGGCGCTCGTAGTCGTGCGTGCGCCGCGCCGGGATGCCAGGAGCCAGCGGCAGTTGCGGCTGGGTGCGGTCCAGCGCCTGAATCTGGCTCTTCTCGTCCACGCACAGCACCATGGCCATGACCGGCGGCGCCATGTACAGGCCCACGATGTCGCGCACCTTGTCCACGAACATCGGGTCGGTGGACAGCTTGAAGGTCTCCTGGCGGTGCGGCTGCAGGCCGAACGCCCGCCAGATGCGCGACACCGCTGTCTGCGACAGCCCGGACTCGCGCGCCATGGTCCGCGTGCTCCAGTGCGTGGCGCCGTCGGGCACGGACTCCAGCGTCTTGGCAATCACGGCATCCACCTGCGCGTCGTCTATGGTCCGAGGGGCACCCGAGCGCGGCGCATCCAGCAGGCCATCCAGCCGATGTTCCACGAACCGGGCGCGCCACTTGCACACCGTCTGCGGCGCCACCCGCTGGCGGGCCGCGACAACCTTGCTGTCCAGGCCCTCGGCACAGGCCAGCACGATGCGGGCACGCAGGGCCAGCGCCTGAGCCGTCTTGCGCCTGAGCGTCAGCGCAACCAACTCTTCGCGTTCCGGCTCGGAGAGCACCAGTTCGGCCTTCGGTCTTCCTCGCATCGCCGCCTCGTCGTGTGCACACGGTACACGACAGAGTGGCCTCGCTCCAGATAGTTCAATGAACTTCTAACTCACGACACTAGCATTTGTTCGTGGAAGCATCCGACATCTTCTACAAGGAAGCGTTGCGCTTCTCGTTTGCGGCTACTTTGCATTGGTTGTACTGAAGTCACCCTTTGACTTCTCTGACCCCGAGCCCGAAGCAGCACTGTCAGGCCATGCTCAGGTGCAAAGGATCATCGAGAACGAGCCTTTCGATCACTTCCGTACTGGGTCTGTGTCCCTCCTGATAGGCTTACTCGTCGGCAATTCCCTGCTCTCGCTATCGTCGATCGAACGCAGACGCTTTTCTGCGGCGATATTCGTCAGTTCGGCGCTGGTGATTGCCAGCACTTTTCTTGGCGTGTCCGCACTGGCTGTGCAACCCATCCTCATACTGATTGCGGTGTACGGCTGCTGTGTCGCGGCTTCGGGTCTCCGAACTGGCCCCGGGCAGCACACGTAGCCATGGGCACTGCCAGCCCGCGGCGGGCGCCCT
>JAEUPH010000146.1 GCA_016790395.1 Rubrivivax sp. | reverse complement strand
CGGCGTGGGCGTGGAGAAGCTGTCCAGCATGTGCGTGCAGTTCAGCCCGGAAGAGCGCGAGCAGATGTTCGCGCTCAAGCGCGCCTTCGACCCCGCCTCCTGCCTGAACCCCGGCAAGGTGATCCCCACGCTGCAGCGCTGTGCCGAGTACGGGAAGATGCACGTGAAGAAGGGCCTGCTGCCCTTCCCGGAGCTCGAAAGGTTCTGATGGCCGACCCATTGCAGGATCTCATCGAGCAGGTGCGCGCCGCGCGCGCCGACCGCACGCCGCTGGCCATCCGCGCCGGCAGCACCAAGGACTTCTACGGCGGCCCCATCGTCGGCCATCCGCTGGACGTGCGCGGCCTGGCCGGCATCAGCAGCTACGAACCCAGCGAGCTGGTGGTCACGGTGCGTGCCGGCACGCCGCTGGCCGAGCTGGAGGCCGTGCTGGCCGAGAAGGGCCAGTGCCTGCCCTTCGAGCCGCCACGCTTCGCGCCCGGCGGTACCGTCGGCGGCATGGTGGCGGCCGGCCTCGCCGGGCCGGCGCGGGCCACCGTGGGCACGGTGCGCGACTACGTGCTCGGCGCCACGATGCTGAGCGGCCGCGCCGAGGTGCTGAGCTTCGGTGGCCAGGTGATGAAGAACGTGGCCGGCTACGACGTCGCGCGCGCGCTGGCCGGCTCCATGGGCTGCCTGGGCGTGATCTGCGAGGTCTCTCTGAAGGTGCTGCCGAAGCCGCCGGCCACGCTGACGCTGCGCGTGGAACTGGACCAGGCCGCGGCCATCCGACGCGTCAACGAGTGGGGCGGCCAGCCGCTGCCGCTGAATGCCAGCGCCTGGTGGGACGGCATGCTCGTCGTGCGCCTGTCCGGCGCCGAGGCCGCCGTGAAGTCGGCCTTCGCCAGACTGGGCGGCGAGCTCATCGCGCCCGAGACGGCCACGCCCTTCTGGACCGGTCTGCGCGACCACGGCGACGAGTTCTTCGTCGGCGCCGCCAAGGCCGTGGAGGCAGGCGCGGCGCTGTGGCGGCTGTCGGTGCCGGCCAGCACGCCACCGCTGAAGCTGTCGGGCGAGCAACTGCTGGAGTGGGGCGGCGCGCAGCGCTGGATCTGCACCAGCGCGCCGGCCAGCCTGCTGCGCGAGGTGGCGGCGGCCGTGGGCGGCCATGCCGTGCTGTTCCGCGGCCAGGACAAGAGCGCCGGCAGCTTCGCGCCGCTGAAGCCGGCGGTGGAGCGCATCCAGCGCGGGCTGATGCGCGCCTTCGACCCCGACGCGCTGTTCAACCGCGGCCGCCTGCTGGCGGAGGATCCTTCATGACCGATGTCGTGGAGAACATGGCTGTCTACTACGCGCAGCGGGCGGCCTACTACGAGCGCGTGTACTTCAAGCCCGAGCGCCAGACCGACCTGCGCGCGATGGAGGCCTCGTTGCCAGCCCTGTTCGCCGGCCGCCGTGTGCTGGAAATCGCCTGCGGCACGGGCTGGTGGACGCCGCATGGTGCACGCGACGCCGCGGCCTGGCTGGCCACCGACCTGAACCCCGAGACGATGGCGGTGGCGCGCGCCAAGGCGCTGCCGGCCAGCGTGCGCTTCGCCACCGTCGACGCCTACACGATGGCTGAGCTCGGGGGCGGGACCTTCGATGCCGCCTTCGCGGGCTGCTGGTGGAGCCACGTGCCGCTGCAGCGCCTGCCCGCCTGGCTGGCCACGCTGCACGCGCGGCTGGAGCCGGGTGCGCGCGTGGTGATGCTGGACAACAGCTTCGTGCAGACCAGCAGCACGCCACTGAGCCGACGCGACGCCGAAGGCAACACCTTCCAGCGCCGCGTGCTCGACGACGGCAGCGAGCACGAGGTGCTGAAGAACTTCCCCACGCCCGAAGAGGCCTTCGCCATGCTGGGGCCGCGCGCCGTGAACCCGCGCTGGACCGCCTACGAGCACTACTGGGTGCTGAGCTACTCACTCACCTGATGCAAACCAACCTGGCTCCCGAGTTCAAGGGCACGCGCGACGGCGAGGCCGCCGAGGCCATCCTGCGCAAGTGCGTGCACTGCGGCTTCTGCACCGCCACCTGTCCCACCTACCAGCTGCTGGGCGACGAGCTGGACGGCCCGCGCGGCCGCATCTACCTCATCAAGCAGCTGTTCGAGGGCGAGCCGGTGACGCGCAAGACGCAGCTGCACCTGGACCGCTGCCTCACCTGCCGCAGCTGCGAGACCACCTGCCCCAGCGGCGTGCAGTACGGCCACCTGGTGGACATCGCCCGCCCCCTCGTCGACCAGCGCGTGGAGCGCCCGCCGGCCGAGAAGGCCATGCGCATGGCGCTGAAGACCGGGCTCACCTCGCCGTTGTTCGCCCCGGCCATGAAGCTGGGCCAGCTGGCGCGCGCCTTCCTGCCGGCGTCGCTGAAGGACAAGGTGCCGGCCGCCGCCGGCGCGCGAGCGCAGCGCTGGCCGACGCGCGAGCACAAGCGCAAGGTGCTGATGCTGCTGGGCTGTGTGCAGCCGGCCATGATGCCCAACATCAACAGTGCCACCGCGCGCGTGCTCGACGCCGCGGGCATCCAGACGCTGGTGGCCGACGGCGCCGGCTGCTGCGGCGCCATCCGCACGCACCTGGGCGACGTGTCCGGCGGCCTGGCCGACATGCGCCGCAACATCGACGCCTGGTGGCCGCTGGTGGAAGGCCTCACGTCCGCGGGCCGCGTGGAAGCCATCGTGATGAACGCCAGCGGCTGCGGCGCCAGCGTCAAGGACTACGGCCACGCGCTGCAGCACGACCCCGACTACGCCGCCAAGGCCAGGCGTGTCAGCGAGCTGACGCGCGACGTGAGTGAACTGCTGCCCGACATCGCCGCCGCGCTGCAGGGCAAGGTGCGCGCCAGCAAGGCGCAGAAGCTGGCCTGGCACCCGCCTTGCACGCTGCAGCACGGCCAGCAGCTGCGCGGCGGCGTCGAGACGCACCTCGCGGCGCTGGGCTTCGAGGTCCACCTGGCACCGCGCGAGGCCCACATGTGCTGCGGCTCGGCCGGCACCTACAGCGTGCTGCAGCCCGAGCTGGCGCAGCAGCTGCGCGACCGCAAGCTGCAGCAGCTGGAGCC
>JAEUPH010000108.1 GCA_016790395.1 Rubrivivax sp. | reverse complement strand
GAGCAGTTCGAGGCGCGGCTGTCGCAGGTGGAGGTGCTGGAGAGCCCCAGCCTGTTCTTCAGCGGCATGGCCGGCAGCCGGCTCCCCATCGCCGTGGCGCACGGCGAGGGCTTCGCGGACTTCAGTCAGCGCGGTGATGCGAAAGCGGTGCGTCGCGCCATGCGCTTCGTCGACAGCGCCGGCCGCCCGACCGAGGCCTACCCGGCCAACCCCAATGGCAGCCCTGAAGGCCTGACGGCCGTCACCACACCCGACGGCCGCTTCACCGCCCTGATGCCGCACCCCGAGCGCGTGTTCCGCAACGCGCAGATGAGCTGGAGCGGCGGCGACGTGTCGGCCCCCAGCCCCTGGCGGCGCATGTTCGCCAACGCGCGGCGCTGGGCGGGCTGAGCGCCGGCTGGCTAACCCGGGGTGGGCAGCAGGCCGCGCCGGGGCGGTGTGCTGCGCCACGCGCAGAGCGCGTAGACCAGGACCCCGGTGGCCAGGCTCGCCCAGGCCGGCACCAAGGCGGATTCGGCCAGCGCCGCCGGCAGGATGCCCAGGCTCGGCGCTGCCATCCACAGCGCGAAACCGGTCGCCGTGCCCCGCGCCCGGCGGTGCCGCCACTGCGACAGCCACACCAGTGGCAGGCAGCACGCGCTGAAGGCCGCCGCAAAAGACAGCGTGCCCGGGCTGCCCTGCGCTGCCACCAGCAGCACCGGGGCGGAGACCAAGGCCCACATGGCCAGGTGCTCCCGCCGCCACCGGGCTTCCAGGCGCGCTGCCAGTTCGGCACCGACCGGCACGCCCGGCAGCAGCACCAGCAGCGCCTGCTCGCGGCGGCGGCTGCACAGTGCGGCGGGGCGCTGGAGGAGCGGGGTGCACAGCAGGTTGAAGGCACCGGCGCACAGGCCGATGCGCGCGGCATCGACGATGCGCACGAGGTCCGTATCCGGGCTGGCCCACATCACCAGCATCATCACCGCGCCCATGCCGCCCCCGACGATCAGCAGCATCAGCCAGGCCAGCATGGGCCACTGTCCCCCGGCGAGCAGGCCGAGGTCCAGGCGGGTCAGCGCGTTGTCCGGCGCCGGCCGGCGCAGCAGCCAGCGGCGATGCATCGCCAGCGGCCAGGTGAAGCAGCGCGCCAGCCCCCGCATCACCGGGCCCAGCGACACGGCCGACACCGGGCGGCCTTCGGACTGTGCGCGCGTGAGCAGGGCCCAGCGTCTCTGCCTTTCGTAGGACTTCCGGTGGGCGGCGCCGCCATCGCCCAGCACCAGCATCAGCATCAGCAACAGGGCGCCGGCCAGCGCTGCCTGCACCGACCACGGCGAGGCCGTGACCCAGCCCGCCCAGGTCAGCGGGCCTACCGGCAGCCAGGGAACGGACAGGGGTGCCAACGACAGCGGCAACCACAGCCAGGCTGAACGCACCAGCCAGGCCATCAGCAACATCGTGACGGCGACCATCCAGGGCCACGCGGGCCGCAGCCCCAGCAACAGGGCCACGCAGCCGGTGCCGGCCAGGACGAACACCAGCGCATGGGCCAGCAGCGTGCCGCGCAGCACGCGCAACTGCCCGGGCAGCAGCCGGGCCAGGTCGGGGCGGTTCTGCAGCACCAGGCCTTCCACCGTCGACCACCACAGCACCGTCAGCAGGACCAGCCCCGTCAGGCCCAACCAGACCGTCAGCGGCAGCTCGCGCCACACGGCGAAGGCCGTCAGCGGCAGCAGGACAAACGCCAGGCCGATGGCTGTGGCGCGCACGCCGTGGCCCTGGCGCCGGCGCTGCCAGGGATGACGGATGACGGCGGCGAGCGCGCTCACGTCAGGGCCTCGAAGAGGTCTTCCAGCGTCGCGCGCCGCGCCACCAGCCCCTCAGGCAGCTGGCTCTCGCGGAGGCCGCGCAGCAGGCGGCGGCCGTCCTGGCGGGCCAGCACGCTGCCGGCAGGCAGGCCGACCAGCAGGTCTTCCGGGCCACTGGCTTCCAGCGTCTCTTCCAGCAGTTCGTCCAGCGGTCCCTGCACGGCGATGCGACCGGCTTGCAGGAAGGCGACATTGAAGGCCACGCGTTCGAGGTCGCTGAGGATGTGGGTGCTGAACACCACCGTCGTGCCGCGGTCCATCACTTCGCCCACCAGCTCGCGCAGGAAGTCGCGGCGGGCCAGCGGGTCCAGGCTGGCCACGGGCTCGTCCAGCACCAGCAGGTCGGGCTCGTGGGCCAGCGCGCGCACGATGGACAGGCGCTGCTGCTGGCCGCCGCTCATGCGGCCGATGGGGATGTCGCGCGGGATGTCCCACCGCGACAGCAGCCCTGCCACGCGCGCCGTGTTCCAGCGCGGGTAGAAGCTGCGGAAGTAGTCCAGCAGCTCCTGCGCGCGCAGTTCCTCGAACAGCGAGGCCTGCTGCGGCACATAGCCGACGCGGGCACGGGCCGCGTCGTCCAGGCGCGTGGCCGGCTGGTCGAAGAGCCGCACCTCGCCGGCCTGCAGCTCGCGCAGGCCCAGCAAGGCTTCCAGCAGCGTGGTCTTGCCGGCACCGTTGCGGCCCAGCAGGCCCACGACCTGTCCTGGCAGCAGCGTGCAGCTCAAGTCCTGCAGCACGGGGCGACCGGCGTAGGCCAGCGTCAGCCCTTCTGCCACCACGCTGGGCGTGGGGCCGGCGTCGGGCACGGCGGTCTGCAAAGCCAGGCCGCGGGCGGGCAAGACGGTGGAGTTCATCATGAGGGGTCCTCGGGGGAGTCGTCGAGCAGGCGTTCGAAGAGTTGCAGCGCCTGTGCCTTGGGAATGGCCAGTTCTCGGGCCTCTGCGGCGGCGCGTTCCAGGGTGGGTCGGAGTTGGTCGATGCGGTCTTCCGCGGCGGCAGGGCGGCGGTGGCCGGCGGCGATGACCATGGGCAGGCCGCGCCGGCGCTCCAGCAGGCCCTCCATTTCCAGCAGGCTGTAGGCCTTGGAGATGGTCATGGGGTGGATGGCCAGTTGCAGCGCCAGGTCTCGCACCGAGGGCAGTTCCTGCCCGGCCTGCCACTGCCCGGCGGCCACGCGCCGGCGCAGCTGGTCCATCAGCTGTCGGTAGATGGGCTCGGCCGAGCCGGTGTTGATCTGAAATCGGAGAGGGGTGTCCACATGAACTAGTGTACGAGTTCACTAGTACAGTGTCAAACACCCGCTCCTGCGCGTCGGCGCGCGGGGTGCTCTTCCGGGGTCAGCGAGGTGCAGCCGGCTGGGTTGCCGCCTTGTGGGCCTCGACGAACCGGATCGCCGAGCGGGCCTCGGTGAACTCCAGCCAGCCACCCACGACGATGAGCGTCAGCACGATGGCCCAGGCCAGTGCCGGCGCCAGACAGCGCTGGCGAAGCAGCGGGCCGAGATCGGCTTCGGTGGGTCTTTCGTGCGGCATGACGTGTGGCATGGTGTCCTCCGGGCTTGCCCGGCCGGGATTCAGCCGCCGCAGCCGCGCGCCCGCATGGCGCCGGCGATGTCGGCCACTTCCATCTGGCGCATCGCGATGTCGTTGTCCGCAGCACTTCCGGCCTGCACGCCACGGCCTTGCCGCGCCGAGCCCAGGGCCATGTTGCGCCGGTTCGAGGCCTGCGCCAGCTGCGCGGCCAGTGAGGCACAGTCGCCGCTGGCACGCAGGCCGCCGCGCATGATGGGCGGGGCCGGCGCCCGCGCAGCGTTGGCAGCGGCAGCCGCAGCCAGCGCTGCCGCCGCCGCGTTCTTCTCCCGCTCGGCGCGTTGCCTCGCCACGGCCATGTCTTCTTCGCTGGGGCCGGCATCCACCTTGACGGTGCTGGACGCGCCACTGGCGCAGGGCACGGCCTGGTAGACGACCTTGCCAGCCTTCTCGCACTTGTGGATGGTTTGCGCGCCGGCGGCGGTGCAGGCAGCGGCGGCGAGCAGCAGAACCAGGCGGCATGGGCTGCGCATGGCGGCTTTCGGAAAGCGTGACGACCCCGGGCTCTTCGGCCGCGGGGCGCAAAACTTGAGGGCCTGGGGGGCTGGACCAGGCGGGCGCCGCCTGGCCTCAGACGGCCAGGCGCACCCCGACCGCCCGCTTCAGTTCGTCAAAGCGCCGGTAGAGGTGCGCCCCGGGGCACAGGGTCTGCGCCGACAGGTCGCGGTGGGTGGCGAGATCCTCCACGTGCAGACCGTGTTGCACCAGCAGGTGGGCCACGAGTTCGACGGTGCCCTGCCACTGCGCCGGCGTCGGCTCCTGAACCTCGAAGTTGCCGACCAGCATCACCAGCAGGTGGCCACGCGGGTCGTACTCGGTGTTGGTATCACCGGCGATCTGCCACGGCCGCGCGGCGTAGGCCCGGCCGTCCTGCGCCACGATGTAGTGGTAGGGGATGTCCACCCAACCTCGTGCCTGCCGTGACCAGCGCTGCAGCCTGCGCAGGTAGTCCTGGACGTCGGCGCCAGGCTTCCAGGTCTCGCCCTGGTGGTGCAGCGTCAGGCGGGTGATGGGCTGCGCCTGGGCCGGCAGCGGCGGGGACGTGCCACCCCAGGCCGCCACCGCGACGATGTCAGGCACACGAGGCCGGGCCGCGGGCGCTGCACAGCCACCCAGGAGCGCCATCAGCGGGCCGGCCAGGGCCAGGCGCCGGCGCCTCACTTCTTCGCCGGAGGCGGGCGGATGATGGTGCGCTGGTACCAGGCTTCGTTCATGCGCACCAGGAAGCTGGCGTGGATCGGGAAGCCCGACTTGTCACCGATCACCGCCTCGGTGCCGCAGCGCGGGCACAGCGCGGTCTGGTTGTCGACGGCCTTGGGGTCGTTCATGTTGTGCATGTCCAGGCCCGTCCAGGCCACCACTTCCTCGGCGGGGAAGATCTGCACGCAACTGCAGCACCCGCACATGCGGCTGGCGCCGATCTGCGCCCAGTTGTTCGTGGTGTACCGGTAGGCGGCGACGAGTTCGTTCATGAGCGTCCTGGAACGTCCCGGAAGGTGGTTGGCGAAGGCCGTCGGGCACCGGGACCGCGTCGCGCATCATGCACCAGCGCGGCAAGGGGGCCAAGGCGGGACGACTATCCGCGCAGCCGGGCCTGGCGTGCCTTGCGTCCGTACCAGAGCGCGGACAACAGGGCGGCCGTGCCGGCGACGCCGAGGAGACCCCACACAAATGGCGTGGCGGGATGGGGCATCACGCGGTCCGCGTTCCAGGTCTCGAGGAAGAAAAGCAGGCAGATCAACGAGATGCCCCAGGCCACCTGGGACTTGCGCCGGAATGACTCTTCCATGGCCTAGCGGTTCTTGATGATCCGCAGGAACTTGTCCTCGCGGAAGTCCTCCGGCATGCTGTCCGGCGTGTCGTAGCGCAGCGTGAGCCGGTATTCGCCCTCGATCGGCTGGCCGCCGATCTGTTGCGGTTCGAACTGCCACTTTTCAAGGCTGGCCTTGACATGCCGCCGAACGCTCTCGGGCATGCCGGGCAGGGCGGTGACCTCGACACTGCTGCAGCGGCCTTCGATGCCGATGCGGCAGATGCCCGTGGCCTCGCCCTTCCAGCCGCCACTTTGCGCGATGTCCTGCGGATAGGCCGCGAAGTACCTCCTCAACGGCAGCGCCCCCATCGCGATGCCCTCGACCTTCACCGTGCCGCCCTGGCCCGACGGGGTCACGGTGAATCGCATCTCGACCCCGGAGCGCAGCGTCGACGGCCTGCCGTCCACGGCCGGTGGCGGGATGCTTGCGCGTGCGACGCGCGCCTTGACGTTCTCGGCGAACTTCGCGGGGTACTTCTCCTCGTCCACCAGGGCGTACTCGACAGGTTTGCCGTCGGTGCCGAAGAGCACCCGCATCCAGACGGAGACCTCGTAAGGCTCGCCAGCCGTCTGCGCCGCGGCCGGCAGGGCCAGGACCATGCAGGCGAAACCCAGGAGCAGCGGTTTCATGGACATGTTCAGCCCCCTTTCGAGACAGTCTGGACGGGTCGCGCGGGGGCGGCGGTGGGCGGGCCTCATTGGCCGGCCGGGGGCTGCCAGAGTTCGACCTTGTTGCCATCGAGGTCGATGACCCAGCCGAACTTGCCGTACTCGGACTCCTCCACCTTGTCGTCGACCTGGCAGCCTTCGGCGCGCAGCGCGGCCAGCAGGGCATGCAGATCGTCAACCCGGTAGTTCACCATGAACGAGGCCTGGCTCGGGAGGAAATAGCTGGTGTCCTGCTTGAAAGGGCTCCAGACCGTGGTCCCCGATCCGGAGGGGTTGTCGTCGCCGTTCCAGCGGAAGGCGGCGCCGCCCCACTCCTGGACGTCGATGCCCAGGTGCTCCCGGTACCAGGCGCCCAGCGCCTGCGGGTCCTGAGACTTGAAGAAGATCCCGCCGATGCCGGTGACGCGCTTCATGCTTGACTCCCGATCAGGTCCGCCGCCGACCTGGCGCGGTGCCCGAACGGTGGGCATGCACGACGGTCTTGTCAAGGCGAGGCGTGAACCGGGCTGGCGGAGAGGCTTTCACCGCGGGCTGCCGATGGCTTCCAGGCGCTTGCCGTCGACGAAGCGCTCGAAGCCCGCGATCGCGGCGTTCACGCTGGCATCCGTCATGAGTTCCTGCATCGCCACCTGACCCAGCGTCGAAAAGGCCGACTGCATTGCCTGAGCGCCCTCGTTCTGCAGTGCCGCGCGCATCTCGGCGGGGCAGCTTTCCGCGAGCAAGCGGGTGAAGAGGGCGCCCGTCGCCCTGGAGGCCTGCTCGAGGTCGTCGGGTGTCGCAGCGGAGAGTTGCTTGATTTCCGGGTGGGCGGCCATGGCGATGAAGATCCAGCGCGCCAGCGCCTTGCGCTCCTTGCCGCTGGTGTTGTCGGTCAGGCATTTGCCGAGCGCCAGTGCACTCGGCCCGGCGCAGGCAGCCACGCAGGTGAAGGTCAACAGCGCAGCGGCCATGCAGCGTTTCATGCGGGTCATGGGTTCTCCTTGCTCGGGTCGTCAACGGTGGTCCGGCGATGAGCGTGCGCCGGTACCGCCTTCACCGCCTGCCCCGTGGCGAGTCGGGGGCTGCGTGAGTGCTCACGGGGTGCTGGTGCCGGAGGCAAGGGCCTTCTGTGCCTTCTTCATGGCCACTGCCGCACGGCGACGGGCTTTCGTGGCGTCGGCCTCGTACTTGGCGACGCTGGCATGTCGCAACTTCATGGCCTTGTCCAACGCGGCTTCAAACCTGGCCTGTGTGTAGGTGTTCGGTGTGCCGATGTGAACCTTCTTCACGAGGTTGGTCGCTCCGAAGCGCGGAACCAGGACCGAGAAGACGGCTGCCTGGCTCTTGCCCCCGCGTCGACTCTCGAGGATCGGGCCGGAGATGCCTGGTGGAAGGTCGGAGCCCTTCAAGGGGCTGGGCTCGCGTCTGATGGAGACAGGCGCAGGCATCGACGCTATGCGCTTCAACAGTTCGCGCGTTGCAGCCTGGAAGGACTTGTGCGGTCCGGGCTCGCCGTCGGGGAAGTACCGGGTGCCCTGGTACCGGACCTGCCATCCTCGGGTGGTCTTGGAGTCCAGGCGTTGAACGCCTTGGGGGACGGTGAACTTTTCGCCGCTGGTGAGGGTGACTTCTCTCGTTTTCATGAGTACGACCTCCAATCGAGGGTTCGGACTCCCTGGGGAACTGTGGGGCCCGATTGTCACCCAAGGTTCGCGCCAGGCCGGCGCGCAGAAGCGGGTCTTGCAGAGCCGGACTCCAAGCGTGCTGGCTCTGGCGCCCACCACACTTGCAGCCGCTGCCGCAGCGGGGTCGGGCCCCACCGAGGGGGTTCGAGTGGTGGGCAGGACGCGGAGACTTCCACTGCATCAGAGGCAAGCGGATGCGCGATGGCCGGACTGGCAAGCTCCGCGGCTGCCCGCCTCGCTTCCACCCAAGCCTTGCAGCCGGGCTGCGGCCGAAACGCCAAGGCGCATCGAGTGCGGACTCAACCAAGAAACATGCCTTGTCCAGGCGTCAGGATGTTGTTGGGGTCAAACTGATGCTTTGCATCCTGGAACGATGCCCATGCCGGACCGTAGTGCCGAACCCAGTCTTGCTGCGAAAACGGAATCGCAGTCGTGGTCAGGCGTGTGCCACCCAGGTTTCGAGCCCGTTCGTAAAGCACCCGGTTCATCTCAAGAAGTGAATCGATGTCGGTGAACGATGCTGGTGGTCTGCGCTGAAGCTGAAATCGCACGGCAAGCTCTTCGGTCGGAACACGAGCGAGCGGGCGCTTGATCCTGCTCGTTCTCCAAACGGAGAACAGCAAGTTGGAGAAGGCAAACTCGGCCGGCGTCGCGATGACGCGGCTGCCGTATTCCGTTGCTCTTGTCGCAGGCAGGCATACATGCAGCCAAGGTTGTGGAAGCGAGGCCTGGCCAAGTCGGATCCGACGACAGTACTCAGGGTAGTTCATCGTGCTGGCGCTCTGGCTGGAGAACGCCAAGTTCGCAAGGAGTCGCGACTCGCTTGGAACCTCTGGGGCGTTGTAGAACGCCCCGCAGACGAGATTGACAGCGACGCCGCCGCCTTGACGCTCGCGGGTGTTCCCATCCACTTCATCGAACCGACCGTCATGGACGAGAAGGGTCAGATCAGCGACGGCGGCCTGCCAGTGGGCGTAACTCAGCGTGAAGGACAGAACATGGGTGGGTGCAGGCGCGAGAGCCATGACAACCTTGACAATGATTCCGCACTGACCCATGCCCGCCAGCATGGCGTCGAAGAGACTTCTGTTGCTGTCTTCCGAGCAGGTGATGAGTTGTCCATGGCCGGTCACGACCTGAAGTTCCAGGACGTGATCGACTTGGAATCCTTCGCTCCACGTGCTGGCGTGGAATCCACCCGTACTGATCGTTCCACCCACCGAGAGAAAGTGCGGAACCGTCACGGGCACCCGGAGCTTGCGCGCATACGCGGCGTCGTACACGGCACCCCACAAGGCACCAGGGCCGGCCTCGACCGCTGGCCGTCCTCGAACATCCACCATGCGAACGGAGTTCAGCGTGCTGGAGTCGATGACGACGCCATCTTGGGATTGGGCTTGGCCCAGCATCGAATTGCCATTGCCGCGCATTGCAAGCTTGATACCGCGCGGGCTTGCATAGCGCACGAGTTCGACGACGTCCTGTACGGAGGCAGGCTTGAGCACAGCGATCGGCAGTCGATGAACCATCCGACCGAAGTCGACAGCGGCGGCCTGCCGCGAGGCCTCGTCCGTGAGGAGTTCCCCACGGAGTGTGGCCAGGTCGTTGCGCAGCTGCTGCCCTTTGGACGGATTCGCCTGCAGCGTGGTGCAGGAGGGTTGCATCCCCACCACCGCTGTACCCGAAGCCGCTGTTGCCAGCCTCCGGGTGAATTCGCGGCGAGAGATGCCTGGACTCATGAGTCACCTCCAGAGATTCACGGCGGCCGGCAGACAGCTTGGTGTGGGCGTGTGGGCTGACGATGCGCCAAGCGTGGCCGTTGCGGCGACTTTCGACGCGGCTCGGTCTGGCGCGCGCAGGACGGTGAATGCATTCCTCTCGTGAGGGCGCGGCGTGGACCTACCTGGAAAGCTTGCCACCAAATGCCATGCGCCCCAAGCCAGGCGGTGCGTACTCGACATGGACGTTCTGTTCACGCCTGCCCAGGCAGCTTGCGACGATCCTTGTGGCAGCGATGATTTCGCGCTCGAGATCCTCTCCTGTCGGGACTCTTGACCTGAGGACTCTCACGAAGACCGGGTCAGGCGTCTGTCCGACATCGGTGCCACTTTCCGCGTACGCCGACTTCGGCAAGGTATGCAGCCGAACCCAGACCTTGCCCGGCGCGAGCTGAAAGGCCTCGCCCACGGCGTCTGCAATCTTGCGAATCGTCTCAGGGCCGAACTCGGTAGGCTCTGCGCACACGGCTTCGATGTCGATGATGGGCATGTCTCGGGCGCCTAACGTTGAAGTCAACCCTGACCAAGGGCAAGCCTTGTCAGGCCGGGCGCCGACGATCGTACAACTGGCGTCGCCACGCCCTCGTGGGGCTGGCCGTGGCTGGCCGTGGCGGGTAGGCGGTTGAGCGAGGGGTCAAGCCTCGCCGCGCGCCGGCAGCGTTGTGACATCGTTCCACTCGTCGGTGATGCGCACTTCTTGAGGCTGACCGAAGCGGCCCAGGCGCAGGAGCAGCGAGCGAACTTGCTCGGACTCTTTGAGGACAGTCACGACGGACCGGCTGCTCGTGTAGAAGGCGATCTCAACGGATGCCGGTCCGGAACGTGCTGTGCAGAACAGGTAGCCCACGGCGACTTGACCCGGTACCGAGCACTCGATCTCCGGGTTCTCGCGCGAGAACTGTGCAAGTGCGCCATCGGGTTCGAGTCTCAGCGAAAGCGCCAAGCCGGATCCAGCGCTCGCGGCAGCGTGAATCTCGCTCTCGGAGAAAGGCATGTCCGGCTCGAGATATGCGGCCAGGCACGCCGCGAACTGCTGCAGCTTGCCGAGCGGTACCGTGATGGAGATCGCGAGGGAGTCGGCCAAGGCAGAGGTTTGCGCGGGAAGGTCCAAGGTCTGAGCCAGTCCCGACCGTGGAGGCAGGTGCCGCAAGGCCGGGCAGTGACCATGCTAACCCTGGCGCTGACCGGCCTTGCAGTGCCAGCCGGAGCGGGTCGGGGGTTGATCGTTGGGGGTGCGGTTCACCGTGCCGCAGCCGCGCTTGGTGGGTCTTGCGGCAATTGCGTACCCTGCGACCAGACTGCGCGCCAGGCCCCGGCTTGGAGGGCATAGATGTCCGTGTGCCAGCACTCAACGACCTTGCCTGAAGGGAAGGTGATGGTGGCTTGGTACCTCACGGCTGCCATGCCCTGGGAGACTTGAACTCGCATGGGGCCGTGCTGCCAGCTGGCGTAGAAGACGTCTTGAGCCATGAGCGTGAGATACCGCTCGAGGCTCATGACGCGGCCAGGGACACTGATGAGTTCGTAGTCCGGCGCATGCAGGCGCCGGATCTTCTCGACGTCGCGGTCCACGAGCGCCTGCGTCCGCTCGATTTCAAGCGCTCGGAAGAAGGCTTCGTCCGGTGCGTTCAATGACGACTGCGATTGCATGGACGCGACTGCGCCGCGCGCTGGTTTCGTGAGGCTGACTTTCGAGCCCACCCCGACCGCTGAGGCCCGCGGCGTCGGCCCGGTTCGCGGCGATGCTACCGCTGGCGCGGACCGGGCTGATGCCGCCTGCCGGAGCGTGTCGGGGTTGAGTGACCTGCCGGGCCTCGCTCCCGAGCGCGCCGGGCTTTGGGCTCGAAGGCTACCGGTCGTAGCACGAGACCTTCAGCACCTCCACAGCCCTGGCGCGGCACGGGCCGAGCGAGCTCGTGGAGCAGAAGCCTTCGTAGCCCTTGTGGACGATGGCGATCTCTGAGCCGTCGTTGGAGCGCCAGCGCTCCATTCCCTGGTAGAAGTGATCCTTTCCGTTCTTGCTCTTGTAGTGGAGGCGGTACTCCACCATGCCGCTGCAGCCGGATGAACAGTTGCGAGGCGAGACGTCAAACTCGACCAGGACGTCACCCCCGTCGATTTCGTAGGACGTCTTCTTTGCAGAGGCGGTGCACTGACCCGCGGATGCAAGGCCAGAGGCGATCGTGGCGAGGAGGAGGATCAGGACTGAGCTGGCGCGGCGCATGTGGTGGCTCCGGTTGAAGGCGGTCACTGCGACCGCTTCGGGATGCTGGCGGAGTGTTCCCGGGAGCACATCGACACGATGGCTGACGATTCATGGCCGCAGGAGTGAATGGCGGGGCCTGACATTCGAGCCAGCCCCGTCCGCGGAGGCGGGTGCTGCCAGCCCGGGCTGCGACGATGCCTATCCTGGCGCTGACGCGCCTTGCGGCGCCAGCCGGAGCGGGTCAGGGGTTGGGCGGCACTTCAGCCGTACTTTCGAACTCGGCGGACCGCCAGGTAGACGTAGTGCCATGGCTGACTCGACTCTCTGCCAGCACCGCCCCCCGTGCGATTGATGATGTCTGGATGGTTGTCAGAGAAGTAGGTCTCGAGGTAGCGCTCGACTTCACGGCAGAACGCCTGTGAACTGCTTTCATACAAGAGGATCATTTCGTTGATCCCCTGATCCTTCTTGTACTTGTCGAATCGACGCTTCAGCGCTGAGCTGGCGTCGGGTCCACTGGCAATGCCGATGTACAGCTTTCGGACCGTGCTGTCTTCTCGGCAAACCGCAGCGACAGTTCTCGTCAGTGTTTCCAAGACAGCAAACTTGCCGCCAGAGACCGACAGTTCCTCACGGATCTTGAGTGCCACGATCTTTGCTCCCAGGCATCGAGAATTGTCGCTCTCGACGGGTGAAGTGCGCGCTCGTGCCGCCTGGCGTTCGAGTTGTGCCCGCGTGCGGAGTCGGGTGCTGTAGACCCGAAGGGCGACAGTGGTACCGCGGGCGCCGCTACTTCAGGCGCTCCAGGCGGCCCTTGCGCTTGACGATGTTCTTGTAGTCCCATTGGACTTCTCGGCTCTCTGCGAGCCAGTTCCGGAGCGAGCTGAGGTCTACGGCGCCGACCTCCGCGAACCTCGCCTCGGCTGCCTTGAACTTGCCTTCCGGAGCGAGGCCCGGGCTGGAGAACGACTGGCCGCTCCAGAACAGGATTCGCACGCTGCCCTTGAGCTTGCTGTAGCCAACGACCGGATTGCCATCCAGGAACCAGACCGGATGTGCATGCCAGACCTTGTTCTCGGCCTCCGGCAATGCGCGTTCGATCTCCTGCGCGAGCAGCTCGCAGACCCGCTGATCGCCCGGCGACTGCGCCTGGTTGTATTGGGCTGTTTCCGGGTGCATGTCGATGTCGTGAAGAGGGACGGTTGCGATGCCTGACTTTCGAGCCCACAGCGACCGTGGAGGCAGGTGCTGCAAGTCCGGACGGCGACGATGGCACGAGTGGTGCTGGGCGGGCTTTCAGTGCCTGCCGGGGCGACTCGGGGGTTGATCCAGGGGTTGGGCGGCACCGGACTTCAGCGGCGAGGCCTCACCTTCAACTCACCCCCGTAGAAGACTCCGAAAGGGTGAACTTCATAGGTGAAAGTTCCGGCCGCGATGGCTGGGTCAGGGTCCATCTGTGCTTTGGCGTCCGCCGCGCTTGCGACTGAAACCACCACGAGGCCCTTGTCCGAGTACCTCGCGCCCATGACCAGGATCCCGGCTTCTCGCATGCGGCGCAGGTTCGCGGAGTGCTCGCGGAAGTACGCCTGTTCCTGCGGAGGTTTGGTGTGGTCCCACTTGGCGCCCACCCTGATCTCGATCGCAAACAGCGATGGCTCAGCCGCCAGAGCGGGTTGGCTGGCGCTCTGACTCGCAGCCGGAAGTGCGAGACAGGCGAACCCGCAGAGGAAGGCGATGCGAAGAAGCTGAGTGGGTGGCATTGGCGGACCTCGGTCTTGGACTGTGACGGGCGCCCGACGTCTGAACCCACGGCAACCGCGGAGGCAGGACGGCTTGCCCGTGCGACCGATGATGGACCAAGGCGGGTGCACGGGCAAGACGGCCTGCCGGAGTGGGCCGGGCGTCGATCGCGGCGAGCGGCCTCGCCCGTGGCGCCAAGCATCGTGACGGGACGCTTCTCCGCGGCAAAGTGAGAGCTGGCACTCAGCGTTCAGGCGGAGTCGCCCGGTTCGCAGGCGCTGGCCTCTGCTCGAAGCGTTGCATCCCGAGCGGATCTCACTGCATCTCGGGAGGTCACGGGTCTGCGTCATCCTCCTTGCGGTCCCTGAACTCTCCCAGGGCGCTCCCTGCGATGACTGCCAAGCCAATGACCATGAACAGAACTCCCCAGGCACCGATGAAGCTGGAGATTCTTTCCTCGGCAGTCTCGTCGGGATCCCGGGCAGCATAGAGCCACGCCACGAGTGTCAGGGCCACGGCCAGGCTGATCGTCGCGGCGGTCTTTGCCGTACCGCCCTTGATCCAGGCGACTCGGAACAAGTACGCACCGGGGCC
>JAEUPH010000099.1 GCA_016790395.1 Rubrivivax sp. | reverse complement strand
GCCAGGGCCTGCCTAGCATGGCGGCCCATGTCGAACACGCTCGCCCTGCCCTCGCCCGCCGTGCCGCGCCTGCCTCCCGTCATCCTGGCCTGCCTGTTCGCCACCTGGGTGATCTGGGGCTCCACCTACCTGGCCATCAAGTGGGCGCTGGTGAGTTTCCCGCCCTTCTTCCAGATGGGCACGCGCTTCATCGCGGCCGGCCTGGTTCTGGGCCTCTGGGCCGCCTGGCGCGGCGCCGCCTGGCCCACGCGCGAACAGTGGTTCAGCGCCAGCGTGCTGGGCGCGCTGATGCTCGGCGGCGGCTACGGGGCCACGGCGCTGGCCGAGACCAGCGTGAGTTCCGGCCTGGTGGTGGCTTTCATCGCCGTCGTGCCGGCCTTGGTGGCACTGGGCCAGTGGCCCTACGGCATCCGGCCATCCAGGCGCGAATGGTCTGGCATCGTGCTGGGTCTGGCCGGTGTGCTGATGCTCACGCGAGGCCAGGGCTTCGCGGCCTCCTGGAGTGGGCTGGCGGCCATCGCGTTTGCCTGCATCACCTGGTGCGCCGGCAGCCTGTGGGCGCTGCACGGCCTGCCCGGCGGCCGCCGGCTGGACCTCGCACCCGGCGCTGCAGGCTATGCCAGCGAGATGCTCGTCGGCGGCCTGATGCTGCTGGCCGTGTCGTGGCTGGCGGGCGAACAGCCGCAGATGCCGCCCGACGCACGCTCGCTGGCCTGCTGGATCTACCTGGTCGTGGCCGGTTCGCTGATCGGCTTCTCGGCCTACATGGTTCTGCTGCAGCGCACCGGGGCTGCCCTGGCCTCCAGCTACACCTTCGTCAACCCGGTGATCGGGCTGGTGCTGGGCGTGGCCATCGGCGGCGAGGTGGTGTCCACGCTGGAGTGGGCTGCCGCCGGCGTGGTGCTGGCGGGCGTGGTGCTGCTGCTCTCGGGCACACCGAGATCGCGCTGAGCCCTCAACCCGCGCGCGCGGCGCTGCGGATGGCGCTGAGCGTGGTGCGTGTCGTGATGACGTCGCTGTCCAGCTTCACGTGGAAGAGCGTGGGCGTGCCCGCCTCGATGGCCCTGACGAGCCCCGGCTCGAACTCCTCGGTGCGCAGCACCGTCTCCGCGCGCCAGCCGTGGGCGCGCGCCAGCAGGGCGAAGTCGGGGTTGAAGAGATCGCTGCCACTCACGCGGCCGGGGTATTCGCGCTCCTGGTGCATGCGGATGGTGCCGTAGGTGCCGTTGTCGACCACGACGCTGATGAGCTTTTTCACGCCGTAGCCGGTGGCGGTGGCGAGCTCCTGCCCGGTCATGAGGAAGTCGCCATCGCCAGCGATGTTCACGGCCCAGCGTTGCGGCTCCAGCAGTGCCGCCGCGATGGCCGCCGGCACGCCGTAACCCATGGCGCCCGAGGTCGGTGCCAGCTGTGTGCGGCCGTGGTGCTGCAGGCCCACGTGGCGGCAGTAGCGGTGCAGCCAGCCGCTGTAGTTGCCGGCGCCGTTGGTGTAGACGGTGTCTTCGGGCAGCAGGCGCTGCAGCGTCTTCACGACCACGGCCATG
>JAEUPH010000077.1 GCA_016790395.1 Rubrivivax sp. | reverse complement strand
CAAGTCGCACAACGCCGCCGAGGAACACCTCCAGGCACTGGCGCGCAAGGGCGTCATCGAACTGGTGGGCGGCACCTCGCGCGGCATCCGTCTGAAGTCTGACACATTGCGTGCGCTGGCCGAGGCCCGCCTGGCGCCCTTTGGCAAGCAGTACATGCTGCCGCTGCCCAGCCTGGCGCAACTGACGCTGCCGCTGGTGGGCCGGGTGGCCGCCGGCAGCCCCATCCTGGCGCAGGAGCACGTCGACCAGACCTTCCTGGTGGAAGCTTCCATGTTCCCGCGGCGCCCCGACTACCTGTTGAAGGTGCGCGGCATGAGCATGCGCGACGCCGGCATCCTCGACGGCGACCTGCTGGCCGTGCAGAAGACCGCCGACGCCAAGAACGGCCAGATCGTGGTGGCGCGCCTGGGCGACGACGTCACCGTCAAGCGCCTGCGCCGCACGGCCAAGGGCATCGAACTGCTGCCCGAGAACCCCGATTTCGAAGTCATCCATGTCCCGGCGGGCACGGCCGATTTCGAGCTCGAGGGCATTGCCGTCGGGCTCATCCGCAACACCATGCTGATGTAGCGCCATGCAAGCCCGCAGCCTCATGCAGGCCGGCGCTGCCAAGGCACGCCCGCCCAAGGCTCCCCCACCCCGCAAGGCCCACAGCGCCGATGAATGCGAGAGGCTGGAGCAGTTGCCCAACATCGGGCCTTCCATCGCGGCCGATCTGCGCCTGCTGGGCATCCTGCACCCGCGCGAACTGGCCAGCCGCGATGCCTTCCAGCTCTACCAGGCCTTGTGCACGCTCACCGGCAAGCGGCAAGACCCTTGCGTGCTCGACACCTTCATGGCCGCCACCGAGTTCATGCGCGGCGGGCCGGCGCGGCCTTGGTGGGACTTCACCGCCGAGCGAAAGGCGCGCTTCGGCGTGCTCTGACGCCCCATCCCCCAGAAACTGAGCCCCGAAGCCCCCCTTCTTCGGGGCATCTCCAATTGCGGCGCGGCGTGACCATTCGCTTCAGAACGAAGCGAACCTGTCCGATATCCGCCTCATGCCCCGGCCGCACTTCCTCATCTCCCGCTGGCAACGCCGCAGCACGCTGACCGACCCGAGCAGCCTGCGCGTCGAGGTGCAGCCGCCATCGCTGCGCTTCGCTCCCGAAGGCAGTGCCTGGCAGCGCTTCATGTTCTGGCTGCTCGCGCCGGCGCCGCATGAGTCAGCACCGCCGCCGAACCGGCTGCCCGGCGTGCGCACCGAGTTCCTGGCCACGCTCTCGGACATCGACGGCGACGACGCCGAGACCCTGCGCCGCCGCATCCACGACGCGCGCTCGCTGCGCGAACTGTGGCACCTGCGCGCCGAGACCTTCCGCGTGGTCGGCGTCAGCCACAGCCAGCACGAGGCCGAGGAGCGCCTGTCCTTGCTGAATCGGCACTTCCCGACCCGCGCGCCGCGCTCGCAGTTCGCCACGCTGTGATCCCGAACCTCAATCTCCCGGCGCCGCGCGACTACACCGCGGGTGCCGGCATGCCCGGCGACCGCCAGGCCCGCATGGCGGCGCGTCAGGCCTTCGTGTCGCTGAAGCTGACCTTCCTGTCCGCACTGGACCACCTGGACGACGAGCACTGGCTGCGCGTGCAGGTCATCGCCGCCGAAGAACCCGTGGACCTGTGGCTGCTGCGCGCACCGGTGTTCTCGATGCTGGCCGACGCCAATCACCGGCCGCGCCGGCAGTTGCTGCGCCGGGGCCTGGACTCGATGTTCCCGGACCTCGACGAAGCCGCCAGCGGCTTCACGCCGCTGTAGGCAACGCAGACGCTCAGGCGGCCTTCACGCGCGAACGGAAGGTGCGCTTGAACTTTTCCACCTTGGGTGCGACCACGAAGGCGCAGTAGCCCGCGTTCGGGTGGTTGGCGTAGTAGTGCTGGTGGTAGGCCTCGGCCTTCGAGTAGCTGGCCAGCGGCAGCACTTCGGTGACGACGCGCCCCTTGTTCAGCGCATTCACCTCCGCCAGCACCTCGCGCACCTCGGCCTCCTGGCCGGCGTCCTCCAGGTAGATGCCGCTGCGGTACTGCGTGCCCACGTCATTGCCCTGGCGGTTCAGCGTGGTGGGGTCGTGAATGACGAAGAAGATCTCCAGCACCTCGCGCAGCGTGATGCGCGCGGGGTCGAAGCGCACGCGCACCACCTCGGCATGGCCGGTATCGCCGCCACAGACCTGCTCGTAGGTGGGATTCGGCACGTGGCCGTTGCTGTAGCCGCTTTCCACCGCGAGCACGCCGTCGACCTGCTCGTAAACCGCCTCCAGGCACCAGAAGCAGCCGCCGCCGAGAGTGATGACCTGGGAGTCCATGATGTCCTTGCTCCTTGTGAAGAAGGCCTTGGGTCGGACCGGGCCGGCCAGTCCTTACACTGCGCGGGATTATCAGGAGCGCACCGCGATGGCCGCCAAGTTCACCTGGGATGACCCTTTCTTCTTCGACAGCCAACTGAGCAACGACGAACGCGCGGTGCGCGACGCCGCCGCCGCCTACTGCCAGGACCGGCTGCAGACACGCGTGCTGATGGCTGCGCGCCACGAGACCTTCGACCGCAGCATCATGTCCGAGATGGGCGAGCTCGGCCTCTTGGGCAGCACCATCGAAGGCTATGGCTGCGCCGGCCTCAACCACGTCTGCTACGGCCTCGTGGCCCGCGAGGTGGAGCGCGTGGACAGCGGCTACCGCAGCGCCATGAGCGTACAGAGCTCGCTGGTCATGCACCCGATCCACGCCTACGGCAGCGAGGCGCAACGCCAGAAGTACCTCCCCAAGCTGGCCACGGGCGAGTGGGTCGGCTGCTTCGGACTCACCGAACCCAACCACGGCAGCGACCCCGCCAGCATGATCACCCGCGCCAAACCGGTGGACGGCGGCTACCTGCTCAGCGGCGCCAAGATGTGGATCACCAACAGCCCCATCGCCGACGTCTTCGTGGTCTGGGCCAAGCTGGAAGACTCCGACGGCAAGGTCGGCGGCCAGGAGAGCATCCGCGGCTTCATCCTCGACAAGGGCATGAAGGGCCTGAGTGCGCCGAAGATCGAAGGCAAGATGAGCCTGCGCGCCAGCATCACCGGCGAAATCGTGATGGACGGCGTGTTCGTGCCCGAAGCCCACCTGCTGCCGAACGTGAGCGGCCTGAAGGGCCCCTTCGGCTGCCTGAACAAGGCGCGCTACGGCATCGCCTGGGGCGCCCTGGGGGCCGCCGAGTTCTGCTGGCACGCCGCGCGCCGTTACACGCTGGACCGCCAGCAGTTCGGCCGTCCGCTGGCGCAGAAC
The DNA here is from genome assembly GCA_016790395.1 of Rubrivivax sp. Classification (GTDB taxonomy): domain Bacteria; phylum Pseudomonadota; class Gammaproteobacteria; order Burkholderiales; family Burkholderiaceae_C; genus Rubrivivax. The sequence continues at coordinate 12,443 of JAEUPH010000077.1, read as the reverse complement.
CAGCTCATCCAGAAGAAGCTGGCCGACATGCAGACGGAGATCACGCTGGGCCTGCAGAGCGTGCTGCGCGTGGGCCGGCTGATGGACGAGGACCGCGCGGCGCCGGAGATGATCAGCCTCATCAAGCGCAACAGCTGCGGCAAGGCATTGGACATCGCCCGTCAGGCGCGCGACATGCATGGTGGCAATGGCATCCACGACGAGTATCACGTCATCCGGCACATGATCAACCTCGAGACGGTCAACACCTACGAGGGCACGCACGACGTGCATGCGCTGATCCTCGGGCGCGCCCAGACCGGTCTGCAGGCCTTCTTCTGAACGCCCCCCGCCCGGCCCCGCGCCGCCGCACCCCGCGATGAACGAAGCCCTCCACTCCCTGGGCCTGGAAGCCTTGAAGCCGCTGTTGTCGGCGCTGGTGATGCCGCCCGTGCCCTTCCTGCTGATGATGCTGGTGGGCGCGCGCCTCATGTTCAACCGCCGCCTGCTGGCCTGGCTGCTGGTGCTGGTGGCCGTCACCTCGCAGTACCTCCTGGCCACGCCGGCCGTCAGCGGCTGGCTCGCTCGAACCCTGCTCCACCCACCGGCGGCGCTGACCGACACGCAGATCGCGGAGCTCAAGCGCTCACCGCGCACCACCATCGTCGTGCTCGGCGGGGGCCGGCGCACGCTGGCACCCGAGTACGGGATGGCCACGCTGTCCTGGCTGAGCGTGGAGCGCCTTCGCTACGGGATGTGGCTGTCGCGCGAGACCGGGTTGCCCGTGGGCTTCAGCGGCGGCATCGGCCACGGCGCGCAGCCCGGCGCCGCCGAAGCCGAGGTCGCGGCGCGCATCGCCGAGCGTGAGTTCGGCCGGCCGCTGAAGTGGATCGAGACCGAGTCGCGCGACACGCGCGAGAACGCGACCAAGACCGTCGCGCTGCTGCGCAGCCTGGGCTACGAACGCATCGTGCTGGTCACGCACGACTTCCACATGCGCCGCGCCGCGCGCAACTTCGAACGCGCCGGTGGCAGCAATCCGCTGGAGATCGTCGTCGCGCCCATGGACATCCCGCCACCCGGGCGCCTGCGCACGAGCGACTGGCTGCCCGGCTACGGCGGCTACCTGGAAACCAACTTCGTGCTGCACGAGTGGCTGGGCTGGATGGCCGGGGCCTGACGCGCCGCTGTCAGCCCCGGGCAGGCCAAGGCCTTGCACGTGGCACTTGCCGCCCCACCTGACCTTGGCGACACTGCGCGCGCCTCAGAAGGATCTGAACCGATGAAACACTGGATGACCGTCTCCCTGGCCTTGGCCGTGGCCTTCACGGCGTTGCCCGATGTCGCCGACGCCAAGCGGCTGGGCGGCGGCAAGTCCACGGGCGTGCAACGCAACATGCCCGCGCGCACGGCGCCCGATGCGCCGCCCGCGAAGCCCGCCACCCCCGCGCAGGCCGGCCAGCCTGCGAATGCGCAGAGCGCCGCGCCTGCGCCCGCCGCGGCGGCAGCAACACCGCCCAAGCGCAACTGGCTGGGTCCGATCGCCGGCCTCGCCGCCGGCCTGGGACTGGCCGCGCTGCTGAGCCACTTCGGCCTGGGCGAAGCCTTCGCCAGCACCCTGATGCTGTTGCTGCTGGCGGGCGCCGCCGCCTTCCTGCTGATGTTCCTCTGGCGCCGTTTCGGTCCGCAGGCCACGCGCGCACCGGCGCTGGCTTCGGCCGGTGGCCCGAACGTCGATTGGCAGCCGAACCGGAGGAGCGATCCCGTCATGGAACGCAGCGCGCCGGCCGCGGCGGCGGCCACAGGCGCCGGCCCCGGCATCACGCGGGCCTTCGTGCCGGCCGCATTCGACAGCGAAGGCTTCGCCCGCACCGCCAAGACGATCTTCATCCGCCTGCAGGCCGCCCACGACAGTGCCGACCTCGACGACCTGCGCCGCTTCACCACGCCCGAGATGTTTGCCTCGCTGCGTGTGGACATCCAGGAGCGTGGGCCTGCTGAACAGCACACGGACGTGCTCAACGTGGACGCCGCGGTGCTCGACATCGCCGACGAGTCCGAGCGCCAGGTCGTCAGCGTGCGCTTCCGGGGCCAGGTGCTCGAAGAGCGCGGCGGCACGCCGACGGACTTCGACGAAGTCTGGCATCTCGTCAAGCCGCACGACGGTGACAAGCCCTGGGTGATTGCGGGGATCGAGCAGATGTCCTGACGAGGTCGGGCCGCCTGTCCGGCTAGGATGCCGGCATGTGTTCGCTCCATCGCCTGTCCCTGCCGCTCGCCGCCCTCGCGGCGAGCTTCGTTTTCGCGGGCTGCACCTCGCTGCAGCCCTCGCCGCCCAGCCCGCCCCTGCCGCCGCCGCCGGCCATGCGCACCGAAGGCGTGCCGGTGGTCACGCGTGCGCCCATGGAAGCCGCCCAGCTCTACGGCCGCGTGGCCGGCCACGTCTTCGTCGACTGGCATCCGCAACGCCCGGAGATGCTGGTCAACCACCGTGCGCAGGGCGCCAGCACGACGCAGTTGTTCCGCGTGCGCGCTCCCCTGGCCGCGCCTGAGCCGCTCACCGAGGGCGCCGACCCGGTGACCGGTGCGCGCTGGGAACCCCGGCACGGCCGCTACCTGGTGTTCGCGCGTGGCCGCGGTGGCGACGAGGCCTACCAGCTCTTCCGGCTGGACCCCACCACCCGCTCGGCGACGCAGTTCACGCAGGACGGCCAGCGCCACGCGCTGCTGGGCTGGCTGGCCGCAGGAGGCCAGGCCCTCGTGGCTTCCGTGCCCCTGGACCGCACCGCCGAAGGGGGCCGCCGGCGCGAGGTGAGCACCACGCTGACGCTCATGGACCCGGAAGCGCCGCAGGGCGCGCGAGTTCTCGCCGAGCTGCCCGGCGGGGGCTGGTCAGCGGCCGAGGCATCCCCGGACGACCGGAAGATCGCGCTCACACGCTACATCTCCGTCACCGAATCCGAGGTCTGGCTGCTCGACGTGGCCAGCGGGCAGCGACAGCGCCTGCTGCCCGCGCCTGGCGAAACCCTGCGCGCCGCGCACCTGGCCTCGGCCTGGACGCCCGACGGCCGCGCCCTCTACTTCGAGAGCGACCGTGCTGGCGAATTCCGCGAACTGATGCGCATCGACGTCGCGGGCGGGTCGATCACGCGACTGACCACCCACACGCCCTGGGACGTCAGCTGGGCCGGCGCGACGCGCGACGGCAGCACGCTGGCCGTCATCGCCAACGTCGACGGGCGCGACGAACTGCGCCTGCTGGACGCCGCCACGGGCGCCTTGAAGCCGCAGCCCAGGCTGCCCGGCGGCAGCATCACGCGCGCCCGTTTCCACCGCGCCAGCGATGCGCTGGCGGTTGTGGTGAGCGGTGCGCAGGGACCGGCCCAGGTGCACGTGCTGGCGGCCGACGCCGCCCAGACCACCGCCTGGACGCAGCCCACGGGCACGGAAGGCCTCGACCTGGCCGGACTGCCCGAGCAGCAGGTGGTGCGGTGGAAAAGCTTCGACGGCCGCACCATCAGCGGCCTGCTCACGCTGCCGCCCGAAAGGTTCGGCGGCCGGCGGCCCGTGGTGATGATGGTCCACGGCGGGCCCGAGGGCCAGTCCAAGCTCGGCTGGCAGGGCCGCCTCAACTACCTCGTCCAGGAGCTGGGCATCGCCGTGCTGCACCCCAACGTGCGCGGCAGCACGGGCTACGGCAAGACCTTCGTGTCGCTGGACAACGGCCGGCTGCGCGAGGACTCGGTCAAGGACATGGGCACGGCCATCGACTGGATCGCCACGCAGCCGCGCCTGGACGCCGCACGCGTGGTCGTCATCGGCGGCAGCTACGGCGGCTACATGGCGCTGGCGGCCAGCACGCTGCTGGCCGACCGCATCGCCGGTGCGCTGAGCGCGGTCGGCATCAGCAACTTCATCAGCTTCCTGGAGAACACCGAGAGCTACCGGCGCGACCTGCGCCGCGTGGAGTACGGCGACGAGCGCGATCCGGCGATGCGCGCCTTCCTGCATGAGATCTCGCCGCTGAACCGCGCCCACCGCATCACCAAGCCACTGATGGTGGTGCAGGGCCGCAATGATCCCCGCGTGCCCTGGACCGAAAGCGAGCAGATCGTGCGCAGCCTGCAACAACGCGGCACACCTGTGTGGTACCTGCTGGCCGACAACGAAGGGCACGGTTTCGCGCGGCGCGAAAACAGCGACTACATGTTCGCCGTGCAGCTGGAGTTCCTGCAGCGCACGCTCAAGCCATGAGGCGCGCTGCCGCTCTCGGCGTGCTGCTGCTGGCGGCCTGCGCCAGCGCACCTTCGCTGCGTCTGGACAAGCCGGTGGTGCTGCTCGGCGAGGTGCACGACAACGCCGCACAGCACGCACTGCGCCTGGAAGCCTTCCGCGCGCTGCTGGAGAGTGGCGCGCGGCCGGCACTGCTGATGGAGCAACTCGACCGCGACAAGCAGCCGGCCATCGATCGCCTGCAGGGCGGCGCCACGGCCCCCACCGCCGATGCCGTGATCGCGGCCGCCGGCGGCCCGGCCTGGGACTGGAAGTTCTACAGACCCTTCATCGAACTGGCGCTCAGGCACGGCCTGCCCATCGTCGCGGCCAATGTGGGCCGCGACGAAGCGCGCGCTGTGATGCGCCAGGGCCTGGCCGCAAGCGGCTTCGACGCCGGAGTGCCCGCAGAGCTGCTGAAGTCGCAGGCCGGCGACATCGAGGCGAGCCACTGCGGCATGCTCGACGCCGCCACCGCGGGCCGCATGGCACTGGCCCAGGTGGCGCGCGACCAGCAGATGGCGCGCCTGGTCGCGCAGCATGCCGAGCGCGGTGTGGTGCTGCTGGCCGGCAACGGCCATGTGCGCACCGACGTCGGCGTGCCGCGCTGGCTGCCGCCGGCGGTGCGTGCGCGCAGCGAGTCCATCGGGGTGCTGGAGCAAGGCGACGACAGCACGGCCTACGACCGCCGCGTCTTCACCGCCGCGCAGCAGCGGCCCGACCCCTGCGAGGCGATGCGCAAACCGCCTGCGGCAAGGCGCCCCTAGTCCCGCCCGGCGGGCAGTTCGAGCGTGTCCACGAGGTGCCACCGTGGCGCCGGGCCCTCGGCTTGCGGTACGCCGTCGGCACCGGCACGCCAGCGGCGGGGCACACGGTCGCAGCCGAACATGTGCATCGTCAGGCCACTGGCCTGAAGGCTGAAGCGCAGGAAGCCCTTGTGGTCTTCCCCTGCCATGGCGCCGGAGGCGTTGTTGGTGAGCTGTCCGCCCAGCACGTTGAGCAGCGCAAACACGGTGCCGAACAGCAGCGCGCCGCAAAGCCCTCCCACGGTACCGACGGCCGTCCATTTCAGCGCCGACTGCGCCAGCGGCAGCCAGGCCTCGAACGCCGGCTGCTGCACCCACTGGGTGGCCCAGCGGTAGGCGGCGAAGACGATGAAGCCCTGCGCCATGCCGTGCAACACGCCGGCCAGCAGCTTGGCCCAGCGCGGCCAGGTCCCCTCCCAGCCCAGCCGCACACAGCCGGTGACCATGCCCAGGTTGAACAGCGTCGCCAGCGGGCTGGAGAACATCGCGAACAGCCAGCGCTGAGCGTGCTCCACCCAGGCATCAGGCGGGCCGCCGGGCCAGTAGCGCTCGACGAGCAGCGCGTTGACGTTCGCATTGGCCACGAAAAGCAGGCCCAGCAGCAGCACGAAGCCGAGGTTGGAGTTCCACAGCTGCCCCGCCAACGCGCCCACGCTGCGCGGCCGGCGCAATCGCGGCCGCAGCAGCGACAGCGGCAGGCGCGACAACGCGAACCAGCGCGAACGCCAAGCGCCGGGATAGACCTTCGGCGGTCCGAATCGCGTGGCACGCGCGGCGTCTTCACTGCCGTCGCGCAGTCCCACACGCACACGCTGGCCCAGCGTGGGCGGCACGGTGTGCTCGGCGGGGCGGCGGCACAGCAGCACGTCGCCCTGCACCTCGCGGCCATGCGTGGTGTGCAGGAAGGCACCGGCACTGCCGCAGGTGACGAGCGCCGTGCGCCAGGGCACGGCATCGCTGTCTCCCTTCACCTCGGCACTGCGGCAGGCGTAGTGGTGCAGGTCGCCGCACAGGCGCAGGCGCAGCCGCGCTCCGGCGCCGTGGCTCTCGGCGTCGGCCGGGTCGGCGGGCGGTGCTTCCAGCAGGTGTTCCAGGCGCTGGTAGCGGCGCGTGTAGCCCTCGGGCGTGTCGGCGCTCAGCGGCTTCGTCCAGTAGGGCTCGGGGTAGACAACGATGACGTTGTCGCCAGGCGCGATGTGCGGACCGGCGCCGCGCCGGTCCCACAGGCGGCAGAAGGCCTCGAACTGGTTGCGGTCGATGTCGCCGCGCAGCGCGAAGTCCAGGCCCAGGATCCACCAGCCGTGCGGCAGCCTCGCCGCGAAGTAGGTGCGGGTCTGCGGCGCATCGGCGTTGACGAAGTCGCGCTTGCCGGCGCGGCCCACGAAGTAGCGACTGAAGGTGGTGACGCTGTCGAACCAGTCGTGGTTCTGCGGGATGGCCAGCACGCGCTCCCAGGCCCGAGGGCGGCCTTCGGCGCCGCCGGGCGCGGCCAGCGAGAACAGTTCCAGGAAGCGGTAGTGGTAGTCCAGGCTGCTGGCGGTGGGGTAGGCCAGGTCGCCGCCCAGCACCACCAGCGGCGGGCGCGCGTGGCGGCTGCCATCGGCCAACGTCAGCGTGTCGGCCGTGGCGGCGCTTGCCACGGTGTAGGTGGCGTTGCCGCCGTCGCCGGTGTCGGCGAGGAAATCGAAGCCGAAGTCGCCCTCGGCCTGGGAGAGGTCGACCACCGCCAGTTCGCCGGCGAAGTTGTCGCGGCGGTCCAGGTTGCGCTGGAAGTCCTGGGACGACAGCAGCTCGCGCGCGGCCTGCAGCAGCACCGGTGGCGAGTACCAGGCCACGGGGCGGCGCTCATCGGGCAGGACATCGGAACCGAAGCGGACAGCCATGGGCGCGCATTCTCGGTCCCGGCGCCGGAAACGGCAGGGCCCGCACGAAGCGGGCCCTGGGGAATGTTGGTGCCGGTGAACGGAATCGAACTGTTGACCTTCGCATTACGAATGCGCTGCTCTACCAACTGAGCTACACCGGCGGGTGCGGCAGGCTGCTGATCCTGGCGCACCAGGCAGAACCTCACCGAACAGCCCACGAGTATAGCGCAAGGCCCACGGCCGACAGCCACAATGGCGCCCGATGCCACGGCTGGATGCACTGCTGCACGAAATCCGCTTCCGGCCGCGCTGGCGCGCGCTGCTGGCCCTCCTGGCCATCACCGCGACCTGCTTCGCCTTCCGCCCCGGCCCCGGTGTCGCACCCGGCTTCACGGGGGCCGACAAGATCGAGCACCTGCTCGCCTTCGGCGCGATGGCCTGCACTGGCGCCCTCGGGTTCTCGACGCTGTGGCCGGTGGCCGCCAGCCTGCTGGGCTACGGTGTCTTCATCGAAGTCGTCCAGTTGTGGATCCCCGGCCGCGAGGCCAGCGTCGCGGATGTGCTGGCCGACGCCGCGGGCATCGCGCTCGGCTTCGCCCTCGTGTCCGCGCTCAGGCACCGCTGGCCACCCAGATGAAAGCGCCCGGCGGGGGTGGCTCATGATTTGAGCCACCCCCGCCCGAGACTGTCTCCATCCCGCAGGCCCCGGGCCTGCCATCCGAGGAGACCGCCGATGACCGCCACCCTGTTCACCCGCGCCGACCTGCCCGCGCTGCCGACCGACGGCATCGAAGCCACCGGCTTCCACATCGGCTGGGACCACGCCCACCACGGCCTCGTGCCGCCGCCGGAACTGCTGCTGGACGGCACGCCGCTGGGCCAGGGCTGGCGCGCCGGCCGGGCGGCGTTCGGCCACCGCACCTTGCCCGTGCAACGCTCCACGCGCCGTTGGCTGGCCCTGCGCACCGAAGCCTGGCGGCAGGGCATCCCCTTCGACACCCAACAGGTCACGGCCCACTACATCGGCCAGTTGGACGTCGAACGCTGCCCCGTGATGCGCCTGCCGCTGGGAGGCGCGGCGGGTGCGCCGGACGCGGCCGTGATCGACCGCCTGAATCCCCAGGCCGGCCACGCCGCCGGCAACCTGGCCACGCTCAGCCAGAGCGCCGTGCAGGCGCGGCAGGGAGTGGACCTCATGGAAACCGTGCGCCGGGCCCGCCGCGCCCAGGCCTGTGGCGAGACGGTCGCCGGGCTCGACGCCGGCGCCTGGTGGCGGCTGGCCGCCTTGCGCGCCTACGCCACGCCCCTGCCCTTCCACGAGGCGGCGCGCCTGCCGCTGGCGGTGCTGCCGCCCAACCGGGTGCGCCTGCTGAACGCGCCGCAGGGTCTGCAGGCGCTGCTGACGCGCCAGTTCATGTCGCCGGGCTGGAGTCTGCGCACGCGCGCCATCGCCGCCATGCTACCTGCGCACACGCTGCGCCACGACTTCAACCTCTTCATCGGAGCCCTCGCGCCCCGCGTGCTGGAAGCCGGCGCCGACGCGAAGCGCCTGCGCACCGCGCTCGAGGACGCCTGGCTCGGCGAGCGCGTCCAGCGGCGCTGGCAGCACTTCGTGCTCAGCCTCGGTGAAGCCGGCACGCAGGCGCTGCTGGAGCGCGCCGCGGCAGAAGGCATGGCCGGCGTGCGCACGCTGCATCACGCCGCGGAGCAGGCCACCGAAGGCTGGGCGCTGCCCGCAAGTCCAGCGCCCACGCTGCAGCGTGTCGCGCCGTCCCGGCCCCAGCGAGCGGCACGCCCGGCCGTGCTGACGCCTCGCCTGGCCCAGGAAGGACGGCTCAACGGCCCTTGAAGGTCGGCGCCAGCGCCGACAATCCGGTGCATGCCGCCAACCCGAATCCTGCTCGCGCCCATGGAGGGCGTGCTTGACCACAGCCTGCGTGACGTCATCACGCGCGTGGGCGGCATCGACCGCTGCGTCTCCGAATTCATCCGCATCACCGACCAGCTGCTGCCGAACCGCGTCTTCACGCGCCTGATGCCCGAGTTGCTGAATGGCAGCCGCACACCGGCCGGCGTGCCCGTGCGGGCCCAGTTGCTGGGCAGCGACCCCGCCTGCCTGGCGGAGAACGCAGCCCGGCTGGCGCGGCTGGGCCCGGCCGGCATCGACCTCAACTTCGGCTGCCCGGCCAAGACCGTCAACCGCCACCGCGGCGGTGCCGTGCTGCTGGACGAGCCCGAACTGGTGCACGACATCGTGGCCGCGGTACGCCGTGCCGTGCCGGCCGGCATGCCGGTGTCGGCCAAGATGCGCCTGGGCCATCGCGACGAAGAACGCATGCTGGACTGCGCGCATGCCATCGCCGACGGCGGCGCCGAAGAGCTGGTGGTGCACGCACGCACCAAGCTCCACGGCTACCGGCCGCCGGCCTACTGGGACCGCATCGCGCACATCCGCGCCGCCGTGGCCATTCCCGTGGTCGCCAACGGCGAGGTGTGGAATGCCCAGGACGCCCAGCGCTGCCTGGCGGAGAGCGGCTGCAACGCGCTGATGCTGGGCCGCGGCCTGGTGGCCGACCCCGGCCTGGCGCTGGTGCTGCGGGGTGAGCAGGCCCCGGCCTGGGAAGAGATGCGCCCCCTGCTGGCCCTCTACGCGCGACTCATCGCGCCGCGCGTGGCACCGCGCCACTGCGGCGGCCGCATCAAGCAATGGCTGAATCTGCTGCGGCGGCGCTTCGAGGGTGCCGAACGACTCTACGAACGCGTGCGCACGCTGCACGCGCTGGCCGACATCGAGCGCGTGCTGCTCGAAGACCAGCGCGAAGCGCTGGCGGCCTGACATCACCCCGCCCGCACCGCCCGCCCGTATCACGCCGATGAGCCCGGATCCCGCCGACGACGAACGCCTGATGCTCGCCTATGCAGCCGGCGACGGGCGCGCTTTCGAGCAGCTCTACGCCCGCCATCATGCGGCGCTGTACCGCTTCGTGGTGCGCCTGCTCGGCCGCGAGGCCGGCATGCAGGCCGACGAGGTGTTCCAGGACACCTGGATGCGCGCCGTGCAGGCGCGCCAGGGCTGGCAGGCCCAGGGTGCCAGCTTTCGCACCTGGCTCTTCACGCTGGCCCACCACCGCGCCGTGGACGTGCTGCGCAAGAGCGGCCGCGAGCTGTCGGCCAGCGTCGGCGACGACGAAGCACCATGGGAACCCGCAGGCACGGCCTGGGACAGCTGGCCGGCCGCGTCGGCCGCTGCGGACGACCTGGCGTTCTGGCGCAGCGCAGGCCGCAAGCTGCTGGACTGCCTGGAAGGCCTGCCGCTGGCGCAGAGAAGCGCCTTCCTGCTGCACCACGAGGATGGTCTCTCGGTGGACGACATGGCCCGTGCGCTGGACGTCGGGTTCGAGACGGCGAAGACACGGCTGCGCTACGCCATGAGCCGGCTGCGCACCTGCATGGGTGCCCATCTACCGGCCGAGGCCCTGCGATGAGCGACGTGCCGCGCGACGAACACCTGATGGCCGCCCTGCGCCATGCGCCGGATGCGCAGGCATTGCCGCCGGCGCACCTCAGCGCACAGATCCTGGCTGCGGCGCACCGTGCGGCGGCCGAACCGGCGCACGAACCTGCGCGAAGCCGGCGGTGGTTCGTCACGCCGTGGCGACTGGGGCCTTCGGGAGCCTTCGCCACGCTCGCACTGGCCGGTGTGCTCGGGCTGCTGTGGCGCGCCGAGCGTCCGGGCCCCGCCAGCGAGGCGCCCGTGGACCTTCCCGCCCTCTCACAAGCTTCGGCGCCGGCCGAGGCGGCCCGCGACGAAGCCCGAAGCGCTACGGGGCAGCGGATCGTGGCCGAACGGGCCGCGGCCACGCAGGCGCGCAAGGCCCCCGCCCCGCCGCCGCCGACTGCGGAGCGTGGGGCGGCCTCACCGCCCCCTGCACAGGCGGCCGCACCCGCGCCAGCACCCGCAGCGGCGCCCGCAGCGGCGCCCGTGGCAGCCGACGCGCAGGCGACCGCCACCACGGCCGCGGCCGCATCGCCGACGCCGCTGCCCGCACCCTCGATGCCGGCCCTGGCCGCGGAAACACGGGCCTTTCGCGCGGCGCCGCCTGCGTTGGCCGAAGCCCGGCGCCCGCGAGCGCACTGGATGGACGCGCTGGCTGCCGGCGCCGCCACGAACTGGACGCTGGACGGTCAGGCCTGGGCACCGGCCGCCGCCTGGCTGCAGGCCCTGGCGACCCAGACGCAGGGCCGCTGGCAGGCGGCCCCGGCCGGCGCTGCGATGGCCGAGGGAGTGAGCATCGAGTGGGCCGACGGCCGAGGCCTCTTGGGCCGACTGTGGCTGGGCGACGCGCGTGTGCTGTGGTGCGACGCAGCGTCGCGCTGCGAGGCCGCCGTCCTGGACGAGGGCGCCGGTGCGGCGATGCGCCGATCGCTGCCACGCTGATGCGGGCGCCCGGAAAGGAGCCGGCCCCGTGACAACGGGGCCGGTGGGAGAAGTTCGAAGGCGCTGGTGACGGGTTCCGATTTTCCGCCCAGTGTTGCGGCCGGTTCGCGCCTGTCGAAACTCTATTCTGTGGTCGTGACAGTTCCGCGAAACCCCGAAAAGCGGGGGGTTCGCGTCACTACTTGGCACCGGCGCCGTAGCGTTGCTCCAGCGTGGCCAGCAGGGTGCGCAGGGTCTGGGCCTCCCCACCGACAGGCCGGCCCGGGCGGGCCGCGTCGTTCCAGGCGAAGAGGTCGATGTGCAGCCAGTCCAGACCAGCGGGCACGAAGTCGTCCAGGAACAGCGCCGCATTGATGGCCCCGCCCAGTGCGCCCTTGCCGGTGTTGACGATGTCGGCGATGTCGCTTTCGATGCCGCCGTGGTAGTCGCGCCAGATCGGCAGGTGCCACAGCGGGTCGCGCAGTTCCAGGCCGCGGTCCACGATCTCGCGGGCCAGGTCCATGCGGCGGCAGAAGAGCGCCGGCAGCTGCGCGCCCAGCGCCACGCGCGCGGCGCCGGTCAGCGTGGCCAGGTCGATCAAGAGGTCGGGCTGCCCCTCGGCCGCGTAGGCCAGCGCATCGCACAGGATCACGCGGCCCTCGGCGTCGGTGTTGCCGATCTCGATGTGCAGCCCGGCGCGCGTCTTGAAGACGTCGCCCGGCCGGTAGGCATTGCCGGCAATGGCGTTCTCCACCGCCGGGATCAGCAACTGCAGGCGCACCGGCAATTCCAGCGCCATGATGATCTGCGCCAGGCCCAGCGCGTTGGCGGCGCCGCCCATGTCCTTCTTCATCAGGCGCATGCCCTCCGCGCCCTTGATGTCCAGGCCGCCGGTGTCGAAGCACACGCCCTTGCCGACGATCGTGACCAGCGGGTCCTTGGCCTTGCCCCAGGTCAGCTCCACCAGCCGCGGCGCGCGGCTGGCCTCGGCGGCGCGGCCCACGGCATGGATCGACGGGAATCCCGCCTTCAGGAGCGCATCCCCCACCGTCTGCTTGAACTTGCCGCCATGCTGCTCGGCCACCAGGCGCACGGCCTCGGCCA
>JAEUPH010000069.1 GCA_016790395.1 Rubrivivax sp. | reverse complement strand
ACTCCCAGCTTGAAGGCAATCATGGCCCTGAGCTTGTTGGGCAGCACGGGCTTGATGAGCAGGTGGTAGTCGTGCGTCACGGCTTCGTCCTCGTGGCCGCCCAGGCTGCTGCCGGTGATGACGATGGCCGGCAGCTTGCGGTCGGCCCAGCGGGCACGCGCGGCCACGAGGGCGTCGATGCCGGTGCGCGCCTGCGGCAGGCGGTAGTCCACCAGCATCAGGTCGGGCGCCGTGGCCGAGGGCTGCGCCAGCCAGGCCTCGACGCCTTCCACGGTGTCGAAGGCCAGCACCTGCGCGCCCCAGGCCTGCAGCAGCACGACCAGGCCTTCGCGCACCGCGGTCTCGTCCTCGACGACGACGAAGAGGCGGCCCTCCAGCGTCAGGCCGATGGGCATCTGCACGCTGCGCGGCACGGCTTCGGGCGCCGTGCGCGGCGCCTTGCCCACCGGCACCTCCAGGCTGAACACGGTGCCACGGCCGACGCGCGAGCGCACCCCGATGGGCGCCTGCATCAGCTCGGCCAGGCGCTTGACGATGGCCAGGCCCAGCCCCAGGCCCTTGCGCTGGTGCGCTTCCAGCGGGCGGTTGATCTGGGCCTGGAAGAACTCTTCCCAGATGCGCGGCAGCGCGGCCTCGCTGATGCCGATGCCGCTGTCCCACACCTGCAGCAGCAGCTTGCCGCCGCGCGGGCGGCAGCTCACCAGCACGCCGCCGTCGTCGGTGTAGCGGATGGCGTTGCTCACCAGGTTGCGCAGCACGCGCTCCAGCAGCACGGGGTCGGCGTGGGCCACGTGCTGCTCGCCACGGAAGGACAGCATCAACCCCTTCTCGAAGGCCACCGGCTCGAAGTGCAGGCGCAGGCGCTGGAACAGTTCGCGCAGACGCACCGGCGCGGGGTTGACGTCCACGCCGCCGGTGTCGATGCGCGTGATGTCGAGCAGTTCGCCGAACAGGCCCTCCAGCGCGTCCACGCTCTCGTTGATGCTGTTCACCAGCGAGGCCACTTCCGGATCGTGGCTGCGCTGGCGCAGGGCCTCGGCGAACAGGCCCATGGCGTGCAGCGGCTGGCGCAGGTCATGGCTGGCGGCGGCGAAGAACTGCGTCTTGGCGCGGTTGGCGGCCTCGGCGGCACGGCGGGCCTCCTCGGCCACGCGCCGCGCCTCCTCGGTGACGATCATCTCCACGCGCAGCTTGCCCGCCAGCTCGTCCGTGCGCGCCTTCAGCGTGATGGCCTGGCCCAGTGCGCTGCCGTAGGTGCGCGCCATGAGCACGGTGATGCAGAACAGCAGCGTCAGGATCACCGCCAGCTGCATGTGCCAGGCCTGCGAGTCGTCGGTGGCGATGCGCACGATGGCTGGCGTGAGCACCAGGCTCAGGAAGGCCAGGAACACGCGCGACTGCGTGGCGAGCAGCTGCACCGAGCCCATGCAGTAGGAATAGACGATGAGGATCAGTGCCACGCGGTGGTAAGGCGTGCCCAGGCCCCAGAACAGCCACACCGCCACGCCCCACATCGCGCCCTGGCCCAGCACCAGCAGCATCCAGCTGGTGCGCCAGCGGCGCAAGGTGGCTTCGTCGGCGTCGCGCTGGCGGCGGAAGCGCAGGTAATGCGCCAGCCGCGTGAGCCACAGCGTCACCACCATCGCCAGCCACCCGCCGATGCGCCAGGGCTCGGCGTGCTGCCAGAAGATGCTGGCCATCAGCACCATGCCCAGCAGGTTGCCCGTCAGCGTGGCGGGCGTCTGCACGTAAAGCGCGCGGATGTGGTCGATCTGGCCCTGCGCCAGCTGCCCCGGCGACGCGGGCGGCGCCGGCGGCACGGCCACCTCAGGGGGCAGCGGGCCTGCGGTCTGGGCGGTCATCGGGGCACGCGCAGGAGCGTCAGCGCGGCGGCAGGCGCCAGGCGAAGGAGCCGCCGCGGCCCTGCGTCATCTGGCTGACGGCCAGCACGGCCTGCGTGCGCGAGCTGACACCCAGGGCCCGCAGCACCGCGGCGACGTGGTCCTTCACCGTCTCCACCGAGAGGTTCAGCTGGCGCGCGATGAGCTTGTTGGGCAGGCCCTGCAGCAGCAGCGACAGCACCTCGGCCTGGCGCGGCGTGAGGCCGATGTCCTCGATGGTGGGCACCTTCTGGTGCGGTTCCGGTCGCGCGGCGGCGCCGAGCGGCGTGTCGAGCCCGAAGCTGGTGTCGCCGGCCGGCCGCGGCGCGTTGGGGTCACGCTCGGGCATGGTGACGCGGCGGCTGAAGTCCAGGCCCAGCATGGATGGCGGCACGTACATGGAGCCCGTCATCACCATGCGCAGCGCCTCGTGCAGCTCGCCGTGGGAACTGCGCTTGGGCACGAAGCCCATGGCCCCGCCGTCGATGGCGCGGATCACGTCGCTGGCGCGGTCGGAGGCCGAGACCACCACCACGGGCACGGCCGGGTAGGCGGCACGGAACTCCACCAGCACGTCGAAACCGTCGGCGTCGCCGAGGCCGAGGTCGAGCAGGACGAGGTCGAAGTCGCTGTCGGCGGCCAGCGCGGCGCGCGCCGCCGCGGCGCTGTCGGCGCCGACCACGGTGGTGCCGTTGCCGACACGCTGGATGACCTGCTGCAACGCCGACAGGACGAGCGGGTGGTCGTCGACCAGCAGCACTTTCATGGCATCTCCAGGCTCGGAAAGCGAGCCATTGTGGTTCAGCCGGGCACGGCCACGACGACCCCAATTTGGGGGTGTCGGGAGCCCTTCAGACGACGAAGCGACGCGACACGGTCTCGGCCACGCAGGCCGGCTTGGCCGCGCCCTCCACCTCGATGGTGGCCTCCACGACCAGCTGTGCGCCGCCCGGCAGCGGCTCGAAGGACTGCAGCACGAAGTGCCCGCGCACGCGGCTGCCGACGGGCACGGGGTGGGGGAAGCGCACGCGGTTGAGGCCGTAGTTCAGCCCCATGCCCACGTCGTCGATGGCGAAGGCGCTGCCGAAGAGCTGCGGCACCAGGCTGAGCGTGAGGAAGCCGTGTGCCACCGTGCGGCCGTAGGGCCCCTGTGCGGCAGCGGCCGGATCGACATGGATCCATTGGTGGTCGCCCGTGGCGTGGGCGAAGGCGTCGATGCGGGCCTGGTCGATGAGCAGCCAGTCGCTGCTGCCCAGCGGCTGCCCCACCCGTGCGGCCAGGTCGGCCAGGTGCGCGTAGCGCTGCATCAACCGAGCCAGGCCGCCAGCGGCGTCCACTGCTCCAGGTCGCGCTCCACGCGGCTGGGCGCCACGTCCCACAGCGTCAGCCCCCGCGCGGCCAGCTGCACGTAGTTCTGCGTGTCACGCAGCCAGGCCACCACGGGCAACTGCAGGGTGCTGACGTACTGGTGCAGTTGCTCGTTGGCGCGCGTGTGCTCGCGCACCCGCATGCCCACCAGGCCCAGCTTCACTTCGGCAGCGCGGCGGTGCGCCCGCAGCTCGGCCACGAAGGCGTGCGTGGCCTGGATGTCGAACAAGCTGGGCTGCAGCGGGATCAGCACCCGGTCGGCGATGCGCATCACGGCGTCCAGCCGTTTGCCGTGCAGGCCGGCCGGCGTGTCCAGCACGACATGCGTGGTGCCCTTGGGCGGACGCACGATGTCGTCGGCAGCGACATCCCAGCCGCTGATGGCCGGCAGCGAAGGCGGGCGCAGGGCCAGCCACTGTCGGCTGCTCTGCTGGCGGTCCACGTCGCCCAGCATCACGCTGTGCCCGGCGGCGGCCAGGCAGCCGGCGACGTTGGTGGCCAGCGTGCTCTTGCCCACGCCGCCCTTGGGATTGGCGACCACGATCACCGGCATCGTCTGCTCCTTCCCTGCACTCTGCGCGCATCGCGCTTTGTCGGGTATGGTAGCTGCGACCATGGCCGAGATCGTCGTCATCGCCGCCCACCCCCAGATCGAGCATTCGCGCGTCACGCGGGCGCTGCTGCGCGCGACCCAGGCGCTGCCCGCCGGCCGCGTGGCCGTGCGCGACCTCTACGCGCTCTACCCGGACTACTACATCGACACCGCCGCCGAACAGGCCGCACTGGCCGCCGCACGCCTGGTGGTGTGGCTGCACCCGGTCCACTGGTACTCGATGCCGCCGCTCATGAAGCTGTGGCTGGACGAGGTGTTCGCCTTCGGCTGGGCCTACGGGCCGGGCGGCCAGGCGCTGCGCGGCAAGTCGCTGTGGCTGGCGGCGTCCACCGGCGGCAGCGAAGACAGCTACCGCCCCGACGGCCACAACCGCTACTTCTTCGACGCCTTCCTGCATCCCTACGAGCAGACCGCCGCGCTGGCCGGCCTGCGCTGGCTGCCGCCGCTGGTGCTGCACGGCGCGCACCGCGCCGGTGACGCCGACATCGCGGCCCACGCCGCGCTGTTCGCCGAACGCCTGGCGGCCTGGCCCGCGTGGCCCGAACTGGCCGAGCCGGACGACACCGCAGCCTGCGACGTGCCCGCCGACGCGCGTCCGGGTCCCACCGTTGCGGAGGCCTGATGGAACACGCGACACCCGCGCAGGGCTGGCTGCTGCCCACGCTCGTCTACCTGGGCGCCGCCGTGCTGGCCGTGCCGCTGGCGCGGCTGCTGGGGCTGGGTTCCATCATCGGCTACCTGGCCGCCGGCATCGCCATCGGCCCCTGGGGGCTGAAGCTGGTGACCGACCCGGCTTCGATGCTGCACTTCAGCGAGTTCGGCGTCGTGCTGATGCTGTTCCTGGTGGGACTGGAACTGGAGCCACGGCGCCTGTGGGCGCTGCGCCGGCCCATCTTCGGCTGGGGCAGCGCGCAGCTCTTCGGTTCGGCGGCGCTGGTGACGGGCGCGGCCGTGCTGGCGGGCGTGGAGTGGCGCCTGGCGCTGGTGGCCGGCCTGGGCCTGGGCATGAGTTCCACCGCCATCGGCCTGGCGGTGCTGAACGAGCGCAACCTGATGTCCACCACGGCCGGCCAGGGCGTGCTGAGCGTGGCGCTGCTGCAGGACATCGCCGCCATCCCCATCCTGGCCATCGTGCCGCTGCTGGCCGCCAGCGGGGCGCAGGCCGGGGGCGGCTGGGCCGCCGCGGCCCAGGCCTTCGGCGTCATCGCCGTCATCGTCTTCGGCGGCCGGCTGCTGCTGCGGCCGGCGTTGCGCTGGATCGCCCGCAGCGACACGCCCGAGATCTTCACCGCCGCGGCCCTGCTGCTGGTGGTGGCCACGGCGGCGCTGATGCAGAGCGTGGGCCTGAGCATGGCGCTGGGCGCCTTCCTGGCCGGCGTGCTGCTGGCCGAGAGCGAGTACCGCAAGGAACTGGAGACCGACCTCGAGCCCTTCAAGGGCCTGCTGCTGGGCCTGTTCTTCATCGCCGTGGGCATGAGCATCGACTTCGCCGTGGTGCTCGCCCATCCGGGCGTGGTGGCAGCCGTGGTGGCGGGTTTCCTGCTGCTCAAGGCCGGCGTGCTGTGGGCCATGGCGCGCACCATGCCGATCCCGGTGCGCGAGCGGCCGGTGTTCGTGATCCTGCTCGCGCAGGGCGGCGAGTTCGGCTTCGTCGTCTTCCAGTCGGCGCTGGGTGCGGGGGTCATCGGCGCCGAAGCGTCTTCGCTGCTGGTGGCGGCCGTCGCGCTGAGCATGCTGCTGACGCCGCTGCTGCTGGTGGGGGCCGACCGCCTGGGCGCCGGCCGCGCAGCCGCCGGCCCGAAGCTGGACGAGATCAGCGAAGAGCAGGACGCGCCCGTGATCATCTGCGGCTTCGGCCGCTACGGACAGATCGTCTCGCGGCTGCTGAACGCCAGCGGCTTCTCAGCCACGGTGCTGGACCACGACGCCGAGCAGATCGAAGGCGTGCGCCGCTTCGGCTGGACGGCCTTCTACGGCGACGCCACGAGGCTGGACCTGCTGCGCACGGCCGGTGCCGACAAGGCCCGGGTGATCGTCGTGGCCATCGACGACGTCGCGCAGAGCCTGGCCGTGGTGGACCTGGCGCGCCAGCACTTCCCGCAGGCCACGCTGGTGGCCCGCGCGCGCAACGCCACGCACTGGTACGAGTTGCACGAGCGCGGCGTGGTGCACGTCGAGCGCGAGACCTTCGACGCCGCGCTGGCCAGCGGCCGCAGCGTGCTGGAACTGCTGGGCTGGGAGCCGCATACGGCGCGCACGCAGACGCTGCGCTACCGCCGGCACAACATCGAGCTGATGCACGAGATGGCACCCCACCGCCGCGACGAAGGCAAGCTCATCGCGCTGGTGAAGCAGGGCCGGCAGCAGTTGGAAGAGCTGTGGGCGCAGGAACGCGCCGAGCGCCAGGCGGCGCTCGAGCGGCGCCGCGGCGGCTGGAGCAGCCACCGGCCCGACGAGGACTGAGCGCTCAAGCGGATCCGGGCTCTGCCGGTCCGCTTGAGATCCCCTCGGGGGACGGTCCGGGCGCGAGCCCGGGCCTTGGGGCTGGACAACTCAGCGCAGGCCCTCCCACAACAGCTTGCAGCCCGTGAGGCCCATGCCGGTGTAGGCGATGCGGTAGAACCAGACCGGCCGGATGCGCTTCGTCAGCCAGACCCCGGCCATCACGCCCAGCGGCGGCAGCGGCAGCAGCAGTGCCGAGGTGAGCATGTTGCGCAGGTCTATGGTGCCGATGAGCGCGTAGGGCAGCCACTTCGAGGCGTTGAGCACCGCGAAGAACACCGACATCGTGCCCGCGAAGACCGACGGCGCCAGGCCCAGCGGCAGCACGTAGGCGTTGACAGGCGGCGAGCCGGCATGCGCGACGAAGCTGGTGAAGCCCGAGGCCAGCGCGCAGAGCCGGCCCACCCAACGCGGCATGCCGGGGCGGTCGGGCCGCGGCGGAAAGAGCAGCCGCTGCGCCAGGAAGGCCAGCGTGAGCGCGCCCGTCACGCCCGCCACGGCGGCGCTGCTGAACACGCCGAAGAGCAGCGCACCGGCCACGATGCCGGCCAGCGCCGGCGGCAGCAGCAGGCGCAGCAGCGCGAAGTCGCACTGGCGCCAGAGGTGCCTGAGGCCGAAGCCGTCGGCCACCAGCAGCACCGGCAGCAGGATGGCCGCGGCCTGCGGCACCGGCACCGTCAGCGCCAGCAGCGGAGTGGCCAACGCACCGAAGCCGCTGGCGAAGCCACTCTTGGACAGCCCGATGAGAAAAGCCGCCGGCAAGGCGGCGGCATAGAACCAGGGGTCGTGGACGACGGGCAGGTTTTCGAGCAAGGCCGGCGGCAGCTTCGGGAGCAACGACAATTCTCGGATGTTTCGTCCCCCCTGCTCACTTCGTCCGCAGCCCCGCGAGCGGGCGCTCTGCGGCTTCGGAACGCCCGGTCGCCACTGAAATGTTCCAACCCAGCCAGAACGACGTCCGCAAGTTCTTCTGCACCGCCTGGGCCAAGCAGCGCCAGGGCCTGCCGATGGACCCGATGGAGGACATCGCCGCGCGCTGGATCGCCGAGCACCCGGAGTACGACACCGACCTCGCCGACGTGGACGCCGCGCTGGCCGCCGTCTACACGGTGGAGGAGGGCCGCACCAACCCCTTCCTGCATCTGTCGATGCACCTGTCCATCCACGAGCAGTGCGCCATCGACCAGCCCACCGGCATCCGCCAGGCGGTGCAGCTGCTGGCCGCGAGACGCAACTCGCTGCACGAGGCGCACCACGAGGTGATGGAGTGCCTGGGCGAGATGCTGTGGGCGTCACAGCGCAGCGGGCTGCCGCCCGACGGGCCGGCCTACATCGAGGCGGTCCGCCGGCGCGCCACGCGCTGACCCCCGCGTTCACGGGGTCTGGGCCACGGACGGGAATGGGCACGGGCGGCATGCCGTAAACGCTGCCATGGGCCCGCGCCGCGGGAACCCGCACCGTCCAGGGAGTTCCCATGACGCACCGCCTGCACCGGCCGCTGGCCATCGCCCTGCTCGCCGCTGCGCCGCTGGCCCAGGCCATCGGCATCACCGACGGACGCGCCGACTACGTGGCCGGTTACGCCGGCAGCACCGCCGGCGACCTGGACGTCATCGGCGCCTTCGTCACCTACAACCAGGGCACGGGCGCCTTCGTGCTGTCCGGCACCATGGACGCCGACATCGGCACCACGCCCGGCGGCTTCTACGTCTGGGGCGCCAACCGGGGCGCCGGCACGGCCGGCTTCAGCGCACAGGGCTTCACCAACGTGTTGTTCGACGCCGTGATCCTGGTGCGCCAGGACGGCTCGGTCACGGTAAACCGCTTGGGCGGCGGCGGCTCCACCGTGCTGCCGGCCGGCACCGCGCACATCACCGGCGCCACCATCGACGTGCTGATCCCGGGCGGCCTGCTGCCCAGCACGGGCTTTGCACCCGCCGGCTACACCTGGAACCTGTGGCCGCGCGACGGCAACCTGCCCGGCGGCTTCGGCCAGATCTCTGACTTCGCACCCGACAACAGCAACTTCGGCGCCACCGTCATCGGCACAGTGCCCGAACCCACCAGCGCCCTGCTGCTGGCCGCCGGCATCGCCGGCCTGGTGCTGCGCCGCCGCCTCAGCGCACGCTGACCCAGGCCACCTCCAGCCAGTTGTCGGGACGGTGCACCACCTCGACCTGGCTGCGCATCGCCCAGGGGATGACCTGCCGGTGCAGCGGGATCAGGTGCACCTGGTCGAGGTACTCGCGCAGCGCCGCCTTGACCAGGCCCTCGCGCTTCTTCGCGTCGGGCTCGGTGGCCGAGGCCAGGGCCAGCGCGTCGAACTTCTCGTTCTTCACCTGGCCCCAGTTGTAGTAGCCCACGCCCTGGTCGCCGCGTGAGCGCATCACCGGCGTGAAGGTGCTTTCGGCATCGGACACGGCACCACCCCAGCCCAGCAGGTACAGGCTGGTGTCCAGCTTTTCCATCTTCGGGAACCAGGTCACGCGCGGCTGCGCCAGCACCTTCAGCCTGACCTTGATCTGCGCCCACATCGACGCCAGTGCGATGCAGATCTCCTCGTCGTTGACGTAGCGGTTGTTGGGGCAGTCCATCGTCACTTCGAAGCCGTCGGCGTAGCCGGCTTCGGCCATCAGGGCGCGCGCCCTGCCCAGGTCGAAGGGCAGCCGCACCTCGAAGCTGGCATCGCCGTACTGGGCCAGAGGGCTGGCCATCAGGCTGCCGGTGGGTTGCGACAGACCGTTCATCAGCTTGGCACGGAGCGTCTCGATGTCGATCGCGTGATAGAGCGCCTTGCGCACGCGGAGGTCCTTGAACGGATTCCTGCCCTTCACGCTGCCGTGGAGGAGTTCGTCCCGCGACTGGTCCATGCCGATGAAGATGACGCGGTTCTCCATCCCGCTCTCCACCTTCACGCCCGGTGTGCTGCGCAGGCGCGGCACGTCGCGAGGGGCGGGGTCGATGACGAAGTCCAGTTCGCCGGAGACCAGCGCGGCCAGCCGCGTGGCGTCGTTGGCCACCGGCGTGAAGACGATGTGCTGCACGTTGCCCTCGAAGCGCCCCCACCAGGCCGGGTTGCGCCTGTAGGTGGTCTTCACGCCGGGCTGCCGGCTCACCAGCATGAAAGGGCCCGTGCCGTTGGCATTGAAGGCCGCAAAGCCTTCTTCCCGCGCCTTGAAGTCCAGCGGGCGCTGCACCTTGTGCTTCTCGCACCAGGCCTTGCTGACGATGAAGACGATGTTGAGGTGCTGCAGAAACACCGGGTTCACGCGCGGGAGCCGGAACTCCACCGTGCGCTCGTCCAGCGCCACCGGCGTGCCCAGGGCGTTGGCGTAGACCGCCACGTTGGAGCTGGGCTGCTGCGCACGCAGCACCGAGAACACCACGTCGGCTGGCGTCAGCGGCGTGCCGTCGTGGAAGCGCACGCCGCTGCGCAAGGTCAGGCGCCAGGTCTGCGGGCCAGTCTGCTGCCAGGCCGTGGCCAGGGCCGGCACGAGGCCCAGCCGGCGGTCGCGGCCGACCAGGGTCTCGTAGACCTGGCCGTTCAGGTTGTTGGTGAGGCCCTCGTTCTGCGAGTGCGGGTCCAGCGTCAGGGCGTCACCCTGGCTGGCCCAGCGCAGCGTCTGGGCCGAGGCGCCGGGCAGGGCCAGCAGCCCCGACAGGGCCCAGGCGACCAGGCGGCCACGCATTGACATCGACATCGCGCTCTCCCGGGCACCGGCCCGCAGCGGGAGTGTAGGCAGCCGGTCAGCGCCCGGCCGCGCTGAGCACTTCCTGGCCGGCCCAGATGGCATCGAGGTGAGGAAACTCGCCGCGTGCCACGGCATGGCGGCCGACGATGCGATCGGTGCAACCGGGCAGAGAAAGATCCAGCCGCAGGGGCGACATGGGCATCTGCGAGCGCAGCGAATAGAACACCTTGACCACCGGCGCCACCAGCGACTGCGCGTTCTGTTCCGACACCACGGCCAGGCGCTCGGAGGACAGTTTCACCACCGAGCCCGTGGGGTAGATGCCCAGGCTCTGCACGAAGGCGGCAAACAGCGGCTCGTCGAACTGCCCTTTCCAGGAGGCCATGCGCGCGATCGACTCGGCAGGGTCCCAGCCGGCCTTGTAGGGACGGTTGGACGTGATGGCGTCATAGACGTCGCAGATGGCTCCCATGCGGGCCAGACGCGAGATCTGCTCGGCGGGCAGATGCCGCGGGTAGCCGCGGCCGTCCATGCGCTCGTGGTGGCACAGCGCCACGTCGAGCACCGCGGCGTGGGCACCCTGCCCGCCCTGGATCAGCTCGGCGCCCCATTGCGGGTGCATGCGCACCTGCTTCCATTCGTCCTCGGTCAGCTTGCCGGGCTTGTTGAGGATCTCCAGCGGCAGCCTGGCCTTGCCGACGTCGTGCATCAGCCCCGCGAGGCCGGCTTCGCGGCACTGTTCGTCGTCCATCCCGATCTGGCGGCCCAGGGCCACCATCAGCGCGCACACGGCCACGGAATGCATGTAGGTGTAGTCATCCTGCGACTTCAGTCGCGCCAGGCTGACCAGCGCCCCAGGGTTGCGTTGCACCGACTGCGTGATGTCGTCGACCAGGGGCAGGCAGCCCGCGGCATCGATGCTGCGACCCATGCGCGCTTCGCCGAACATGGCGACCACGGCCTCACGGCCGCGCTGGCAGATGGCCGCGGCCTGGCGCAGTTCCTCCTCCATCGCCCTGGGGGGTGGCGGCGGTACGGCGGCTGGCGGGCGCACCGGCGATGGCGACACGTTCGCAGAAGGGGGTCTGGCTGGCGTTGCCGGGGCCTCGGCGGCGGGCGCGGCCACGTCCAGGCCGAGCCGGACGTCGATCCAGCACTCGCGCACGCCGCAGGCCTGCAGGCTCTTCAGGTCGTCCGCGCTGTCGAGAACGAAGCGCGTCTTCCAGAACGGATGCTCGATCCACCGCCCCTCGAGCTTGTGGACATGCATGCCCAAGCGGAGCTGCCGGACGGCGATCTTCTTGAGCATGAAGGAGTGTTGACGAGGGCGACGGCGGGCGACCTTCGACTTTTCGGCAGCCTGGACGAACTCATGAGCCGAAAAAAAACCGCCGTGCCCGAAGGCGACAGCGGTTTTCGACAAGACTTGGCGGAGTGGACGTCCGCCGGAATCCAACTTCAGGCCAC
>JAEUPH010000067.1 GCA_016790395.1 Rubrivivax sp. | reverse complement strand
CGAGCACCTCGTCGGCGGCGTCACCGTCGTCGGTGCCGCCGCCCGGATCGGTCACGGTGCCCCTGTCTGTCAGCCCTGCGGCCACGTCGCCAGTGCCAGTGGCACCCAACGCCGCGCAGGCGCCCGCGGGGCCGACGCCGCCGAACGCCGGTGCTGCCACCGCCACGGCCGCCACGCCGGCGGCTGCCCCGGCGGTGCCGGGCGTCGCGGCGTCGCCAAGCGTGCCCAATGCCTCCGCATTGCCGGCCGGCGAACTGGTCTTCCAGTGCGAGTCGCGGTCCTGGGTCGAGGTCGTGGACGCGCGCGGCCGCATCCTTGTCTCACGCACCAACGAGGCGGGCGAGTCGCTCGGCATGGACGGCCTGGCGCCGCTGCAGGTGGTGGTGGGCAACGCCGCGGCCACGCGCGTCTCGTACAAGGGCAAGCCCGTCGAACTCGATGCGCGCGCGCGGGACAACGTCGCGCGCTTCGAACTGAGGTGACGATGAACGCTCCAGACACCCCCGATCGACTGGCCGAGTGGGAGCCGATCGACGTCGCGTCGCCGGCGCCGCGGCGCTCGCGGCAGGCCTCGGTCCGCTGGGGCAGCCGGGTGGTCACGGTCGGCGGCGACGCGCCGGTGCGCGTGCAGTCGATGACCAACACCGACACGGTCGACGTCATCGAGACGGCGATCCAGGTGAAGGAGCTCGCGCAGGCGGGCTCCGAACTCGTGCGCATCACCGTCAACACGCCCGAGGCGGCTGCGGCGGTGCCGCACATCCGCGAGCAGCTCGACCGCATGGGCCTCGACGTGCCGCTGGTTGGCGACTTCCACTACAACGGCCACCGCCTGCTGACCGAGTTCCCGGCCATGGCGGCGGCGCTGAGCAAGTACCGCATCAATCCCGGCAACGTCGGCAAGGGCGACAAGAAGGACCGCCAGTTCGCGATGATGGTCGAGGCGGCGATCAAGCACGACAAGGCCGTGCGCATCGGCGTCAACTGGGGCAGCCTCGACCAGGAACTGCTCGCGCAGTTGATGGACGAGAACGCCAAGCGGGCCCGGCCGGTCGATGCGAAGCAGGTGATGTACCAGGCGCTCGTGCAGTCGGCGCTCAGCTCGGCCGCTTACGCCAGGGAGCTCGGTCTCGACCCGAACCAGATCATCATCAGCTGCAAGGTCAGCGGCGTGCAGGACCTGATCTCGGTGTATCGCGCGCTCTCTGCGCGTTGCGACTACGCGCTGCACCTCGGCCTTACCGAGGCGGGCATGGCCACCAAGGGCACGGTGGCCAGCGCCACCGCGCTCGGCGTGCTGCTGCAGGAGGGAATCGGCGACACCATCCGCGTCAGCCTGACACCGCAACCCGGCGAGGCGCGCACGCAGGAGGTCGTGGTGGCGCTCGAGATCCTGCAGTCGCTCGGCCTGCGCACCTTCAACCCGAGCGTCACGGCCTGTCCCGGCTGCGGCCGCACGACGAGCACGACCTTCCAGGAACTGGCCAAGCAGATCGACGATTTCCTGCGCGCGCAGATGCCGGTGTGGAAGAGCCGCTATCCGGGTGTCGAGAACCTGAAGGTGGCAGTCATGGGCTGCATCGTCAACGGCCCCGGCGAGAGCAAGCATGCCGACATCGGCATCAGCCTGCCGGGCACGGGCGAGGCGCCGGCGGCACCCGTCTTCATCGACGGCGAGAAGGCGCTGACCTTGCGCGGCGAAGGCATCGCCACCGAGTTCCACAAGATCGTCGAGAACTACATCGAGCGGCGCTTCGGCGCTGCGGCGGGCGTTGCCGCTCCGGTCACGAGTCCCGCCGCCACCGCTTCGCATTGAATTGAGCCCGGCGCTGCCGGGCCGCATACCCTATGGCACAACCCCACGATGCCGTGATGGCCCCGGGCGCTTTGCAGGCGCCGCAGACCACGAAGCCGGCCACGCAGCTCGCCGCCCTGCAGGCGGTGAAGGGCATGAACGACCTGCTGCCCGACGAGGCCCATCGCTGGGAGTGGGTCGAGGGCGTGATGCGCAGCGTGCTGGCGCGCTGGGGCTACCGCAACCTGCGCACGCCCATCGTCGAGCCGACGGCGCTGTTCGTGCGCGGCCTCGGCGAAGTCACCGACATCGTCGAGAAGGAGATGTTCTCCTGGACCGACGCGATGAACGGCGACGCGCTGACGCTGCGCCCGGAGGCCACCGCCGGCATCGTGCGCGCCATCAACGAGCACAACGCGCTGTACAACGGGCCGCTGCGAATCTGGCAGATGGGACCGATGTTCCGCCACGAACGGCCGCAGAAGGGCCGCTCGCGCCAGTTCGACCAACTCGACGTGGAGGCGCTCGGGCACCCAGGGCCGGACGTCGATGCCGAGATCATCCTCCTGCTGCGCTCGCTGTGGCGCGAATTCGGGCTCGTCGAAGGGCGCGACATCGCGCTCGAGCTGAACAGCCTTGGCCAGCCGGAGGAGCGCCGGGCACACCGCGAGGCGCTGATCGAGCACTTCGAGATTCACGCCGATCGCCTGGACGAAGATGCGCGTCGGCGCCTGCACAGCAACCCGCTGCGCATCCTGGACACCAAGAACCCGGCCATGGAGCCGGTGGTGGCCGGTGCGCCGACACTCATGGACTTCCTCGGTGCCGATTCGCTCGCGCACTTCGGGGCACTGCGCGCCGTGCTCGATGCCGCCGGCCTGGCCTACACGGTGAACCCGCGCCTCGTGCGCGGCATGGACTACTACAACCTCACGGTCTTCGAGTGGAAGAGTCCGCACCTGGGCGCGCAGAGCACGGTGTGCGGCGGCGGCCGCTACGACCGCCTGATCGAGACGCTGGGCGGCAAGCCGGCCCCGGGCATCGGCTTCGGCCTCGGCACCGAGCGGCTGCTGCTGACGCTGGCGGCGGTCGGTGTGCGGGCGCCGTCGGCCGCGCCGGATGCCTACGCCGTGGTGCCCGATGCCGCCGCGCTGCCGCGTGTCATGCCGCTGCTCGCCTCGCTGCGCGAGCGCGGCGTTGCGATCGTGATGCACGCGGCGTCGAAGGACGGGCAGGGCGGCATGAAGAGCCAGTTCAAGAAGGCCGATGCGAGTGGGGCGCGTTTCGCGCTCGTCTTCGGCGCGGAGGAGCTGGCGCGTGGTGAGGTGGCATTGAAGCCCCTGCGCGACGCCGCGGCGACGCAGCGGTCGTTGCCGCTGGCCGACCTCGATGCGCTGCAGGCCGCGCTGCTCGGCGCGGCCCGCTGATCCGGGGACGGCGACTGCGCGAGGGATAATCCGCCGTTTTCCGCGCGCCGCCCGGGCGTTCGCGAACCAAGCTTCCGCCGCTCCACCCGTCGCCCCCGACCCGCGCACGCGACCCTACCCTCCGCTTCATGGCCACCTCACTCGACCTGCAAGAGCAGGAACAACTCGACGCCGTCAAGGCGTTCTGGAACAGGTACGGCAACCTCATCACCTGGCTGCTGGTGGTGGTGCTCGGCGGCTTCGCGGCCTGGAACGGCTGGCAGTGGTACCAGCGCGACCAGGCCGGCAAGGCCGGGGCCCTGTTCGATGAACTCGACCGCGCGGCGACCGCCGGCGACGCCGAGAAGGCCGGCCGTGTGTTCGCCGACTTGCGGCAGCGTTACCCCGGCACCGCCTACGCGCAACAAGGCGGTCTGCTGGCGGCGAAGGTCCAGTTCGACAAGGGCAAAGCCGATGACGCACGCGCCTCGCTCACCTGGGTGGCCGAGCAGGCCAAGGAGGCCGAACTGCGCACCGTGGCGCGCCTGCGCCTGGCAGCGCTGCAGGCCGAGGACAAGCAGTACGACGAGGCGCTGAAGACGCTCGATGGGGCCAAGGCCGAGGGCTTCGAAGCGCTGGTGGCTGACCGCCGTGGCGACGTCCTGATGCTGCAGGGCAAGAAGGCCGAGGCACGCAATGCCTGGCAGGTCGCCTACGCCGCGATGAGCGAGAAGATCGAATATCGGCGGCTGATCGATGCAAAGCTGACAGCGCTTGGCGCCGCACCCGGCTCGGCAACCGGCGCGGCCGGAGGAGCGTCCGCGCCGGCGTCCGGAGCCGCCGCCACCGCCCCTGTGGCCGCATCGCCTGCACCCGCGGCGAAGGCATCCCAGGCCGTCTCGAAATGAGACCCCGTTCCCGCGCCTGGCAGCTTGTCCTCGGCAGCGCTGTCGCCGTGGCGGCGGGCCTGTCTGGCTGCGCGAGCGACAAGCCCGACCCCAAGCCCCTGGAGGCCTTCGAGACCAAGATCTCGGGCCGCCAGGTCTGGCTGGACGACGTGGGAAGCGTGCGCTTTCCGCTCGTGCCGGCGGCGCGCGACGGCATGTTCTTCCTCGCCCGCGGCGACGGCACCGTGCGCGCCTTGGTGGCGGAATCGGGCCGCGAGGTGTGGAGCGCCGATGCCGGAGGCGAGATCTCCGCCGGCGTCGGCAGCGACGGCCGCTTCACGAGCGTGGTCACGCGCGGCAACGAGGTCGTGGCCTTCGGCGCCAAGGGCGAAGCGCTGTGGCGCAAGCGCGTGCCTTCGGCCGTGGTGAGCCCGCCGCTGGTTGCCGGCGAGCGCATCTTCGTCGTGACCGTGGACCGTGTCGTGCATGCCTTCGATGCGTTGGACGGCCGCCGCCTCTGGGTCTACCAGAAGGCCGGCGACCCGCTGACGCTGGCGCAGCCGGGGGTGCTGGCGGCCTACCGCAACATATTGCTCTCGGGCCAGGGGCCGCGCTTGGCAGCGCTGGAGCCGACGCAGGGCTCGCTCGCTTGGGATGTGGCGCTCGCCTCGCCACGCGGCACCAATGAGGTCGAACGGCTCGCCGACCTGGTGGGCCCGCCGGTGCGGCAGGGCAGCCGCTATTGCGCGCGCGCCTTCCAGTCGGCGGTGGCCTGTGTCGATGCCGAACGCGGCACCCTGCTGTGGACGCGCAACGTCGGCGGGTCTCGCGCCTTGGCCGGTGATGCCGAGCGGGTGTTCGGCGCCGACGCCAACGACCGCATCACCGCGTGGCGCGCCGACACCGGCGACGTGCTTTGGACGAACGAGAAGTTCATGCACCGCGGCCTCTCGGGCATGCTGGCCGTGGGGCCGGTCGTGGTGTTTGGCGATTTCGACGGCTACGTGCATTTCCTCAGCACCGTCGCTGGCGAGACGCAGTTGCGCCTGCAGACCGATGGTTCGCCGGTGGTGACGACGCCCGTCGTGAGCGGCACCACGGTGATGGTGGTCACACGCAATGGCGGCGTCTTCGCGTTCCGGCCGAACTGAGGGCGGGCGCGAAGATGAAGCCGGTCATCGCCCTGGTCGGCCGCCCCAACGTCGGCAAGAGCACGCTGTTCAACCGCATCACGAAGAGTCGTGATGCCATCGTTGCCGACTTCCCGGGGCTGACGCGAGATCGCCACTATGGCGATGCGAGCTTCGGCGGCATCGAGTTCATCGTCGTCGACACCGGGGGCTTCGAGCCCGAGCGCCCCACGGGCGTGGTGGCCGAGATGGCCAAGCAGACGCGCGCCGCGGTCGCCGAAGCCGACGTCGTGATCTTCGTCGTCGACGTGCGGGCCGGGCTTTCGGCACAGGACCACGACATCGCCCGTTACCTGCGCACGCAGGGCAAGCGCGCACTGTTGGCCGTCAACAAGGCCGAGGGCATGGCCGAGTCTCCGGCGCTGGCCGAGTTCCACGAACTCGGCATGGGCGATCCGCACCCGGTGTCGGCGGCGCACGGACAGGGAATCCGCGGCCTGCTCGAAGTGGCGCTGGAGGGATACGAGCCCCCCGCGGAGGAAGAGGCGGGCGGCGAAGGCCAGGACGCCGAGCGTCCGATCCGGCTCGCGGTCGCCGGGCGGCCCAATGCCGGCAAGAGCACGCTCATCAATGCCTGGCTGGGCGAAGAACGCCTGATCGCCTTCGATCAGCCGGGCACGACGCGCGATGCCATCCATGTCCCGTTCGAGCGCGACGGGCGGCACTTCGAGCTCATAGACACCGCCGGGCTACGCCGAAAGGGGCGGGTCTTCGAGGCGATCGAGAAGTTCTCGGTCGTCAAGACGCTGCAGGCCATCGCCGACGCCAACGTGGTCGTGCTGCTCATCGACGCCACCGAGGGCGTGAGCGACCAGGACGCCCACATCGCCGGCTACATCCTGGAGTCGGGCCGCGCCGTCGTGGTGGCCATCAACAAGTGGGACGCCACCGACGACTACCAGCGCCAGATGCTCGAGCGTTCGGTCGAAACGCGCCTGAGCTTCTTGAAATTCGCCCCGGTGCACCACATCTCCGCCCTGAAACGAGCCGGATTGAGTGCTCTTTGGAAATCGCTTCTTCAGGCGCAAGCCTCTGCCACGGTCAAGATGCCCACGCCGGTGCTGACGCGCGTGCTCCAGGAGGCCGTGACGCACCAGCAGCCGCGCCGCGAGGGTCGCTTCCGCCCGAAGATGCGCTATGCGCACCAGGGCGGGATGAATCCCCCCATCGTGGTGATCCACGGCAACTCGCTCGAGCATGTGCCGGCGTCGTACAAGCGCTATCTGGAGGGCAGGTTCCGCGAGCACTTCAAGCTCGTCGGCACGCCGTTGCGCATCGAACTTCGCTCGGGGAGCAATCCCTTCGATGACCGGGGCGGTTGATCGCAGACCCGGCGGCGAGGCCGCAGGCCTGTGGTAAGGTGAACCCCTCATACCCTACAACACGGAGCATATCGTGAGCAACAAAGGCCAACTTTTGCAGGACCCCTTTCTGAACCTGCTGCGCAAGGAGCATGTGCCGGTGTCGATCTACCTCGTCAACGGCATCAAGCTCCAGGGCCACATCGAGTCCTTCGACCAGTACGTGGTGCTGCTGCGCAATACCGTGACCCAGATGGTCTACAAGCACGCCATCTCCACCGTGGTGCCCAGCCGGGCCGTCAACTTCCACGCCAACGAGCCGGGCGAGCAGGCCTGAAGCGCCGCACCGCCGTCCGCCCGCGCGCCCAGCTGCCAACACCTTGAGTTCCCACGCTTCCGCGGCGCCTGGTGACGGGCTCACGCGCGCCGTGCTGGTGGGCGTCGACGTCGGCGGCGCCGCCCATTTCGACGCCTCCCTCGATGAGCTGGCCCTGTTGGCTTCTTCGGCCGGTGACATCGCCGTCGCCCGCGTGACGGCGCGCCGCCGGGCCCCGGACCCGGCGCTCTTCATCGGCAGCGGCAAGGCCGACGAGATCAAGGCGCTCGTCGCCGCCACCGAGGCTCATGGCGT
Organism: Rubrivivax sp.; assembly: GCA_016790395.1. Lineage (GTDB taxonomy): Bacteria > Pseudomonadota > Gammaproteobacteria > Burkholderiales > Burkholderiaceae_C > Rubrivivax. The sequence goes on along the minus strand of JAEUPH010000067.1, from coordinate 23,363 downwards.
CATCTTCGACCAGGCGCTGAGCCCCGCGCAGCAGCGCAACCTCGAACGCCATCTGGGTGTGCCCGTGGCCGACCGCACCGGTCTCATCCTGGACATCTTCGCCGAGCGCGCGCAGAGCCACGAAGGCAAGCTACAGGTCGAACTGGCCCGCCTGCAGTACCAGGCCACTCGTCTGGTGCGCCGCTGGAGCCACCTCGAACGCCAGCAGGGCGGCATCGGGGGCCGCGGCGGCCCCGGCGAAGCGCAGATCGAACTCGACCGACGCATGATCGGCGACCGCATCAAGCAGGTGAAGGAGCGCCTGGAGAAGGTCAAGCGCCAGCGCAGTACGCAGCGCAAGGCGCGCGAACGCCGCGGCACCTTCCGCGTCTCGCTGGTCGGCTACACCAACGCCGGCAAGAGCACGCTCTTCAACAGCCTGGTGAAGGCGCGCGCCTACGCCGCCGACCAACTCTTCGCCACGCTGGACACCACCACCCGCGCACTGTGGCTGCCCGAGGCGCAGGTCCAGGTCTCGCTGTCCGACACCGTGGGCTTCATCCGTGACCTGCCGCACAAGCTGGTGGAGGCCTTTCGCGCCACGCTGCAGGAGGCGGCCGACGCCGACCTGCTGCTGCACGTGATCGATGCCGCCAGCCCGCACCTCGACGAACAGCAGGCCGAAGTGGAGCGTGTGCTGGAAGAAATCGGCGCCGAAGCAGTGCCCCAGATCCTGGTCTGCAACAAGTGCGACCTGCTGGACGAAACGCGCCAGCCCCGCGTCGCCGCCGACTGGACCCTGGCCCATCCCGGCGTGCAGCGCCAGAGGGTGTTCGTCAGCGCGCAAACTGGTGAAGGCCTGCCGCGCCTTCGCCAGGCGATCGCCGAAACCGCGCTGGCGCACTTGAATGCTGCCGGCGCCGCCTCACCTGCATGCCTGCCCGACGGCACTCCCGTCGGCCAGGCCGCGGCCCATTGACGACATCGACACGGCAGTACCGACAAGGCACCGCATGCGAGACGAATCCGCCCCCCGTTTCCCCGCGCGCATGAATGCGCTGGCCGCATCAGCGCGAGCGCTGATCTTCAACAACCGCAACGATGGCCCGCCAGACCTCGACGAACTCTGGCGCGACTTCAACCGCAAGCTCAGCGGCTTGTTCGGCGGCAAGGGCGGCGGCGGCTCCGGACGCAACGACGAACGGCAGCCTGGCGGCCCCTTCCAGCCCGACGCCAAGAGCGCCGGCATCGGTGCGCTGCTGATCGTCGGCGTCGTGGCCGCCATCTGGCTGGGCAGCGGCTTCTTCATCGTGCAGGAAGGCCACAAGGCCGTCATCACCACTTTCGGCAAGTACAGCACCACCACCGAAGCCGGCTGGCAGTGGCGCATGCCGTACCCGATCCAGGCGCACGAGGTGGTGGCGGTCACACGGCTGCAGTCCGTGGAGGTGGGCCGCAACACCGTCGGTCAGGCGACCGGGCTCAAGGATTCGTCGATGCTCACCCAGGATGAGAACATCGTCGACATCCGCTTCACGGTGCAGTACCGCACGACCGATCCGCGCGCCTACCTGTTCGAGAACTACCGTCCCGACGAAGCGGTGGTCCAGGCGGCCGAGTCGGCCGTGCGTGAGATCGTCGGCCGCAGCAAGGTCGATCAGGTGCTCTACGAGCAGCGCGACGCCATCGCCGTGGAGCTGGCCAAGAACATCCAGTCCCAACTCGACCGCCTGAAGGCCGGCATCACGGTGGCCAACGTCAACATGCAGAACGTCCAGGTGCCGGAGACCGTGCAGGCCGCCTTCAACGACGCCTTCAAGGCGGGCGCCGACCGTGATCGCTTCAAGAACGAAGGCCAGGCCTACGCCAGCGACATCATTCCCAAGGCCCGCGGCACGGCGTCGCGGCTGTTGGAGGAGGCAGAAGGCTACCGCTCCCGCGTGACGGCCACGGCCGAAGGTGACGCGCAGCGCTTCCGCTCGGTGCTGGCCGAGTACCAGAAGGCGCCCGGCGTGACGCGCGACCGTCTCTACCTGGAAACCATGCAGCAGGTGTACAGCAACGTCACCAAGGTCATGGTGGACAGCCGCAGCGGTTCCAACCTCCTCTACCTGCCTTTGGACCGCCTGCTGCAACAGTCGGGCTCCAGCACGGGTGCGGCGTCCAGCGGCGTGACGGTGGTTCCCGCCCCCGCCGAGACCGCGGCACCCCAGAGCGTCGACATCCGCTCGCGCGACAACTCGCGCACGCGTGACCGCGAAGGCCGTTGAGGAGGACGCCACCATGAACCGCATCGCCCTCGTCATCCTCGCCGCGCTGGCCGCGCTCATGTTCTTCGCCAGCACGCTGTTCGTCGTCGACCAGCGCCAGGTGGGCGTGGTCTATGCGCTCGGCGAGATCAAGGAAGTGATCACCGAGCCCGGCTTGCACTTCAAGCAGCCGCCGCCGTTCCAGAACGTGGTGTTCCTCGACAAGCGTATCCAGACGCTGGACAGCCCCGAGACGCGGCCGATCTTCACGGCCGAGAAGAAGAGCCTGGTCATCGACTGGCTCATCAAGTGGCGGATCGGCGACCCGCGCCAGTTCATCCGCAACAGCGGCGCCGACTTCCGGACGCTCGAGAACCGCCTGGCCCCCGTCGTGCAGGCGGCCTTCAACGAGGAGATCACCAAGCGCGCCGTGCGCGACGTGCTGGCCACCGAACGCGAGAAGGTGATGACGGACGTGCGCACCCGTCTCATCGACGAGGCGAAGTCCTTCGGCATCGAGATCGTCGACGTGCGCATCAAGCGGGTGGACTTCGTCGCCGACATCACCGATTCGGTCTACCGCCGCATGGAGTCCGAGCGCAAGCAGGTGGCCAACGAACTGCGCAGCCAGGGCACGGCCGATGCCGAGAAGATCAAGGCCGACGCGGAGCGCCAGCGCGACATCATCATCGCCGAGGCCTACCGTGACGCCCAGAAGATCAAGGGCGAGGGCGATGCCAAGGCTTCGGCGCTGTATGCCGATGCATTCGGCCGCGATGCACAGTTCGCCCAGTTCTACCGCAGCCTGGAAGCCTACCGCTCCACGTTCCGCAGCAAGGGAGACGTGATGGTGCTCGACCCGAGCAGCGACTTCTTCCGGGCCATGCGCGGTGGCGGCCCGTCGGCGCCGGCGCCCGCCCGGAAGTAGGGTCGCCCCGGGACCGCTTGGCGCTCGATGGGCGATCTTCTGCTCGGCGCTTTCGCGCTGATGCTGGTGTTCGAAGGCCTGCTGCCATTCCTGAACCCCGGGCTGTGGCGGTCGATCTTCGAGCAGGCGACGAAGATGTCGGATGGCCAGATCCGTTTCATCGGTCTGACGAGCATGGTCGTCGGGCTGCTGGTGCTGCTGGCGCTGCGCTGAAGTCAGCTGGCGGCAGGGTGGCGGCCCGTACAATGCCGCTTTCAACATCGGTGCCTTTCATGCTGTCAGCCTGGCTCCTGCCCGAGCACATCGCCGACGTGCTGCCGGCCCAGGCGCGAAGGGTCGAAGACCTGCGCCGAGCCCTGCTGGACCGCGCCCGGGGCTACGGCTTCGAGCTGGTCGTGCCGCCCTTGCTGGAGCACCTGGAGTCGCTGCTCTCGGGCACCGGGCGCGAACTCGATCTCAAGACCTTCAAGCTGGTCGATCAAGCCAGCGGTCGCATGCTGGGCTTGCGCGCCGACACCACGCCGCAGGCCGCCCGCATCGACGCGCATCTGCTCAACCGCGAAGGCGTCACGCGCCTGTGCTACTGCGGACCGGTGCTGCACACGCGGCCGGCCGGGCTGTCCGGCACGCGCGAGCCGCTGCAGTTCGGCGCCGAGATCTTCGGTCATGCCGGCCTGGAGGCCGACCTGGAGGCCGCCGAACTGGCGCTCGACTGCCTGCAGGCCGCGCAGGTGGCCGACCCCGTCATGGACCTGGCCGACGCGCGTGTCCTGCGCGGCGTGCTGGCAGGCGTGCCGCTCGATGCCACGCAACTGGCGCCGGTGGTGCAGGCCCTGTCCGACAAGGATGCGCCCCTGCTGGACGAACTCACTCAGGGCATGCCGCACGAAGCCCGCGCAGGCCTGCGTGCCCTGCTGCGTCTGTACGGCGGCGATGAAGTGCTGGAGGCGGCCGAGCGCGAACTGCCGCAGCGCGCGCTGGTGCGCGATGCGCTCATGCATCTGCGCTGGCTGGCCACGCACCTGCGCACGGCCTTTCCATCGCTCAAGCTCGGCTTCGATCTCTCCGACATGAGCGGCTACGCTTACTACAGCGGGCCACGCTTCGCCGTCTATGGCGCAGGGCGCAGCGACGCCCTCGCGCGCGGCGGGCGCTACGACGAAGTGGGCGCGGTGTTCGGGCGCAACCGGCCGGCTGTGGGCTTCAGCCTCGACCTGAAGGCCCTGTCCGAGGTGGCCGGCCCGTCGTCGGCCCCGCGCGCCATCAGGGCGCCCTGGGGCGAAGACGCGGAACTGCGCGCCGCCGTGCGCCGCCTGCGCGAGGCCGGCGAGATCGTCCAGGCCATGCTGCCGGGTCACGAGTTCGAGGCCCAGGCCTTCGAGTGCGACCGCGAACTGGTGCAGGCCGGCGGGCGCTGGGTGCTGCAGGCGCTGCCGCCGCCGGCCCCGCAATGAATCTCAGCTTCAGGATCGAGTGAACATGCAAACAGCCATCCGGCCCGGGGCCGGCCGCAACGTGGTGGTCGTCGGCACCCAGTGGGGCGACGAAGGCAAGGGCAAGATCGTCGACTGGATGACGGACCACGCCGAGGGCGTGGTGCGCTTCCAGGGCGGCCACAACGCGGGCCACACGTTGGTCATCGCCGGGCGCAAGACGGCGCTGCAGCTGATCCCCAGCGGCGTGATGCGCGAAGGCGTGGCCTGCTACATCGGCAACGGCGTGGTGGTGGACCCTGCGCACATGCTCAGCGAGATCGAGCGCATCGAGGCGCTGGGCATCGACGTGCGGTCGCGCCTGTTCCTGTCCGAAGCCTGCCCGCTGATCCTGCCCTTCCACGTCGAGGTGGACCGCGCGCGGGAAGGCCGCCGGGAAAGCAGCGGCAGCGGCAAGATCGGCACCACCGGCAAGGGCATCGGCCCCGCCTACGAGGACAAGGTCGCGCGCCGCGCCCTGCGTGTGCAGGATCTGAAGCACCCCGCACGCTTCGAGGCCAAGCTGCGCGAGCTGGTGGCGTTGCACAACGCCGAACTCGTGCACGTGCTGGGCGTGCCAGCGCTGGACTGGCAGCCCATGCTCGACGGCGCGATGAAGGCGGCCGAGCAGTTGCGGCCACTGATGGCCGACGTCGGCTACCGTTTGCACAAGGCGCACCTGGCCGGGCAGAACCTGCTGTTCGAGGGCGCGCAGGGCACGCTGCTGGACATCGACCACGGCACCTACCCCTTCGTCACCAGCAGCAATTGCGTCGCGGGCAATGCGGCTGCGGGTTCGGGCGTCGGGCCGGGCATGCTGCATTACGTGCTGGGCATCACCAAGGCCTACACCACGCGCGTGGGCGGCGGGCCCTTCCCGACCGAGCTCGACATCGAGGCCGCGGGCACGGTGGGCCACCACCTGTCCACGGTCGGCCAGGAGCGTGGCACCGTCACCGGCCGGGCGCGCCGCTGCGGCTGGCTGGATGCCGCAGCGTTGAAGCGTTCGATCATCATCAACGGGGTCTCGGGACTGTGCATCACGAAGCTGGACGTGCTGGACGGGCTTCCGTCGATCAACATCTGCACCGGCTACCGGCTCGACGGCCAGGAACTCGACATCCTGCCCATGGATGCCGACGAGATCGCCCGCTGCGAACCCGTGTACGAGACGCTGCCGGGCTGGAGCGAAACCACGGCCGGCCTCACCAACTGGGAACAACTGCCGGGCAACGCCAAGCGCTACCTGGAGCGCATGCAGGCGCTCATCGGCGCGCCCATCGACATGGTCTCCACCGGTCCCGACCGCGTGCACACGATCCTGTTGCGCCACCCCTTCCGCGCGTGACGCGCACCTGAACCGCACCCGCATTCAAGGAGATCACCCGCATGCTCACCGACGACGGCAAGCACCTGTACGTGTCCTGGGACGAGTACCACCTGCTCATCGAGCGACTGGCGCTGAAGGTGGCGCACTCGGGCTGGGAGTTCGACCAGATCCTGTGCCTGGCGCGTGGCGGCATGCGGCCTGGAGACGTGCTCTCGCGTGTGTTCGACAAGCCACTGGCCATCATGTCCACCAGTTCGTACCGTGCCGAGGCCGGCACGATCCAGGGCCGGCTGGACATGGCCAAGTACATCACCATGCCCAAAGGCGAACTGGCCGGTCGAGTGCTGCTGGTGGACGATCTGGCCGACACGGGCCACACCTTGCGCGCCGTGGTGGACCGTTTGCGCGGCATGCCCTCCATCAAGGAGTTGCGCGCCGCGGTGCTGTGGGTGAAGGGGGTGTCGACCTACGTGCCGGACTACTACTGCGAGACGCTGCCCACGAGCCCGTGGATCCACCAGCCGTTCGAGGAGTACGACAACCTGCGCCCCGAGGCGCTGGCCCGCAAGTTCAGTGTCTGAAAATGAAGAAGGCCAGCGCAAGCTGGCCTTCGTGTTTGGTGCCCAGAAGAGGACTCGAACCTCCACGCCGTTAAGCGCTAGTACCTGAAACTAGTGCGTCTACCAATTCCGCCATCTGGGCTAGTTGCCGGCCCAGCGCTTCTAGCGCGCTGGCGGCTCGATCAGGAACCAAGGACTATACCATCAAAGAAAACAAGACTTCAAGCGCCCCGACCGGCCAGGCCCTCATGGGCGAGTTCGAAGGCCGCGTCGAGGGCCACCGCGACGGCCACGGCTTCGTCGTGCCGGACGCCGGTGAACCCACCATCTTCCTCGCGCCGCAGGAGATGCGCAGCGTGCTGCACAAGGACCGCGTGCGCGTGCGGATCCTGCGCTATGACCGCAAGGGCCGGCCCGAAGGGCGCGTGCTCGACATCCTCGACCGCCGCCGCGCGCCCATCATCGGCCGCCTGCTGCACGAGGGCGGGCAATGGCTGGTGGCGCCCGAGGACAGCCGCTACGGCCAGGACATCCTGATCCCGAAGAACGCCATCGCCAGCGCGGCTGTGGGGCAGGTGGTCTCGGTGGAACTCACCGAGCCGCCCTCGCTGCACTCGCAGCCCGTGGGCCGCGTCGCCGAGGTGCTGGGCGAGATCGACGACTCCGGCATGGAGATCGAGATCGCGGTTCGGAAGTACGAGGTCCCGCACCAGTTCTCGCCCGAGACGCTGGCACAGGCCGCGGCGCTGCCCGACAAGGTGCGTGCCGTGGACCGCAGGCACCGCGTCGACCTCACCGACGTCCCGCTCGTCACGATCGACGGCGAGGATGCGCGCGACTTCGACGACGCCGTCTACTGCGAGCCCTTCAAGCGCGGCCGCGGCAAGACGGCCTTCGAGGGCTGGCGGCTGCTGGTGGCCATCGCCGACGTCAGTCACTACGTGAAGCCGGGCGAGGCCCTGGACGAGGATGCCTACGAGCGCGCCACGTCCGTGTACTTTCCGCGCCGCGTGATTCCCATGCTGCCGGAGAAGCTCAGCAACGGCCTCTGCTCGCTGAACCCCGAGGTCGAGCGCCTGTCCATGGTGTGCGACATGCTCGTGGCCGCGGACGGCAGCATCGAGGCCTTCCAGTTCTACCCGGCCGTCATCCGCTCGCATGCGCGGCTCACCTACACCGAGGTGGCTGCTGCCTTGGCCAACACGCGAGGCCCTGAGGCGCAGCGCCGCGCCGACCTGGTGCCGCACCTGCTGCACCTGCACGAGGTCTACCGTGCACTGCTGAAGCAGCGGGCACGCCGCGGCGCGGTGGACTTCGACACGCCCGAGACGCAGATCGTGTGCGACGACAACGGCCGCATCGAGAAGATCGTTCCGCGTGTGCGCAACGACGCACACCGCCTGATCGAGGAGGCCATGCTCGCCGCCAATGTCTGCGCGGCCGAGTTCATCGGCGGCGCCGAGCACCCCTGCCTGTACCGTGTGCACGAGGGCCCCACGCCCGAGAAGCGCATCGCGCTGCAGGCGACGCTTCGCGCCTTGGGCATCGGCGTGAGCCTCAGCGACGACCCGACGCCGATGGAGATCCAGGCCATCTCGCAGGCCGTGGCCGAGCGGCCTGATGCAGCGCAGATCCACACGCTGCTGCTGCGCTCGATGCAGCAGGCCATCTACACCGTGCACAACTCGGGCCACTTCGGCCTGGCCTACGGCGCCTACACGCACTTCACGAGCCCGATCCGGCGCTATCCCGACCTGCTGGTCCACCGCGTCATCAAGGCCATCCTGGCCGGCCGTCGCTACCACCTCGTGGCGAACTCGAAGACGCGCACGCCTGAGCTGCGAAGAGGCGGCAAGCCTGCGAAGGCCGCCAAGCCGATGTCTCAGGAGATGGCCCTGTGGGAAGCCGCCGGCGGCCATTGCAGCGCCAATGAAAGGCGTGCCGACGAGGCCAGCCGCGACGTCGAGGCCTGGCTCAAGTGCCGCTTCATGCGCGAGCATCTGGGCGAAGAGTTCGCCGGCACCGTCAGCACGGTGGCAGGCTTCGGGCTCTTCGTCACGCTGGACACGCTGTTCGTCGAAGGCCTGGTGCACATCACCGAACTCGGCGGCGAGTACTACCGCTTCGACGAGGCGCGGGGCGAGTTGCGCGGCGAGCGCACGGGCATCCGGTATGCCGTGGGCGCGCGGGTCCGCGTGCAGGTCAGCCGCGTCGATCTGGACGGCCGCAAGATCGACTTCCGCATGGTGCGCGAAGGAGAGACCGAGCGTCTGCTGGCCCGCGGCGCGAAGGCGCCCGCCAGCGCCAAGGCGGGCGAGGCATTGGCGGCGGTGAAGGAGTCCGACCGGCTCACGAAGGCGGCGACCCGCCTCGTCAAGGGCCAAGTCGGTCGCGACATCAAGCGGTCGCGCAAGCCACAGGCCAAGCGGCCGTCGCCCAAGCCGCGCAGCCGGCGCTGAGCCGTGCGCCTCAGAACGAGCGCCGGGCCAGGCGGTTCACGAGATCGCTGGCGCGCAGCGGAGCGCCCAGCGCTGCCGCGCGCCACAGGTCTGCGGCCCGACCGTGCGACCAGGCGCCAGCACCGGCGATCCTGTGAGGCGGTGCCTGAGGCGTCTGCGCCCACAGGCCGGCCAGCCAGCCCGCCAGCACGTCGCCGGTGCCCGCCGTGGCCAGCGCGGCGTTGCCGGTGGGGATGACGAGCGGCAGTTCGCCAGGCGAGGCGACGATGCTGCCGGAGCCCTTGAGCAGGACGGTGGTGCCCAGGCTCTCGGCGAGTTCACGGGCCGTCGCCAGGCGGTCGGCCTGCACATCGGCGGTGTGCCGGCCGAGCAGGCGCGCCGCCTCCAGCGGATGCGGGGTCAGCAGCGTCGGCCGGCCGGCGTGGCCCCGCCGCCGCAGTGCTTCGCGCAGGCTGGCATCCGCCGCCAGGGCATTGAGCCCGTCGGCGTCCACCACGAGGCGGCCCGCGCGGCTCAGCAGAACGGGCAGCGCGCCGGCCACTTCGTGGCCACCGCCGCAGCCGGCAACGACCGTGGACGCGGCCAGGGACTCAGGCGGGCCCATCCACCAGCCTGGGCGGACCATCAGTTCCGGCTGATTCCAGTCCAGCGTCAGAGGCGCGGGATCCAGCGGGCTGCAGTAAACCCGCCCCGCACCGGCTGCCAGGGCCGCGCGTGCCGCCAGCCAGGCGGCACCGGCCATCCCGGCGGCGCCGCCCACCACCGCCACGTCGCCCCGGCTGCCTTTGTGACTGGCGTGGGCGCACGCCGCCAATGCCATCGGGCCCGCGAGCCACGCGGACGGCGGCCCCGCGTGGATGCCCAGGCCGTCGAACCAGGCCTCGCCGGCGGCGTCCCGGCCGGACGCGGTGAAGAGGCCGGGCTTGAGGGTCAGCAGCGAGAGCGTGGCCGTGGCGTGAATGCAGGCCGCGCCGAGTGAGCGGCCGGTGTCCGGGTGCAGGCCTGAAGGGAGATCCACGGCCAGCACGGGCGCGGCCTGTGCATGGATGCACGCAATGGCCTCGGCCAGCCGGCCTTCCGGTGCGCGGCTCACGCCGATACCCAGCAAGGCATCGATGACCAGGTCGGCCGTCCATGCGGCCGCCGGCAGGCCCACCTGGACTCGGGCGCCTGTTTGCAGCGCTTCCGCGCAGGCGCGGTGCGCGTCGGCGGGCAGGCGATCGGGCTCGCCCAGCAGCACGACGCGGGTCTCGATACCGGCGGCCTGAAGGTGGCGCGCAGCGACCAGACCATCGCCACCATTGTTGCCCGGTCCCGCCCACACTTGGACGCTTCGTGCATGGGGCCAGCGTGCCAGTGCCAACCGTGCCACGGCCAAGCCGGCACGGGCCATCAGGGAAAAGGGTGCTGCCTGTGACTGCGCCTGCCGCTCGGCGGCGCGCGACGTGGCGGCGTCGTGCAGAGGCCAGGGCCCGCGCTCGGGGGCAATCCTCTGCAGCGTCGCCGTCTCGCTCATGCCGGCATTGTGGCGCTGCGTCAGCGCCAGCGTTCGATCGTGAGGCCTGTGGTCTCGATGGGGGGCGTGCGGCCGGCCATCTGCTCGCTCAGCACCCGGGCTGCCCCGCAAGCCAGGCTCCAGCCGGCTGCGCCATGGCCCAGATTGAGCCAGATGCCCGGCAATCCGCTGTCGCCCAGGACGGGCAGCGCTTCGGGCAGGGTCGGCCTGGCGCCTCGCCAGTGCTGCGCGTCGCGCAGCGAGGCCGCTCCGGGGAACCAGTCTTCGAGCACGCGGTACAGCGTCCGCAGGGCGGGCAGGGCGTTCGCGTCAGGTCGCCCGCCGAGCTCATGGATGCCGGCCACACGAACGCGCTGCCCCAGGCGGGTGATGCTGACGTGGTGGCGCTGATCGATCAAGGCCGCCCGCGGCCCGGGCAGTGGCAGACCTTCGATCGGTCGAAGCGGCGCCGTGACGGCATAGCCATACACCGGGACCAGCGGCAGCCTCAGCTTCAGCGGCGCCAGAAGCTCGGCGGCGGCCGCGCCGGTGCAGACGACGATGCGGTCGAAACCGTGCTGCTCGCCATCGCTCGTCCTGAGTTGGGGCTGCTCGCCCGGCGAGAGGCGGCTGACGGCCAGGTCGAAGCGGAAGCGGGCGCCCTGGCGCTGGGTCTGCGCCTTCAGCAGATGCGCGAACTGTCGGCAATTGCCCACGCCGTCATGCGGCAGGTGGAGCGCTGCGTACAGCGGCGTGGTGTCTCCGAGTCCCGGCTCCATCGCGCGCGCGCTGCCGGCTTCGACGAGTTCGTGCGCCACCCCCCACTCGCGCAGCTGCGCCAATCCTGGCTGGGCGCGCTTCAGGTCGCCCGCCGTCCGCAGCAGCACCAGGCAGCCGGGGTTCTGCTCGAACTCCATGTCGAGCGTGCGCGCCAGCTCCAGCATGCGGTCACGGCTGAAGCTGGCCAGCCGATGCAGGGCCGCACTCCACCAGGCTCCGCGTGGGCGCCGCATCGTGCGCCAGCGTCGCCAGAGCCAGGGCAGGTGCATGAGCATGGACGCGCGAGGCGTCAAGGACGAGCCCCAGGGCGCTGCGTGGCCGGGCCCGATCAGGCCGCCGATGGCGAAGCTGGCCTCGGCGGCCACGCTGCCTCGCTGCTCGAAGACGGTGACATCGAAGCCGGCGAGAGCCAGTTCATGCGCGGTGGCCACACCGACGATGCCGGCACCGATGACGGCAATGCGCACGTCAGAGTCCCCGGGCCGGGCGGCCCGGTGTCGGGGCGCATGCTAGAATCCGCGGGTTTGCCTCAGAGCATCCGGCCACCAAGGCGGGTGCAAGTCCGGGAGGGGTCCGCAAGGGCGTCCAGGGAAGCATGAGGCAGGCAAATCGCGAACCCGGTCCAGCCAAGGTGTCGCTTGCAGTGGAAGGTGGTGTGCGTGGCCCGATCATGGTGAACATGTCGGTGCTTCGAAGACCATCGCCGCAGGCGATGAATCGGCCGGGATTCTAGACGTAACCTTCGGAGTTTCCATGACTGTCTCCATGCGTGAAATGCTGGAAGCGGGTGTCCATTTCGGCCACCAGACGCGCTTCTGGAACCCCAAGATGGCCCCGTACATCTACGGCCATCGCAACAAGATCCACATCATCAACCTCGAGAAGACGCAGCCGCTCTTCGAAGAGGCGATGAAGTTCATCCGCCAGCTGGCCGCTCGCCGCGGCACCATCCTGATGATCGGCACCAAGCGCCAGGCGCGCGAGGTGATCTCCCTCGAAGCGCAGCGTTGCGGCATGCCTTTCGTCGACCAGCGCTGGCTTGGCGGCATGCTGACCAACTTCAAGACCGTCAAGGGCTCGCTGAAGAAGCTGAAGGACATGCAGGCCACGAAGGAGGCCGGCACCGACGCGATGATCAAGAAGGAAGCGCTGCTGTTCGACCGTGAACTGGTCAAGCTCGAGCGCGACATCGGCGGCATCCAGGACATGAACGCGCTGCCCGACGCGCTGTTCGTCATCGACGTCGGCTACCACAAGATCGCGGTGGCCGAAGCCAAGAAGCTGGGCATCCCGGTCATCGGCATCGTCGACACCAACCACTCGCCGTTGGGCATCGACTACGTCATCCCCGGCAACGACGACTCCGCCAAGGCCGTCGCGCTGTACGCGCGTGCCGTGGCCGACGCCGTGCTGGAAGGCAAGGCCAACGCGACCAACGAGGTCGTGCAGGCCGTCTCCGCTTCCGGCGACGAGTTCGTCGAAGTCAGCGAAGAGTCCTGATCCCGCGCCGGCGGCCGCAGTGCCGCCGCCAGCCCGGCCACTGGCGCGTTGAACGCGCCCGGTGTGGCCGGCCCTGAACGCACAGAACTGGAGAGAACCCAATGCCCGCAATCACCGCAAGCATGGTCGCTGAACTGCGCGCCAAGACCGACGCGCCGATGATGGAATGCAAGAAGGCGCTGACCGAAGCCGACGGCGACGCCGCCCGCGCGGAGGAAATCCTTCGTGTCAAGCTCGGCAACAAGGCCAGCAAGGCCGCCGCGCGCATCACCGCCGAAGGCGTGGTGTCGGCCGCCGTCGACGGCAGCACCGGCGCCATCGTCGAGGTCAACTGCGAGACCGACTTCGTCTCGAAGAACGACTCGTTCCTGGCCTTCACGAAGTCTGTGGCCTCGCTCGTCGCCCAGCACAACCCGGCCGACGTGGCCGCGCTGGGCACGTTGCCGCTGGCGCAGGACGGCTTCGGCCCCACGGTCGAGGACGTCCGCAAGGGCCTGGTCGGCAAGATCGGCGAGAACATGTCGATCCGTCGCTTCAAGCGCTATGCCGGCGGCGGCCAGCTCGCCAGCTATCTGCACGGCACGCGCATCGGTGTGCTCGTGGAGTTCACGGGCGACGAGGTCGCCGCCAAGGACGTGGCCATGCACGTGGCCGCGATGAAGCCCAAGGCACTGGCCACCAGCGACGTGCCGGCCGACCTCATCGAGGTCGAGCGCCGCGTCGCCACCGAGAAGGCCGCCGAAAGCGGCAAGCCGGCCGAGATCGTCGCCAAGATGGTCGAGGGCTCGGTGCAGAAGTTCCTGAAGGAGGTCTCGCTGCTGAACCAGGCCTTCGTCAAGAACGACAAGCAGACCGTCGAGCAGATGCTGAAGGAGAAGGCCACGAAGGTCGCCTCGTTCACGCTGTACGTGGTGGGCGAAGGCATCGAGAAGAAGGTCGACGACTTCGCAGCCGAAGTGGCGGCGCAGGTCGCCGCGGCCAAGGGCCAGTAGCTCGGTGCCTGGTCGGCCGGGCGGGGCCTGAGACAGGCCGTTACCCCGCGCCGGCCCCTTACACTGCACGCTTTGCCGAAGGGAGTCGTACCAGATGCCGGCGTACAAGCGCATCCTGCTCAAGCTGTCGGGCGAGGCCCTGATGGGCGACGACGCCTACGGCATCAACCGCGCCACCATCGTCCGCATGGTGCGCGAGGTGCAGGAAGTCACCCAGCTCGGCTGCGAGGTTGCCGTCGTCATTGGTGGGGGCAACATCTTCCGCGGCGTGGCCGGCGGCTCGGTGGGCATGGACCGCGCGACCGCCGACTACATGGGCATGCTGGCCACCGTGATGAACGCGCTGGCGCTGGCCGACACCATGCGGCTGGAAGGCATGACGGCGCGGGTGATGTCGGCCATCGCCATCGACCAGGTCGTCGAACCTTACGTGCGCCCGAAGGCACTGCAGTACCTGGAAGAAGGCAAGGTGGTGGTCTTCGCGGCCGGCACCGGCAACCCCTTCTTCACCACCGACACCGCTGCCGCGCTGCGTGGTGCCGAGATCGGTGCCGAGATCGTGCTGAAGGCCACCAAGGTGGACGGCGTCTACACCGCCGACCCCAAGAAGGACCCTTCGGCCACCCGTTACACCAGCATCAGCTTCGACGAAGCCATCCAGAAGAACCTGCAGGTGATGGACGGCGCCGCCTTCGCGCTGTGCCGCGACCAGAAACTGCCGATCAAGGTGTTCAGCATCTTCAAGCCCGGCGCGCTCAAGCGTGTGGCGCTGGGCGAGGACGAGGGCACGCTCGTCCACGTCTGAGGAGAACCATCGCCCATGACCATCGCCGACATCAAGAAGACGGCCGAGGCCAAGATGGCCAAGTCCGTCGAGGCCTTCAAGAACGAACTCCACAAGATCCGCACCGGCCGCGCCCATCCGGGCCTGCTGGATCAGGTGCACGTCGATTACTACGGCAGCATGGTGCCCATCAGCCAGGTGGCCAACGTCACGCTGCTGGACGCCCGCACGATCAGCGTGCAGCCCTGGGAGAAGGGCATGGCCGCGAAGATCGAGAAGGCCATCCGCGAGTCCGACCTGGGCCTGAACCCGTCGTCGCAGGGTGACCTGCTGCGCGTGCCGATGCCGGCGCTGACCGAAGAGCGTCGCAAGGAACTCACCAAGGTCGTGCGCCATGCCGGCGAAGAGGCCAAGATCCACGCCCGTGGCGTGCGCCGCGAGGCCAACGACCACCTCAAGAAGCTGCTCAAGGACAAGGCCGTGACCGAGGACGAGGAGCGCCGTGCCCAGGACGACGTGCAGCGCCTGACCGACCGCACCATCGCCGAAGTCGACCGCCTGGTGCAAGGCAAGGAAGCGGAGGTGATGGCGGTCTGACGCTGCCATCACGAAGGCGCGCCGATGTCCGACCTCTCCACCTCCCATGCCGGCTCGGCGCGTGGCGTCGCTTCCGCGTCGGTGCCTCGGCACGTGGCGCTGGTGATGGACGGCAACGGGCGCTGGGCGCGCCAGCGCTACATGCCGCGCTTCTTCGGTCACAAGCAGGGCGTCGATGCCCTGGTGCGCGCCGTCAATGCCTTCGCCGATCGGGGCGTCGAGTACCTCACCGTCTTCGCCTTTTCCTCGGAGAACTGGAAGCGCCCCAGCGAGGAGGTCTCCGGCCTCATGAGCCTGGTGCTGGTGGCGGTCTCCAAGTACCTCACCAAGCTCGCCGGCGACGGCGTGCGCATCCGCATCGTCGGCGACCGCGAAACCGTGTCCGACAAGCTGCGCAAGGCCTGGGAGCACGCCGAGTCGCTCACGCAGCACAACCAGCGCATCACGCTGTCGGTGGCCTTCAACTACGGCGGCCGCTGGGACGTTGTCCAGGCCTGCCGAAGGGCCATCGAACTCGGCGTGAAGCCCGAGGACGTGGACGAGGCCTGGCTGGCGCGCAACATGGCCTTGAGCTTCGCACCCGATCCCGACCTCTTCATCCGCACCGGCGGCGAGATGCGGATCAGCAACTTCCTGCTCTGGCAGGCGGCCTACTCGGAGCTGTTTTTCACCGAATGCCTGTGGCCCGACTTCGGCGAGGCCGAGATCGATGCCGCCCTCAATGCCTACGCCCAGCGCGACCGCCGCTTCGGCATGATCCGGCCCAATCAGGTCGTGGCCGAAGGCGCCTGAGGCGGATGCTCAGACAGCGCATCATCACCGCCGTCGTGCTCGTGGCCCTGCTGCTGGCTTCGCTGTCGACCCCCAACCCCTGGCCCTTTGCATTGCTGACACTGGCCTTGATGGCGGCAGGTGGCTGGGAGTGGGGACGGCTGAACCAGGCGGGCACCGGCCTCTCCTGGGCCATGGGCGCCACCGTGGCGCTGGGGGGTGTGGCCGGATTCCTGTCGGGCTGGGCGCGTCAGGCGCCGGCGGCCTTGTGGTGGGCCGTCGCCGGCCTGTGGGTCCTTGCCGCCGTTGTCGGCCTGCGCAGCGGCCCGGCGGCCTGGCCCCAGTTGCCGCGCGCAGCCCGTTGGGTGCTGGGCCTGGTGGTGCTGTGGGCGGCCTGGCTGGCCATCGCACAGGCGCGCGGCATCGGCATCAATTTCATGCTGTCCGTGCTGTGCCTGGTGTGGATGGCGGACGTGGCCGCCTATTTCGGCGGCAAGACCTTTGGCCGCCGAAAGCTGGCTCCTTCCATCAGCCCGGGAAAGAGCTGGGAAGGCGTCTGGTCGGGCCTCCTGGGCGTGGGCCTGCTCGCCGCGTTGTGGATCTGGCTCGACGGCCTCGGGCATTTCGATGGTCCCAGCGTCTACTCGCGTCTGCTGGCCGCTCTCGGCCTGGCCGGATTGCTTGCGGCACTGGGCGTGCTGTGCGGGCTCAGCGTGGTCGGCGATCTCATCGAGTCCCTCGTCAAGCGCGCCGCCGGCGCCAAGGACAGCAGCCGGTTGCTGCCCGGCCACGGGGGCGTGCTGGACCGCGTCGATGCGCTGCTGCCCGTGCTGCCGGCCGCACTGGCGCTGGCCAGCCTGGGAGCCGCCCGATGAACGCCGGCGTCCAGCGCCTGGCCATCCTGGGCTCCACCGGCTCCGTGGGCACCAGCACGCTGGATGTCGTGGCCCGACACCCGGAACGCTTCCAGGTCGTCGGCCTGAGCGCCTTCCAGCGCACCGACGAACTCGTGGCGCAGTGCGAACGCTTCCGCCCTCGCGTGGCGGTGGTGCCCGACGAGCCCCGGGCGGCCGCAGTGCGTGCCGCCCTGGCTGCGCGTGGCCTGGCCACGGAGGTGGCGGTGGGCGCGCAGGCCTTGTCAGAGCTGGCGTCGGCGGCTGATGTCGACAGCGTGATGGCCGCCATCGTCGGCGCGGCCGGGCTGTCGCCCTGCATGGCCGCCGCGCGTGCCGGCAAGCGCCTGCTGCTGGCCAACAAGGAAGCGCTGGTGGTCGGTGGCGGCCTCTTCATGCGTGCCGTGCAGGAGGGTGGTGCCACGTTGCTGCCCATCGACAGCGAGCATTCGGCGATCTTCCAGTGCCTGCCCGAAGACCGCGGTGCCTGGGCGAGCCGCATCGATCACATCGTGCTCACCGCCAGCGGCGGCCCTTTCCGCCAGCGTGACCCGGACACCCTGCATGGCATCACGCCCGAGCAGGCCGTGGCCCACCCGAACTGGGTGATGGGCCGCAAGATCTCCGTCGACTCCGCCACCATGATGAACAAGGCGCTGGAGGTCATCGAGGCACGCTGGCTGTTCGACCTCCCGCCCGACCGCATCCGCGTCGTCATCCACCCGCAGAGCATCATCCACAGCATGGTCGTCTGCCGCGACGGCAGCGTGCTGGCGCAACTGGGCACGCCCGACATGAAGGTGCCGATCGCCTTCGGTCTGTCCTTCCCTGAACGCATCGAGTCCGGCGCACCCAGGCTGGACTTCACCCAGCTCGGTGCCCTCAGCTTCGAGCCACCCGACAGTCGCCGCTTCCCCGGCTTGCAGTTGGCCTGGGACACGCTGGCGGGCCCCGCCGGCAGCACGGCCGTCCTGAATGCCGCCAACGAAGTGGCGGTGGCCGCCTTCCTGGCGGGAACCATCGGCTTCACCGCGATTCACACGCTCAATGCCCGCACCCTGGACCGCGTGACGCCTGCGCTTGCCGAAGACCACGGCCTCGACGACCTGATCGCGCTGGACACGCGCGCTCGCGCGGTGGCCACCGAGCTCATGAAGGACCTGGCCCGGTGAGCTTCGACAACGTCTGGGCCTTCGTGCTGACGCTGGGCGTCCTGGTGGTCGTCCACGAGTACGGCCACTACCGCGTGGCCGTGGCCTGCGGCGTGAAAGTGCTGCGCTTCTCGGTGGGCTTCGGCCGCGTGCTGTGGCGCCGCCAGGCGCACCCGGACGCCACCGAGTTCGTCGTCTGCCTGCTGCCCCTGGGCGGCTACGTGCGCATGCTGGACGAGCGTGAGGAGGCCGTACCCAGCTCCCAGCTGAGCCAGGCCTTCAACCGCAAGCCGCTGTGGCAGCGGGCGGCCATCGTCTTTGCCGGTCCCTTGGCCAACCTCCTGCTGGCCGTGCTGCTCTATGCAGGGGCGCACTGGATCGGCCTGGACGAACCCAAGGCGCTGGTCGGTCCGCCGGCAGCCGCGAGCGCCGCCGAACGCGCCGGGTTGCGGGCGGGCGACTGGGTGCGGGCCTGGTCGCACGGGGGAGACGAGTGGCGCGACGTCGCTTCGTTGAACGATCTGCGATGGCAGGTCGTCCAGGCTGCGCTGCACCGGCAGTCGGTGCTGTTGCAGGTGACCGATCGCGACGGCCGCGACTCGCGCACGCTGACATTGGACCTGTCGCAGATCGAGACCCGCGAGGTCGATGCCGCCTTCGCCGCCAAGGTCGGCCTGGGTGCGCCCTGGCGCGAGCCCGTGCTCGGCGAGGTCAAGGCCGGCGGCCCGGCGGAAAGGGCGGGCTTGCGACGAGGCGACCGCGTGCTGCTGATCGACGGCGCGGCCGTCACCGATGCCCAGCACGTCGTCGACGCCATCCGTGCGTCGGTGCGCGAGGGCCGCGCGAAGCCGGTGTCCTTGCGCGTCGAGCGTGCCGGGCAGATGTTGGAGATCGAGGTCACGCCCCGCATCGTGCAGGAGGGTGGCAAGACCTTCGGCCGCATCGACGCCGTGCCCGGCCAGGCGCCGGTGATGGTCAAGGTGCATCACGGTGTTTTCGAAGGCCTGTGGAAGGGCGTCGAGCGCACCGCCGAAGTCTCGATGATGACGCTGCGCATGCTGGGCCGCATGCTCATCGGCGAGGCCTCGCTGAAGAACCTCAGCGGCCCGCTGACCATCGCCGACTTCGCCGGCCAGTCCGTCAAGCTGGGCGTCGCCGACTTCCTCGGTTTCCTGGCCCTGGTGAGCGTCAGCCTGGGCGTGCTGAACCTGCTGCCGCTGCCGATGCTCGATGGTGGCCACCTGATGTATTACATTTTCGAGGGCGTCACCGGCCGCCCGGTCTCCGACGCCTGGCTGGCACGGCTGCAACGCGGCGGCATCGTCGTGCTGCTGATGATGATGTCGGTCGCCCTCTTCAACGACGTGGCCCGCCTGCTGGGCCTGCACTGATCCCCATGTTCCCTGATTTCCCGTTCGGGCCGGCCGGCCGCGTGCGCCCCATCGCGGCTGCGGTCATCGTGCTGGCCAGCGCGGCATTCGCTCAGCAGGCGCGGGCAGTCACGCCCTTCGTGCTGAAGGACATCCGCGTCGAGGGCCTGCAGCGCACCGACCCGGGCGCCGTGTTCGCCGCGCTGCCCTTCCGCGTGGGCGACACCTACACCGACGACAAGGGCTCCGCCGCGCTGCGCGCGTTGTTCGCCACAGGCCTGTTCAAGGACGTGCGCATCGAGGTCGAGGGCGACGTCGCCATCATCATCTGCGACGAACGTTCCATCATCGCCAGCGTCACCTTCGTCGGCCTGAAGGAGTTCGACAAGGACCCGCTGACCAAGAGCCTCAAGGATGCCGGCATCGGCGAAGGCCTGCCCTTCGACCGTGCCCTGATCGACCGCGCCGAGCAGGAGATCAAGCGCCAGTACCTCAGCCGCAGCCTGTACGGTGCCGAGGTCGTCACCACGGTGACACCGATGGAGCGCAACCGCGTCAGCGTGACCTTCACGATGACCGAGGGCGACGCCGCGAAGATCAAGGACATCCGCATCGTCGGCGCCACCACCTTCAGCGAAGGCACGCTGCTGGACCTCTTCGAGCTGACGCCCACCGGCTGGTTCACCTGGTACAGCAAGAGCGACCGCTACTCGCGCAGCAAGCTCAACGCCGACCTGGAGAAGCTGCGCGCCTACTACGTGAACCGCGGTTTCCTCGAGTTCGCCATCGAGTCCACTCAGGTCACGATCTCTCCCGACAAGCAGACCATCTCCATCGCCATTTCGGTCAAGGAGGGCCAGCCGTACACGCTGACCGGCGTGCGCCTGGAAGGTGAGTACCTCGGCAAGGAGAACGACTTCCGCGCCTTCGTCGCCATGCGCCCGGGCCAGCCCTACCGGGGCGATGCCGTCACGGAAACGACCAAGCGCTTCACGGACCTCTTCGGCCTCTATGGCTACGCCTTCGCGCGCGTCGAGTCGCGCCCCGAGATCGACCGCGCGCGCGGCCAGGTGACGGTGGTCTTCGCGGCCGATCCGCAGCGTCGTGTCTACGTGCGCCGCATCGACGTCGCCGGCAACACGCGCACGCGGGATGAAGTCGTGCGGCGCGAGTTTCGCCAGCTGGAAGGGGCCTGGTACGACGGCGGCCTGATCAAGCTCTCGAAGGAGCGCGTCGACCGCCTCGGCTTCTTCAAGGACATCGAGATCGAGACCAACGAGGTGCCGGGCTCGCCCGACCAGGTCGATCTCGTCATCAACGTCACCGAGAAGCCCACCGGCAACCTGCTCATCGGCGCCGGCTACTCCAACGCCGAGCGGCTGACCTTCACCGCGTCCATCAAGCAGGAGAACGTGTTCGGCTCGGGCAACTACCTGGGCATCGAGCTCAACACCAGCAAGTACCAGCGCACGGTGGTGGTGTCCACGGTCGATCCGTACTGGACGGTGGACGGCATCTCGCGCGCCATCGACGTCTACTACCGCACCAGCCGCCCCTACAACAGCCTGGGCGAGGCCTACGACCTGAAGACGCCAGGGGCTTCGGTGCGCTTCGGCGTGCCGTTCTCCGAGTACGACACGGTGTTCTTCGGCATCGGCTTCGAGCGCACGGAGATCGGCACCTCCGTCGGCATCCCGCTGTCCTACCTGAACTACCGCGTGCTGTACGGCGCCAACACGAACTCGTTCCCGCTGACCATCGGCTGGGCGCGCGACTCGCGCGACAGCGTCATCACCCCCACCGCCGGGCGCTACCAGCGCGTGAACTTCGAGTACACGCTTGCCGGTGACGTGCCCTACACCCGCACCAACGCGCAGTACCAGGAGTACTGGGGGCTGCCCTGGCGCATGTCGATCGGCCTGAACGCCGAAGTGGGGCTGGGCCGCGGCATGCGCGGCAAGCCCTTCCCGGTGTTCAAGAACTTCTATGGCGGCGGCCTGGGCACCGTGCGTGCTTTCGAGCAAGGGTCGCTGGGTGTGGTGGACCCGACGGGTGCCTACATCGGGGGTGCCAAGCGCATCAACGTCAACACCGAGCTGTACTTCCCGGTTCCGGGCACGGGCAGCGACAAGTCCCTGCGCATCTTCGCGTTCGCCGACGCCGGCAACGTGTGGCGCGAGGACGAACGCATCACCGCGGACTCCATCCGATCCTCGATCGGCTTCGGCCTGTCCTGGATCTCGCCGGTGGGCCCGTTGAAGCTCAGCTGGGGCAAGCCGCTGAAGGTCCAGCGCAACGATAGAATCCAACGTTTCCAATTCCAGATCGGGACTGCCTTCTGATGAAGACGCTCGCGAAGTTCTCCTCGGCGGCGTGGCTCGCCGCCGCCGTCCTGTTCGCTGCCGCCGGTCCCGTGGCCGCGCAGGAACTCCGCATCGGCTACGTCAACAGCGAGAAGGTGCTGCGCGACGCACTGCCGGCGCAGAACGCGCAGAAGAAGCTGGAGGCCGAGTTCAGCAAGCGCGAGCGCGAGCTCAACGATGCTGCCGCCAAGCTCAAGGCCGCCGCCGACAAGCTCGACAAGGACGGCCCCACGCTGTCCGAGAGCGAGAAGACGCGCCGACAGCGCGAGCTGGTGGACGCCGACCGTGACCTGCAGCGCAAGCGCCGTGAGTTCCAGGAAGACCTGAACCAGCGCCGCAACGAGGAGCTCGCCGCGGTGGTGGAGCGCGCCAACCGCGTCATCCGCCAGATCTTCGAGACCGAGAAGTACGACCTCATCCTGCAGGACGTGGTCTTCGCCAGTGGCCGCGTCGACATCACCGACAAGGTGATCAAGCTGCTGAACGCGCAGAGCGCTGCGCCGGCCGGCAAGTAGCCTGCTGCCGGCCGCCGTGCGCGCGCGCCTCGGTGAGCTCGCCGCGCGCCTCGGTGGCGAACTGATCGGCGACCCCGCCGTCGAGGTGGCCCGCGTCGGCACGCTGGAAGCGGCCAACGCCGAGACCATCACCTTCCTCGCCAACCCGCGCTACCAGGCGCAGCTGGCGACCAGCGCCGCCGGCTGCGTGATCGTGGGCCCGGCCATGCGCGACGCTGCTGCGGCGCGCGGCGCGGCCATCGTCTGCGCCGACCCCTACCTCGCCTTTGCGAAGCTCACGCAGTGGTGGGCGGCACAGACCCGTGTCCTGCCTCGCCCGGGCGTGCACGCGCAGGCGGTGGTGGAAGAAGGCGCACGCATCGCGGCTTCGGCCAGCATCGGTGCGCTGGCCTTCGTCGGGGCAGACGCAGTGATCGGCGAGGGCGCAGTGATCGGTGCGCAGGCCCATGTCGGGGCCGGCGCAACCGTCGGGGCACAGACATGGCTGAAGCCGCGCTCGATGCTCGGCGAGGGCTGCAGCATCGGCGCGCGCGGCATCGTGCATGGCGGCGCGGTGATCGGGGCGGACGGCTTCGGCTTCGCCCCTGCGCAGAACCCGCAGGGTGCCTACTGGGAGAAGATCGAACAGCTGGGTGCGGTGCGCATCGGCGACGATGTCGAGATCGGCGCCAACACCTGCATCGATCGTGGCGCGCTCGAAGACACCGTGCTGGAGGACGGTGTCAAGCTCGACAACCTGGTGCAGATCGGCCACAACGTGCGCATCGGCCGCCACACCGCTTTCGCCGGCTGCGTGGGCGTGGCGGGCAGCGCGCGCATCGGCGCGCACTGCACGGCCGGCGGTGGCGCCATCATCCTCGGCCATCTGGAGATCGTGGACCACGTGCACATCACGGCGGCCACCGTCATCAGCCGGTCCATCATGAAGCCGGGCCAGTACAGCGGCATGTTCCCCTTCGATGACAATGCGTCCTGGGAGAGGAACGCCGCGACGCTGCGGCAGCTGTACCAGATGCGCGAGCGCCTGCGGGCCCTGGAGAAAAAGACGTGACGACGCCAAGAACGATGGACATCCAGGGCATCCTGCGCAAGCTGCCGCACCGCTACCCCTTCCTGCTGGTCGACCGCGTGCTCGACATCGACAAGGGCAAGCGCATCCGGGCGCTGAAGAACGT
>JAEUPH010000047.1 GCA_016790395.1 Rubrivivax sp. | reverse complement strand
CACGGTGCAGCGGCGCACGCAGCACCGGCTGCAGAAGGTGCTGGACCGCATCCACGTGCTCGAAGGCCGGCAGCTGGTGCTGCTGAACATCGACGAGGTGATCCGCATCATCCGCAACAGCGACGAGCCCAAGGCGGCGCTGATCGCGCGCTTCAAGCTCAGTGACAGGCAGGCGGAAGACATCCTCGAGATCCGGCTGCGCCAGCTGGCACGGCTGGAGGCCATCAAGATCGAGCAGGAGCTGAAGGACCTGCGCGAGCAGCAGGGCCGGCTGGAGGACATCCTCGGCAGCCCGGCGTCGCTGAAGCGCGCGGTCGTCAAGGAGATCGAGGCCGACGCCAAGGCCCACGGCGACGACCGCCGCACGCTGATCCAGGAGGAGAAGAAGGCCGTCGCCGAGATCAAGGTGGTGGACGAGCCGGTGACGGTGGTCGTCAGCACCAAGGGCTGGGTGCGCGCACTCAAGGGTCACGAGGTCGACGCTGCCACGCTGGCCTTCAAGCCGGGTGACGGCCTGTACGGCAGCTTCGCCTGCCGCAGCGTGGACACGCTGCTGGTCTTCGGCAACCGTGGCCGCGTCTACAGCGTGGCCTGTGCGCTGCTGCCCGGCGGGCGGGGCGACGGCGTGCCCATCACCACGCTGATCGACCTGGAAGCCGGCACGCAGATCGCCCACTACTTCGCCGGCGCGGCCGACACGGGTTTCCTGCTGGCCAACAGCGGCGGCTTCGGCCTGCTGGCGCGCGCCGGCGACATGGCCGGCCGCAACCGCGGCGGCAAGGCCTTCCTCACGCTCGAGGAGGGTGAGGCCGTGCTGCCACCGGCGCGCGTGGTGCCGGGCCAGGCGCGCGTGGCCTGCCTGGCGGCCGACGGCCGGCTGCTGGTCTACGGTCTGGAGGAACTGAAGTTCCAGCCCGGCGGCGGCCGCGGCCTGACGCTGATGGACGTGGATGCGAAGACGCCGCTGGTGTCGGCTTGCGCCTTCGGCGAGGTGCTGTGCGTGCAGGGCCTGGGCCGCGGTGACAAGGCCAAGGAAGAGATGCTCAAGGTCGCGGCCCTGGCCGAGCACCTGGGCCGGCGCGCGCGCAAGGGTCGCAAGCTCGAAGGCTGGAAGAAGCCGCTGCGCGTGCTGCCCGCCTGAAGCCGGCTGGCGCCGGGCCGCCGCGGGCGTGCGTAATTCGCGGTCGCAGCGCACGCGGACGGGCTTCCACCCGAGCCGCGGGGTCCCGTCAATCTGAAACGGTCTGTAACGTCCGGTTCATCGATTTGGGACGCCCGCAGGGGCGACAAGAACGCACCATGAACCGCAGCACCGTCAGCCGCGCCGCCGCCGCTTTGGCCATCGCAGCCGCCAGCCTCGGCGCCCACGCCGGCACCGTCACCTTCCACAACTGGACCTGGGGCAACGGCAATGCCGTCCAGGTCACCACCCCGGGCTACAGCGGCGCCGCGGGCGGCTTCCGCGCCACGCTGGCCGGCTTCGGCGGCGGCTTCGACGGCGCGGTGGACACCTACTGCGTCGAGCTGACCGAGTCCTTCTACTTCGGCGTCTCCTACCCCGAGTACACCATCGTCAGTGCCGCCAGCTACTTCAGCGCCGCCAAGGCCGAGGCGCTGAGCCGCCTGGTCGGCGAGGTGATGGGGGGCGGCCTGTTCGCGGCGGCCGCGGCCGGCTTCAAGGACGACCAGTCCACGGCGCTGCAGCTGGCCATCTGGAACATCGTCTACGACACCGACGCCACGCTGGGCGGCGGCGCGTTCAGCGACACCAGCAGCTACAAGACCGGCGCGCCGGCCTTCATGGGTGCGACCGACCTGCTGCAGGCGGCCGCCCTGCGCGCGGCGAGCCCGGGCTATGAACTTTTCGTGTTGAAGTCGGTGGGTGCCCCGGGCCACCAGGACCAGCTGATCTGGCGTGCGACCGAGGTGCCCGAGCCGGCGAGCCTGGCACTGGCCGGCCTGGCGCTGGGGGCGGCGGCCTTCGGGCGCCGTCGTCGGGCTTGAGCGGAGCCCTCAGCGCTGGCGGCGCATGACCCAGAACGAGTAGGCCGCCAGCAGCGCGAACATCGCCAGGCTCAGCAGTTCGTAAGGCACGCCCAGCAGCGTGGCCTTCTGCGAGCAGGGGGCGGTGGCCGAGAACACGTCGGGCAGCAGTTCGTCCAGCGCCAGGCCGCGCACGATGCGGTCGGCCAGCGTGAAGGCGCAGGACTCACTCTTCGAGGCCACGAAGAAGTGCCAGCCCGCCGCGGCCACACCGCTGAGCGAGAGCAAGGTCATCAGCAGCCCGCTGAACCACGAGGCCAGCCGCGTGCCCGTCAGCATGCCGGGGATGGCCGCCGCGGCGATGCACAGGTAGATCAGGCGCTGCAGCACACACCAGGCACAGGGCTCCAGCCCCAGCCTGAACTGCGTGAACAGCGCGAAGCCCACCGCGCCGACGCTCACCGCTGCTCCTGCGGTGCACAGCAGACGCTGGCCCTTGGCACTCATGGGCGCAGGTCCATCAGCCGACTTCAGCGATGAGTTCGATCTCGACGCAGGCGCCCATCGGCAGCTGCGCCACGCCGAAGGCGCTGCGCGCGTGGGCGCCGACCTCCGGGCCGAACACGGCCACCAGCAGTTCGCTGGCGCCATTGGTCACGAGGTGGTGCTCGGTGTAGGTGGGCGCGCTGTTCACCAGGCTCAGCACCTTGACGATGCGGCGCACCTTGGCCAAGTCGCCCACGGCGGCCTGCAGCGTGCCCAGCAGATCCACCGCCACGGCACGGGCCGCGGCCTGCCCGGCCGCGGTGTCCATGTCGGCGCCCAGCTGGCCGACAAGCGGCTTGCCCTCGCGCTTGGCGATGTGGCCCGACAGGAAGACCAGCGAACCGGTCTGCACGAAAGGCACGTAGGCGGCGGCTGGCACGGCCACCGGGGGCAGCACGATGCCGAGATCGGACAGGCGCTGGGCAACGCTCATGGGGGACTCCTGAGAAGGCGCGGGATCCTACACTGCGACGATGGGAGGAGCAGCGCCTGCAGCCGCGGCGCGCGGCGCGCTGCTGGCCGCCGCGGCGCTGGCCGGCGTCGCCTGGCAGCTGCGCCAGCCCGATCTGCTGCCGGCCGGCGGGGCCACGGGCATGACGCTGCTGGGCCTGGCAGGCCTGCTGCTGCTGTGGCGCTGGCGGGGCCGAGCGAGCGTGGTGCCCGTGCTCATGGTGCTGGTGGCCCTGCTGGCCTTCGCCACCACGGAGCAGCGGGCCCGTGCGGGCCTGGCCGACCGCCTGGAGGCGGCGCAGGACGGCCAGGACTTCCTCGTCACCGGCAGCATCGCCGAACTGCCGCGCAGCGGGCCTTCCGGCACGCGCTTCGTGCTCGATGTCGAGGCAGCGGCACAGGCCGGCGTGCCGGTGCGCCTGCCGTCGCGGCTGCTGCTGGGCTGGTACCGCGGCTTCGACGAAGACGGGCTGCTCGGCGGCCCGTCGGAGGAAGTGCGCGCCGGCCAGCGCTGGCGCCTGACCGTGCGGCTGCGCGCCGTGCACGGCAGCGCCAACCCGCACGGCTTCGACCTGGAACTGTGGGCCTTCGAACGCGGCTACGGCGCCAGCGGCTACGTGCGCGCGCTGGCCGGCTCCCCGCCGCAGAAGCTGGACGAGGCCGCTGCGCACCCGGTGCAACGGCTGCGGCAGCACGTGCGCGACGCACTGCTGCTGCGCGTGGCCGACCCCGGCGCCGCAGGGGTGCTGGCGGCGCTGGCCATCGGCGATCAGGCGGCCATCGACCGCGAGGGCTGGGAACTCTTCCGCGTCACCGGGGTGGCCCACCTGATGAGCATCTCGGGTCTGCATGTCACCATGTTCGCCTGGCTCGCGGGTGGCCTGATCGGCGCGCTGTGGCGGCGCCATCCGCGCCTGCCGCTGCGGCTGGCCACGCCGCAGGCGGCGCGGCTCGGCGGCTTTCTGGCGGCTGCCGGGTACGCGCTGGTGGCCGGCTGGGGCGTGCCGGCGCAGCGCACGGTGTGGATGATCGGCGCCGTGGTCTTGCTGCGCGCGCTCGGCCTGCGCTGGCCGCTGCACGCCGTGCTGCTGGCGGCCGCGCTCGTCGTCGTCGCCGTGGACCCCTGGGCGATGCTGCAGCCGGGCTTCTGGCTGTCCTTCGTGGCCGTGGCGCTGCTCGCGGCTTCGGAGCCGGCGCATGACGGCCGTGTCCTCGTGACGTCCGGCTGGCGTGCTCGGCTGGTGGATGCGCTGCGCGGGGGCCTGCGCACGCAACTGGTGGCCACGGCAGGCCTGACGCCACTGTCGCTGGTGTTCTTCCAGCAGGTGTCGGTGGTGGGGTTCCTGGCGAACCTGGTGGCCATCCCACTGGTCACGCTGCTCGTCACGCCGCTGGCCTTGCTGGGCGTCCTGCTGCCGCCGTTGTGGCCGCTGGCGGCAGCGCTGGTGCAGGGACTTGGCCACCTGCTGCAGGGCTTGGCGGCGTTGCCGCTGGCCACCTGGTCGGCCGCCGTGGCGCCACCCTGGGCCATGGCGACGGGCTTGCTGGCAGGCGCCCTGGCCGTGCTGCCGCTGCCCTGGCGGCTGCGGTGGCTGGCGCTGCCGCTGCTGCTGCCGCTGCTGGCGCCGCCCATTGCGCGCCCGGCCGAAGGGGAGTTCGCGCTCGTGGCTGCCGACATCGGTCCGGGTACCGCCGTGCTGGTGCGCACCCGCGAACACCTGCTGCTGTTCGACACCGGACCCGCGTACTCGCTGGAGGCCGATGCCGGCGGCCGCGTGCTGCTGCCGCTGCTGCGAGCGCGCGGCGAACGCCGCATCGACACCCTGCTGCTCAGCCACAAGGACACCGACCATGTGGGCGGCGCCGCCACGCTGCTGACGGCGCTGCCGGTGGGCGAGATCCTGCACGCGCTGCCCGAAGCCCACCCCCTGCTGGCCCCGCCGCGCCCGCAGCGCGCCTGCCGGGCCGGCGAGCGCTGGGCCTGGGACGGCGTGCGCTTCGAGGTGATGCACCCGTTCGACGGCGAGGCTTCAGACAGCGCGAAGCCCAACACCCGCAGCTGCGTGCTGCGCGTGCAGGGCCGGCGCGGCAGCGTGCTGCTGACGGCCGACATCGAAGCCGCCCAGGAGGCGGCGCTGGTGCAGCGCTTCGGCGACGCACTGCGCAGCGACGTGATGCTGATGCCGCACCACGGCAGCCGCACCTCCTCCACGCCCGGGTTCCTGGCCGCCGTGCAGCCGCGCGTGGCGGTGGTGCAGGCGGCCTGGCGCAGCCGCTACGGCCACCCTGCGCCCGAGGTGCTGGCCCGCTATGAAGCCCGGGGCGTGCCCGTGGTGCGCAGCGACCGTTGCGGCGCCTGGACGCTGCAGGCCGACGGTGCCGTGCAGTGCGAGCGCCAGCAGCGGCGCCGCTACTGGCACCACCGCCTGGCCGCGCCCGTGACCGGGCCATGAAAAAGGCCTGCCAGTGGCAGGCCTCGGTTTCGCGGGGGCGAAGGTGGGCGGGTCAGGCCTGCGCAGCGGCGCGACGGCGCCGCGCGATGCCGGCCACGCCCAGGCCGCCGGCCAGCATCATGGCCCAGGCCGACGGCTCGGGCACCACGGCGGCCGCGTAGATCTGTGCCGTGGTCATGTTGGCGTAGGTCAGTGCGTCGGCGCTGAGGTTCCAGCCCATGGCGTCGAAGGCGATCAGGTCCAGGCCGGTGATGGTGCCCATCTGCGCGAAGCAGAAGGTCGGGTCCATGATGCCGTAGCCCACCTGGCAGCCGTTGGTGTCCTGCCAGTGCGAAGCCTGGTCGCCATCACCGTTGTAGCGACCGGTGGCCAGGCGGTTGCCGAACACCGCCGTGGCGCCGCCGTCCAGAGAGAAGTAGGGCGAGCCGCCCGTGCGGAAGTCGAGCTGGCCCGGGGCGCTGTAGCGGAACATGTCCAGCGCGCTGAAGATGGAGGTGCTGTTCAGGTCATAGCCCAGCGTGTTCGCACCCGGGCCGTTGGGGCCGCCGTAGTAGTCGAAGAAGTCCACGCCCGACACGAAGCCCAGGGCATGGCCGATCTCGTGGATGGCCACGCCGATGAAGTCCATCTGGCCGGCCGAGATGCCGTTCGTGGGGTTGAAGTCGAAGGAGAAGTTGCTGCTGAAGGTGACGTTGCCGTCGCGGTTGCCCGAACCGGGGGCGTAAGTGGCGGTGCCGCCCACGGCCTTCACCACCGCCGTGTTCAGGTACAGCACCTGCGACGCGGTCTGCGTGCCGTTCAGCGTGGCCGTGACGGTGTTGTCGTTGTTGCCGCTGCCGTTGACGCCGGCGGTCAGCCCGCTGATGCCGCCCTGCGGGCTGAGCGACGGCAGCATCGCCATCTGGTCGACCATGGAGTTGCTGCGCGTCGTCAGGATGCTGGATTCCCAGTTGGCGACGGTGAAGTCCATGCGGGCGCTGCCCGTGGAGCCGATGATGCCGTTGCCCAGTGCGGCAAAGCTCACGCCCAGGTTGATGGTGACGTTGTTGGTGAACAGGTTGCCCCAGTAGTTGGCGGCGATCTGGAAGCCCAGTTCGGCCGGCGAACCGGTGACGCCGCCGAGGTCGATCAGGTTGATCGTGGTGGCCTGCGAAGAAAGGGCCACCACGGAAGCGGCGGTGGCGATGGCGGTGCGCGCGAACTTGAAGGTCATGGGTTCCCCGTGAGACGTGGAGGTTGCTCTCTGTGGCCCGAGTATCCGGGCAATCCCGGGCCAGCGAGGGTGCCTCTGCCCCCCGGGTCCCGGGGGGCCAGGGCCGGTGCAGCGGCCTCAGTCCCGCGATTCGGGGGCGCCGTAGGCGTCGATGAAGGGGCCCAGCCAGGGGCGGTAGGGTGCGGCGACACCCAGCCCGTCGCGGTTGATGGGGCGCCGCACCTGCATCGCGCTGGCCGTCGTCACCACGCGCTGCGTCTCGTGCGGCCGGTGCACGCCGGGTTCGTCGCTCAGGCCGCAGTGGGCCAGCAGCCGCGCCGTCCAGCGGGGCGGGTCTTCCACCAGCTCGGCATAGGGCACGACGAGCAGCCGCTCGCCCAGGCAGGCCTTCCAGAAGGCCAGCAGTTGGTCCTCCAGCCTGAAATGGTGGGCGATGTCACCCAGGTCGTAGCTCCAGGCCACGCCGTGGATGAAGAAGGTGCGCAGGCAGGACCAGGCGTTGTCCAGCGGGTCGCGCCGCATCCAGATCAGCGGCGCGTCGGGCAGCGCGGCCGCGATGAGGCCGAGGAAGCGGCTGGCATCGACCGACTTGTCGACGATGCGCCCCTCGGGCCCGAATCGTTCCTGCAGCAGGTGCAGGTACAGCGCCGCCAGCTCGTCGGTGCTGCCGCCGCGGTCGAGGAAGGCCTGCAGGTCCAGGCCGGACACGCCGCCCGTGCGCACGGCCAGGTGCGGCGCGATGTTGAGCTCGGCGCCGTCGGCCACGCTGCTGTGGCTGGCCAGGATCTGCTCCACCAGCGTGGTGCCCGAGCGGGGCAGGCCGGTCACGATGATGGGGCGGGACGTGTCGCGCCGCGGGGCCCGTCGCAGGCGCTCCAGCCCCTCGGCGCTGTAGCCCGTGCACGCCGCCTCGGCGTGGCGGGCGTTGCCGGCGCGGCTGTAGGGCGTGAGCCCGCGCAGCAGGCGCGCACCGTGGGCGAAGGCACCGAAGGCGGCCTCGTGCTGGCCGCGGTCGGCGTGCAGCTTGCCCAGCGCGTAGCGGTAGCGGGCGTGGTCGGCGGCGTGCTGGCGCTCGGCGGCCGGCGCGTCGGCCAGCAGGCGCTCGGCGAGCTCGGGTTCGCGCGCCATGGGCAGGGCCGAGGCCAGGGTCAGCCAGGCCGGACCCCAGCCCGGTTTCAGCCGCACCGCGTCTTCCAGGCAGGCGCGGGCCTCATCGGTGCGGCCCAGGCTCATGGCGGTGTTGCCCAGCACGTAGGCGTGGCCGGCGGGGTCGGGCACGTCGGCGGGCAGGGTGGCCAGCAGCGCGTGCGCCTCGGCCATGCGGCCGGCCTGCGTGAGCAGCACCACCTTGCTGTACAGCGCCTGCGGCGAGCGGCCCATGCCGGCGACGAAGGCGTCGATGGCGCGCAGCGCCAGGCTCAGCTCGCCGCTGACGCGCATCAGCTCGGCCAGCTTGTGCCACTGCGCGCCCAGGGGCGCACGGGCGTCCAGCAGGCGACCGACGGCCCCGTTGGCGGCGGCGCGGTCATGCGCCGCGAGCGCGCGCTTGAGGCTCTCGATCTCGGACATCCAGGTGGCTTGAACCATGCGCGCGATTGTTGCCGACGGGTCGCGCCCGGGGCGGGCGGGGCGGCCTTGCTGGCATCATCGGCAGGGCCCGGCTGCCGGGCGGGCGCCCGCCGCGCGTGGGTGGCCCGCCGCTTGCAAGCACCGCCCCATTCCGTGCAGCCCAGGCCAAGGAGCCCTCGCCCGTGTCCATCCATGTCGCGCTGAACCACGTCACGCACTACCGCTACGACCGCCTCGTCGGCCTGTCGCCGCAGATCGTGCGGCTGCGCCCGGCGCCGCACTGCCGCACCCGCATCCTGAGCTACTCGCTGCGCGTGGAGCCCGAGGGCCACTTCATCAACTGGCAGCAGGACCCCTTCGCCAACTACCTGGCGCGGCTGGTGTTCCCGGAGCGCACGCGGGAGTTCAAGGTCACGGTCGACCTGGTGGCCGAGATGTCGGTGCTGAACCCGTTCGACTTCTTCCTCGAGCCCGAGGCGGAGAACTTCCCCTTCGCCTACAGCGCCGAGAGCCGCCACGAGCTGCTGCCCTACCTGGTGAAGAGCGAGCTCACGCCACGCTTCAAGGAGTTCGTGGCCAGCATCTCGCTGGAGAAGGTGCGCACGATCGACTTCCTGGTCAGCATCAACCAGCGCCTGCAGCACGACATCAAGTACCTCATCCGCATGGAACCGGGCGTGCAGACGCCCGAGGTCACGCTGACCAACGGCAGCGGCTCCTGCCGCGACACCGGCTGGCTGCTGGTGCAGACCCTGCGCCACCTGGGCCTGGCGGCGCGCTTCGTCTCGGGCTACCTGATCCAGCTGAAGCCCGACGTGAAGTCGCTCGACGGCCCCAGCGGCGCCGAGCACGATTTCACCGACCTGCACGCGTGGTGCGAGGTCTACCTGCCAGGCGCCGGCTGGATCGGCCTGGACCCGACGAGCGGCCTGCTGGCCGGCGAAGGCCACATCCCCGTGGCCTGCACGCCCGAGCCCAGCAGCGCCGCGCCGGTGAGCGGCGCGGTGGACGAGAGCGAGGTCGAGTTCTCGCACCACATGGCGGTGACGCGCATCTACGAATCGCCGCGCGTCACGCTGCCCTACACGCCCGAGCAGTGGCAGGCCATCGAGGCGCTGGGCCACCAGGTCGACGAACAGCTGCGGGCCCAGGACGTGCGCCTGACGATGGGCGGCGAGCCCACCTTCGTGGCCGTGGACGACCGCGACGCCGCCGAGTGGAACACCGACGCCCTGGGCCCCACCAAGCGCGGCCTGGCCACGGGGCTGGTGCACCGGCTGCGCGCCAAGTACGGCGAAGGTGGTTTTCTGCACTTCGGCCAGGGCAAGTGGTACCCCGGCGAGCAGTTGCCGCGCTGGGCGCTGATGATCGCCTGGCGCGCCGACGGCCAGCCGATCTGGAACGACGCCTCGCTCTTCGCCGACGAGCGCGACACGCACCGCTACACCGCGGCCGACGCCAACCGCTTCACCGTCACCCTGGCGCGCCGCCTGGGCCTGGACCCGAAGTTCGTGCAGCCCGGCTACGAGGACACCTACTACTACCTGTGGCGCGAGCGACGGCTGCCGGTGAACGTCGACCCCTTCGACGCCCGGCTGGACGACGAGCTGGAACGCGCCCGGCTGCGCCGTGTCTTCCAGCAGGGGCTGGACGCCACCGTGGGCTACCTGTTGCCGCTCAAGCGCGAGTGGCGCGTCGGCATGGCCGGGCCGCAGTGGGTCACCGGGCCCTGGTTCCTGCGCGACGACCGTCTGTACCTCATCCCCGGCGATTCGCCCATGGGCCTGCGCCTGCCGCTGGACTCGCAGCCCTGGGCCGCGGCGGCCGACCGCCCCTGGAGCCTGATGCCCGACCCCTTCGCGCCCAAGCCGCCGCTGCCGGCGGCGGCGGCGCTGCGCCAGCAGCCGCGCATGTCTGTGGCGCCCGGTGGCGGACCGGGCGGCGACGGCGTCGACGGCGCCCTGGGCGCCGACGGCGGCCTGGACGCCGACAGTTTCCACGCCGACGCCGGTGCCGGCACCGCCGGCGGCCTGGCCGGGCCGGGCGTGCCGCGCATGGCCACCGAGCACACGGCCGAGAAGCCCTTCCCGCGCAACCCGCTGGCGATGCCGGCGCGCTTCGAATCCGCCGGCGAACTCACACGCACCGCGCTGTGCGTGGAGGTGCGCGACCCGCAGCGCGGCAACGGCCCCCGCGCCGAGGCCAAGTACGGCGGCAAGAGCGGCGTGCTCTACGTCTTCATGCCGCCGCTGCGCTTCCTGGAGGACTACCTCGAGCTGCTCGCCGCCATCGAAGCCACCGCTGCCGAGCTGAAGGTGAAGATCGTGCTGGAGGGCTACCCGCCGCCGCGCGACCCGCGCCTGAAGAGCCTGTCGGTGACGCCCGACCCGGGCGTCATCGAGGTCAACATCCACCCCGCCGAGAGCTGGGAACAGCTGGTCGATCACACCGAGTTCCTGTACGAGGCGGCGCACCAGAGCCGGCTGTCGACCGAGAAGTTCATGCTCGACGGCCGCCACACCGGCACCGGCGGCGGCAACCACTTCGTGCTGGGCGGCGCCACGCCCGCCGACAGCCCCTTCCTGCGCCGGCCCGACCTGCTGTCCAGCCTCATCACCTACTGGCACAACCACCCGAGCCTGAGCTACCTGTTCAGCGGCCTGTTCATCGGGCCGACCAGCCAGCACCCGCGCTTCGACGAGGCGCGTGACGACCAGGTCTACGAGGTGGAGGTGGCGCTGGGCGAACTGGACCGGCAGCTCGAGCAGCAAGGACAGGTGCCGCCCTGGCTGATCGACCGCGTGCTGCGCAACCTGCTCATCGACGTCAGCGGCAACACGCACCGCACCGAGTTCTGCATCGACAAGCTCTACAGCCCCGACGGCCCCACCGGCCGCCTGGGCCTGCTGGAGCTGCGCGCCTTCGAGATGCCGCCGCACGCGCACATGTCGCTGGCCCAGCAGCTGCTGCTGCGCACGCTGGTGGCCTGGTTCTGGAAGCAACCCTACCGCGGCCGTGGCGGCACGCGGCTCACGCGCTGGGGCACCGGGCTGCACGACCGCTTCATG
>JAEUPH010000221.1 GCA_016790395.1 Rubrivivax sp. | reverse complement strand
GTGCACCCTACGCGCTGCGCGCGATCCCGCCGGGCGGGAATTCGCGCTCGGGAAACCCTCGCCGCTCATGACAGGGCCTCCAGGCTGGGCGCCTGCACCAGCCGCCGCGCCAGCGCCAGCCGCTCGGGCACGAGCGCCAGGCGCCCGGGCTTGAGGTTCACGACGCAGCGCCAGGCCCGTTCGGTGAGCAGGCTCCACGCGGTGGCCCAGGCCAGGGCCGGGCCGGCGAAGCGGGCGCCGCCGGCCGCGGCGTAGCCCTGCTGCAGCGCCTGCCAGAAGGCCGCATCCCGCGTGGGCGCGGCGCCTTCCAGCAGCGCGCGGTAGACGCCCTCGCCGACCACGGCGCCGAACTCCAGCATCGCCGGGCCTTGCTGCAGGCCGTCGAGGTCGATGAGGCCCAGGCGCAGGTCGTCCTGCAGGTCCACGAGCACGTTGCGCGCGTGCAGGTCGCCGTGCAGCGTGGCCAGGGGCAGGCCGTCGAGGGCGGGCAGGCCTGCGGCCAGGCGGGCGGCGAGGTCCTGCAGCGCGGCGGCCTGGTCGGGCAGCGCCAGGCCCAGGCCCGCCACCACCTCGGCCAGGCGGGCCGGCAGGTCGGCCGGTGGCCGCGCCTGCGGCAGCGGCAGGGCATGCAGTTCGGCCAGCTGGGCCCCCAGGCGCTGCGCCAGCGTCGGGCCCGTGGCGCCGAGCCCGGCGCGCGCCAGCTCCAGCAGCGGCGTGCCCGGCAGTTCGGTCTGCCAGTGCAGGCCGAAGTCCGGCTGCCACAGCAAGGCCTGGGGCGTGCGCAAGCGGCCGGCCTGCCAGGCCGCGCTGTGCTGCAGCGCGCGCAGCAGGCCGTGGACCTGGGCCGCCTCGGGCGCCAGGCTGGCCTTGGCATAGACGCACTGCGCGTGCCGCCGGCCCTGGGCCGACCAGGCCAGGTGGACACGCGCGGTGAGCCGGCTTTCGGGCACGTACTGCACGAGCTCCACGCGGGCCGTCAGCCCCTCGGCCCGCCCCCCGCCCAGCGCCGCCACCACCGGCGGCAGCACCCGCGTGCGCAGCAGCACTTCGTCGGCCAGCACCCGCGGTGCGGCGAGCTTGGCGTCGTTGGGCCACCACCAGGTGAGCATGTCCAGCGCAGGCAGCCACTGCAGCGCGGGCCCGGCGGCCGAAGCCTGGAGCGGCCTGCGCGCGGCACGCATGGCGCGCGGACCGCCGTCGCCGCTGCACAGGCGCGCCGCCACGCGCTGCTCGGGCAGCGTCCGGCCCTGGGCGTCGCGCAGCCGCAGGCGGTAGGACAGGCTGCAGTTGCGCTGCGGCCGGTACTTGATGCGCTCGATGTCGCAGCCTTCCACCACCGCACCGTGCGGCTGCAGCAGTTCGCCGAAGGTGCGACCCATCGCTTCGGCATCCAGGGCCTGCGGCAGGTGCGGCAAGGCGGGGTCGACGCGCAGCCCCGGGTTCACGGCCGGCCCTCCGCCACCTGCAGCGGCGCGCCGCGCAGGCTGGCGCCAGCGTGCGACACGGCCTGCACGATGCGGCCGCTGTCGTCTTCGCGCCAGGCCAGCCAGCGGCCGCGGAAGTGGCAGCCGGCGATCAGCCAGGCCTGCGGCGCGGCGCCGCGCGCATGGAACCAGCCGTTGATCTGTGCGACGCCGGCTTCGCGCCTTTCGATGCGCAGCGCCCAGGCCTGCGCCCCGGTCTGGCCGAGCACGGCGTAGCGCTGCACGGCCAGCGCTGCATCCAGAGACTCGGTGGGCCACAGCACGGTGTCGAAGTCGGCATCGTGGCCCTGCACCTGCGCCTGCAGCGCGGGCGCCGCGTGGCGCTGGCCGTAGCGCGGCGACACCCAGCCCGGCACGACCTGCAGCGCCTCGCCCACCGGCGCCGCCACGCACAGGCCGGGGCTGCGCCAGGCCGCGCCCTGCTCCAGCAGCGCGCCCTGCGCTTCGGCACCGAGTTGGAAGCGCAAGGTGTAGCTGTGCGTCGTGGGCGCGCGCAAGCTGTCGCTGACGATCCAGAAGGCCCCGTCGACGAAGGCGATGCAGCGCTCGTGTCGGGCGTCGTAGGCGTGGCTGCTGCACAGGCCGAGCAACAGGTCCAGTGCCGGGTGGCTGGCGGCTTCCAGCAGCACGGTGTCGGGCGCCGGGCCGGCGATCCTGTGGCGCAGGGCGCCGCTGGCGTGGCGCGAGCCGGTGTCCACCGGCTTGGGGCGGTAGGCCGTCTGCGTGAGGCCGTCCACGCACACCGTGTTGTGCGCCGCCGTGCCGCGGAAGTGCACGCGCCAGTTGGTGTCGCCGGCTTCGCTGTAGGTGAAGCGGCCGGGGTCCACCACCAGCGGCCGGCCCTGCGCGAAGAGCTCGAAGGACAGCGCGTCGAAGTGGCCGTGGTTGCCTTCGCCCAGCGGCCCGCAATCGAACACCAGGTGCTGCGCCTGCCGGAAGGCGGGCGCCGGGTGCCAGTCACTGCGGATGACGTGGTAGCCGCTGTCGGCGAAGTGCGCCATGCGCGTGGCCGGCGGCGTGCCGGCGGCGCCCAGGCTGGCGACGAAGCGCAGGTCCTCGCGACCGAAGAGCGTGGCGCCTTCGTCCAGCAGCGCGCGCCAGTCGCGCGCGTCGCCGTCGGAGAAGCTGGGCACCACGCCGCCCGGCGCATGCACGTGCAGGCTGAAGCCCAGGGCGCGCTGCAGCGCTTCGTCCAGCGCCGGCGCCACCGGCAGGCCGTGGCGCGCTGCCAGCCGGCGCACGTGCAGCCAGTTGCGCAGCGCGAGGTGGTGGTAGTCGGTGGACAGCTCGCAGTGCACGCCGTCGGGCAGCAGGTCGGCCTGCACGTTGGCCACCGTCTCGCGCAGCGCGAACTCGCGCCAGAAGGCGGCGCGCTTCATCTCCGGGAAGGCCACGCCGGCCAGCAGGATGGCCATCAGCTCCAGCGTGCGGTGGTTGCGCTTGGGCGTGAGGTGCGCGCACAGGTGCTCCACCTGTTCGTGCAGCGACAGCAGCATGCGGCGGTGGAAGCCCGCGTCCACCGGCGCGGCGATGCCCGGCCCCACGAACTGGCGGTGGCTGTAGATCCAGTTCTGCACGCGCCGGCCCGTCACGTCGGCGGCGATGAAGCCCGGCGGCGTGACCGCCATCCAGCCGTCGATCAGCTGCGCCCAGCGCTGCGCGTAACGCGCGTCGCCGCTGCGCTGCCAGGCCAGCCCCAGGCCCACGGCGTAGTAGAACTTGTGCAGCAGGATGTGCCACTCGACATCCACGCTGGGGTTGTGCAGCCAGGGCAGCGGGTCGGGCAGCGCATGCGTCTCGCCGTAGAACTCGAAGCGGCCGGCCAGCAGCGCGTCGATCTTCTCCGGCCGCGTTTCCTCGGGGTCGGCCACGGGGTCCACGAACACCGGGCGCGCGCTGCGGAAGTGGGCCAGCAGCGCCGCGTCGTCCAGCGCGTCGAAGGGCGGCAGGAACACCGAGGCCGCCTGCGCCACGGCCTGCGTCTCGCGCTGTTGCCCCGAGTTCATGCGCCTGCCGCCGCGCGGCGGCGAAGCTGCGCCAGGAACAGGTCACGCAGCACGAGCGTGGTGCGGCGCGAGTCGAAGACGTCACAGATGCGCTGCCGCGCGGCCTGCGCCAGCGCGCCGGCCAGGCCCGGCTCCTGCAGCACGCGGCGCAGCGCGGCGGCCAGGGCCACGGGGTCGCGCGGCGGCACCAGCAGGCCGTGGCGGCCGTCGTCCACCAGCTCGGGGATGCCCGAGATGCGCGTGGACACCACCGGCAGGCCCAAGGCCATGGCCTCGGCCATGACGTTGGGGATGCCGTCGCGGTCGCCGTCCTCCATCACCTGGCAGGGCAGCGCGAAGACCTGGGCGGCGCGGTAGAGCTCGCGCAGCTGGTCCTGCGTCACGGCGCTGCGCAGTTCCACGCAGCCTTGCAGGCCCAGCTCGTCGATCAGCTTCAGCAGGCCTTCGTAGGCGCTGCCGCGCTCGCCGACGATGAGGCAGCGGAAGGCCAGCCCCTGCCCGCGCAGGAGCGCGCAGGCGCGCAGCAGCTGGTCGAAGCCCTTCTTCTCGACGAAACGGCCCACGCTCAGCAGCGTGGGCACGGCCGGTGCGGGCGCGGCCGGCGCGGGCGCGAACCATTCGGTGTCCAGCCCGTGGTAGATGGTGTGCACCTCCGTCGGCCGCGGGTGGCGGGCGCACAGCACCTCGGCGTTGGCGCAGGTGCAGGTGGCGACGAAGCGCGCCGCGCCCAGCTTGCGTTCCAGCAGGTCACCGGGGTTCAGCTCGGCCTGGTAGATGTCCTTGGCATGCGCGGTGAAGCTGAAGGGCAGGCCCGTCAGCCGGCTGGCGAACCAGGTGATGGTGGCCACGCCGTGGCAGAAGTGGCCGTGCAGGTGGCCCACGTCGCCGGCGCGCTGCACGGCGTGCGCGATGTAACCGGCCTGCAGGAACTCCTTGATGAAGACCTTGCGCAGCCCGCCGCCGGGCTTGCGGTAACGCCAGCTCATGGCCAGCGCCGAGGCCAGCGTGGCCCCCCAGCGCAGCGGCGAGCGCAGCGCCAGCGCGGCGTGCGCGGCACCGAAGGCCGGCGCGTTGCGCAGCAGCCAGGGCAGCAGCGCCGTGCCCGACAGCGAGGTCGCCTTCGGCAGGTAGGCCAGCGGCGAGCGCAGCGCGGCCACCACCGGGTGCACCAGGGGTTCGTCCTCGCGCTTCACCGAGAACAGGCGCAGGCCCAGGCCGGCGCGTTCGAGCTGGTGGATCTCGTGCGCGATGAAGGTCTCCGACAGGCGCGGAAAGCCGTTCATCACGTAGGCCACGCGCAGCGGCGGGGTGGCGTTGCCGCCGGTGGCGGCCAGCGCCTCAGGCGACGGCAGCGTGGTGGGCGGCGCGCTCATCGGGCAGCTCCAGCAGGCGCAGCAGGGTGCGCAGGTTGTGGTCGTTGTCGAAGCCCAGCATCACCGCCTCGCGCGCGGCGCGGCCCAGCGACGCGGCCAGCGTGGGGTCGGCCAGCAGGCGCTGCACGGCGTCGGCCAGGGCCGCGGCGTCGTCGGGCGCGGCGAGCAGGCCGTTGACTTCGTGCTGCACGAGTTCCGGGATGCCCGAGACCGCGCTGGCCACCACCGGCAGCGAAATGGACATCGCCTCCAGCAGCACGTTGGGGATGCCGTCGCGGTCGCCGTCGGCGGCGATGCGCGAGGGCTGCAGGTACACCGCGGCCTGCGCGTAGCGCTCGATGACCTGCTCGCGCGCCAGCTTGCCGGTGAGCCGGACCTGGGCCGAAAGCCCGAGGCCGTCGATGCGCTGCTGCAGCGCCGCCTGCTCTTCGCCGTAGCCGACGATCTCGCAGCGGAAGGCCAGGCCGCGGCCGCGCAGCAGGGCGCAGGCGTCCACCAGCGTGTCCAGCCCCTTCTTCGCGCGCAGCCGCCCCACGCTCAGCAGCAGCGGCACCGCCCCTTGCGTGGGCTGACGGCGGCGCGGGTGGAACACCGCATGGTCGATGCCGTGGTACATGCGGTGCACGGCCGCCTGCGGCGCCAGCGCGGCCAGCGTGGCACGGTTGAACTCGGTGCAGGTGACGGTGAAGCGCGCGCCGTTCATCTTGCGCGCCAGGTCCTCGGGCTTGGAGAGGTAGATGTCCTTGGCGTGCGCCGACAGCGAGAACGGCAGCCCGCCCACGGCCGCCGCCAGCTCGGCCACGTCGGCCGGCGTGGAGATGAAGTGCGTGTGCAGCTGGGCCACGCCGTCGCGCCGCAGCTGCACCGCCAGCCAGCCGGCGCGGGCGAAGTCGCGCCAGCCCTGGCGCCCGCGCCGCGCCGCG
>JAEUPH010000003.1 GCA_016790395.1 Rubrivivax sp. | reverse complement strand
CCAGGACATCCTCATCAACTGGGCCCCGCAGGAGACGCGCGTGGCCATCGTCGAGAACGGCGCCGTGCAGGAGCTGCACATCGAGCGCACGCTCGAACGCGGCCAGGTCGGTAACGTCTACCTCGGCAAGGTGGTGCGGGTGCTGCCGGGCATGCAGAGCGCCTTCATCGACATCGGCCTGGAGCGCGCCGCCTTCCTGCACGTGGCCGACCTGCTGCCCGCCGTGGCGCTGCCGCGCAACGGCGGCCCTGCGCCGCGGCCCGACGCACCGCCGCCGCCCATCGAACGCCAGGTCTTCGAAGGCCAGACGCTCACCGTGCAGGTCATCAAGGACGCCATCGGCACCAAGGGCGCGCGGCTGTCCACGCAGGTCAGCATCGCCGGGCGCATGCTGGTCTTCCTGCCGCACGACAACCACATCGGCATCAGCCAGAAGATCGGCAGCCCCGAACTGCGCGAGCAGCTGCGCTCGCGCGTCACCACGCTGGCGGGCGATGCCGGCGGCGGCTTCATCCTGCGCACGAATGCGGAAGAAGCGAGCGACGCCGAACTGGCCGAGGACATCGCCTACCTGCGCCGCGCCTGGGCGCTGATCCGCGAGCGCGGCCAGCAGCGCCCGCCGGGCAGCCTGCTGCACCAGGACCTGAGCCTGGCCGAGCGCGTGCTGCGCGACCTGTCCAACGAGTCCACCCACAGCATCCGCATCGACAGCCGTCTGCAGTGCGACGCGCTCAAGGCCTTCGGCGAGACCTACATGCCCGGCACCGTGGGCAAACTGGAGCACTACAAGGGCGAGCGGCCCATCTTCGACCTCTTCGGCATCGAGGAAGAGATCGTGCGTGCGCTGGCGCGGCGGGTGGAGCTGAAGAGCGGCGGCTACCTCATCATCGACCAGACCGAGGCGCTGACCACCATCGACGTGAACACCGGCGGCTTCGTCGGTGCGCGCAACTTCGAAGACACGATCTTCAAGACCAACCTGGAAGCGGCGGGTGCCATCGCGCGGCAGCTGCGTCTGCGCAACCTGGGCGGCATCATCATTGCCGACTTCATCGACATGGGCCGCAGCGACCACCAGGAAGCCGTGCTGGCCGAACTGCGCAAGCAGCTGGCGCGCGACCGCACGCGCACCACGGTGAGCGGCTTCACCCAGCTGGGCCTGGTGGAGATGACGCGCAAGCGCACGCGAGAGAGCCTGGCGCACATGCTGTGCGAACCCTGCCCCACCTGCCAGGGCCGCGGCCAGGTCAAGACGGCGCGCAGCGTCTGCTACGACATCCTGCGCGAGATCCTGCGCGAGGCACGCCAGTTCAGCCCCAAGGAGTTCCGCGTCGTCGCCTCGGCCTCGGTGGTGGAGATGCTGCTGGACGAAGAGAGCGTGCACCTGGCGGGCCTGAGCGAATTCATCGGCAAGCCGATCTCGCTGAGCGCGGAGCCGGGGATGAATCCGGAGCAGTACGACATCGTGCTGCTGTAGGGCGTTCAGCGGCCCAGGTCCCCGCCGACTCGCCCTGCGGTCAACAACCACTTCCAGAACCCGAAGGCCCCTCCTCATGAACACCAGGCTCCGGCTGGCCGGCATGGCTCTCGCCGCGCTTCTTGCGTTTCCCCTTGGCGCTGGGGCACAGGCGCCCACCACGCTGCAGGGCGAAGTGCTGGAGGTCCTGAACGTCGACGGCTACACCTACCTGCGCCTCAAGACCCGCAGCGGCGACGCCTGGGCCGCCGTCACCACGGCGGCGGTCACCAAGGGTGCACAGGTCAGCATCGCCAACGCGATGCCCATGGACAACTTCGAGAGCAAGGCGCTCAAGCGCCGCTTCGAGCGCGTCTACTTCGGCGAGGTCGCCGGGGCCGGCGCCGGCGCGAAGCCGGCGGGTGGCGGCCTGCCCAGCGCGATGCACACCCCCGGCGGCGGCGCTGCGGCCGCCGTGGCGCAGCCGCCCGTGCCCAAGGCCAGCGGCGCCGAGGCGCGCACCGTGGCCGAAGTCGTGCAAGGGCGCAAGGGCCTGAAGGACAAGGTGGTGCTGGTGCGCGCCCGCGTCGTGAAGGTCAACAACGGCATCATGGGCAAGAACTGGCTGCACCTGCAGGACGGTTCCGGCAAGGCACAGGACGGCAGCAACGACCTGCTGGTCACCAGCAAGGACAGCGCCGCCGTGGGCGACATCGTGATGGTGCGCGGCAAGGTGCGCACCGACGTCACGCTGGGCTCGGGCTATGCGTACGAGGTGCTGGTGGAAGACGCCAGCGTCAGGAAGTAGTCGCGCCAGGCGGCACCGGGCTCGAGGCGGTCTCTTATCATGGCCGCAGGTCAGGCGAGGTGCAGAAGCCGTGGTTGCTCGATGAAGGAGATGCGGGTCCCGGCGGCGCAGCCCGCCCCGGTGCGATTGCAGCCTGATCGCCTGAACGTGGCGCCGG
This sequence comes from Rubrivivax sp., assembly GCA_016790395.1. Classification (GTDB taxonomy): domain Bacteria; phylum Pseudomonadota; class Gammaproteobacteria; order Burkholderiales; family Burkholderiaceae_C; genus Rubrivivax. The sequence continues at coordinate 17,787 of JAEUPH010000003.1, read as the reverse complement.
CGCTGGTGGGCGCAGCACTGGGCACGCCCTGGCGGCGCACCTTGGCCATGGCGGTGGACCTCGCGGTCATCGGCTTGCTCTCTGGCGTCAGCGGTTTGTGGCTGGCGGGCGGCTTGCTGTTGGTGGTGCTGCAGCTGCGCCAGCGCCAGCGCAAGGCGCCGGCGCGGCGGCGCGAAGTCGTTGGCTGGTGCCTGGCCGCCCTGCTGCTGTTGCTGGCCTTCGGTGAGGCCGGCACGCAGTGGAATGACTGGCGCCACCCTGCAACTGCACCCGAAGCCGCGGCTGCGGAAGAGGCTGATGAGCCCGCCAGTGCCGCCGCAGCGTCGGCGTCCGCGCCGGCGCTCACCGACGCCGAGCGCATTGCCCGCCTCGAAGCCGAACTGGCGGCAGCCCGGCAACCGAAGAAGCTCAAGCTGAGCGAGCATGTCTCGGCCTTCCTGGACGACCTCGGTGCCGGGCTGGGCTGGGGCATCGTCTACTTCTCGTTGCTGCCGGCCTGGTGGGGTGGGCAGACCGTGGGCAAGAAGCTGCTGCGGCTGCGCGTGGTGGAACTCACCGGCCAGCCCATGACCGTGATGCGCAACCTCAAGCGCTATGGCGGTTATGCCGCTGGCCTGGCCACGGGCGGCCTGGGCTTTCTGCAAATCCTGTGGGAGCCCAACCGCCAAGGCCTGCAGGACAAGGCGGCCCACACCGCGGTGCTGGACCTGCGCCATGCGGTGTCGCCGGCGACTCCGCCCGACCCCGCGCCCTGAGCGGCCCGCCGGACACCCCGTGTTCGTGCGCTGGCCGTGAGCCGGCTTCTGGTGCAGCATCGGCGTTTTGGCTTGACACCCACGAAGGAACGAGGCGATGCGAATCCTGAAGACTTGGGCGGCGGCTTCCCTGTTGGCGCTGGCCGGAACCGCCCCCGCGCTGGCCGCGGGCTGGGACGAAGGCGTCAACGGCGACCTGTCCAACGACGGTCTGGCGCCCAGCCTGGTGACGCTCTCGGTGGGCACCACCACGGTGTTCGGCGCCACGGGCCGCGCCGTTTCTGGCGGGCCGGTCGATCGCGACTACTTCACCGTCGTCGTGCCCGACGGCTTCGTGCTCGACGCCATGCTCCTGCAACAGGGCGTCAGCGTCGTCGGCGGCAGTTCCTTCCTCGGCCTGCAAGGCGGGCCGCAGGTGACGGTGTCTCCGTCGGCCACCACGGCCGCCGGCCTGCTGGGCTGGACGCTCTACTCCGAAGACAACGTCGGCAGCGATCTCCTCGCAGCCATGTCGCTCGCCAGTCTGGGCTCCAGCGGCTTCGACGTGCCGCTGCCCGCCGGCACCTACAGCTTCTGGGTGCAGGAAACGGGCGTGGGCACGGCGAGCTATGGCTTCGCCTTCAACGTCTCGGCCGTGCCCGAACTTTCGCCCGCCCTGGGCCTGCTCGGGGGCCTGGCACTGCTGGCCACGGTGCGCCGCCGCCGCTGACGCCAGCCCCGCGTTTGCCGCAATTGCCGGCCTGGCCCGCCCTACCTAGATTAGGGCGATGCAAGCCGCGCAAAACGAACGCGTCACCCGCATCGGCCCCGGCACGCCCTGCGGCGCCCTGATGCGGCGCTACTGGCAGCCGCTGGCCCTGCTCGACGAGTTCGATCCCCGGCTCGATCCCCGCATGGCCGGGCGGCCGTTGAAGGCCGTGCGACTGCTCGGGCAGGATTTGGTGCTCTTCCGCGCTGCCGACGGCAGCTTCGGCCTGCTCGACCGCGACTGCCCGCACCGCGGCGCCGACCTGGCTTTCGCCCGCCATGAGGGCGATGGCATCCGCTGCCCCTTCCACGGCTGGAAGTTCGCCGCCGACGGCCATTGCCTGGAGACGCCGGCGGAGCCTCTCGGCAGCACGCTGTGCCAGCGTGTTCGCCAGCGCAGCTACCCGCTGAAATGCGTGGCTGGCGTGCTGTTCGCCTACCTCGGCCCGGAGGAGCTCGCGCCGCCCGAGCTGCCGGCCTTCGACTGTTTCCGCGCCCCGGCCAGCCATGTCTTCGCCTTCAAGGGCCTGTGGCGCTGCAACTGGCTGCAGGCCTTCGAGGTGGGCATCGACCCCTCGCACGCGTCCTTCCTGCACCGCTTCCTGGAAGACGAGGACCTCGCCCACACCTACGGGCGCCAGTTCCGCGGCGCCAGCGTGGGCGAAGTCGATGGCGAGCGCTGGCCCATGACGCGCGTGCTGCGCGAGTTCTGCAGCCCCGAGATCCACCACGATGAACTGGCGCCCGGCCTGACCCGGTTGACCACGCTGCGGCTCATCAACGAGCGGCTGACGCACGTGCGCGTCACCCACGCCGCCTTCCCGCACACCTTCGTCATCCCGCTGTCGGAAACGATGACCATCACGCAGATGCATGTGCCGGTGGACGACCACAGCACCTACTGGTGGAGCTTCTTCACCAGCTTCGCCGAGCCGGTGGACCGCGAGACCATGCGCGCGCAGCGCCTGGCCCACATGTCCCTGCCCGACTACGTGCCGCTGCACGGCCGCCACGACGACTGGGCCTTCGACGCCGCCGAGCAGCGTACGCGCACCTACCTGGGCATGGGCGAGCAGGACATCAACCGCCACGACCAGTGGGCCGTGGAGAGCATGGGGCCCATCCAGGACCGCACGCGCGAGCACCTGGGCAGCAGCGACAAGGTCATCATGGCCAACCGGCGCACGCTGCTGAAGGCCATCGCCACCGTGGAAGCCGGTGGCACGCCGCCGATGGTGCTGTCGGCCGGCGAGGCCGAGGCGCTGCGGGGGCCGGACACCATCGACTGCATCGCGCCCGCCGCCGACTGGGCGGCCTTCTGGCAGCAGCAGGCGGCGGCGAAGCGGGCTGCAGCGCCCTGGCTGGCCAGCACCGCCACCGCATGACGCTGGCCGAACGCTGCGGCGCGCAGGGTCCGGCGCGCGAGGCCGCCTGTGCCGCGCTGCTGGAGCGCGTGCAGCGCGAAGGCCTGGCTTTCGTGCGCGTGGCCTGGGCCGACCTGCACGGCACGCTGCGCGGCAAGACCTTGGTGCTGCCGGGCCCGGCGCTCGAGGGTGCCCTGCGTGACGGCATCGGCATGGTCAGCACCGTGCTGCTGAAGGACACCTCCGATCGCACGGCCTTCAAGGTGTTCGAACCCGGCGCGCTGGCGGCGCTGCCCGGTTTCGGTTCAGCGAACAACGTGCAATTGCTGCCCGACCCCGCGGCTTTCCACGTGCTGCCCTGGGCGCCCGACACCGGCTGGCTGCGCGCCGAGCCCTTCTGGGACGACGGCAGCGCCCTGGCGGCCGACCCACGCCGCGTGCTGCAGCGGGCGCTGGCCGATCTGGCCGAGCGCGGCCTGTCGCTGCGTTGCGGGCTGGAGCTCGAGTTCCACCTCCACCGGATCGAAGGTGATGCCCTGGCGCCGGCGCAGGCCGGCTGGCCCGGTGAGCCGCCGGCGGTGCGGCACGGCCATCCGGGCTACCGCTTGCTGTCCGAGGAACATGCGGACCTGCTGGCCGTGCCGCTGGCCACCGTGCGCCGAACGGCGCTGGCGCTGGGCATGCCCCTGCGTTCCCTGGAGATCGAACTCGGCCCCAGCCAGGTGGAGGCCGTGTTCGCGCCCACCGACGCGCTGCTCGCCGCCGACCAGCTGCTGCTGTTCCGCAGCGCCGTGCGCCAGGCCCTGCGGCGCGAAGGCTGGCTGGCCAGCTTCGCCTGCGTGACGCCCTTGCCGCACGCCATCGCCAGCGGCTGGCACCTGCACCAGTCGCTGGTCGATGCCGAGGGCCGCAATGCGATGGTGCGCGAGAGCCCCGCAGGCGCGCCGGACGACGCACGCCAGGTGCTCTCCGACCTCGGTGCGCACTGGCTGGCCGGGCTGCTCGCCCACGCGCCGGCGCTGGCGGCGATCAGCGCGCCCAGCCTGAACGCCTATGCGCGCTACCAGGGCAGCGTGATGGCGCCGCAGTCGGCGGTGTGGGGACGCGACAACCGCGGCGCCATGCTGCGCGTCATCGGCGCACCGGGCGACACCGCCACCCGCATCGAGAACCGCCTCGGCGAACCCCTGGCCAACCCCTACCTCACGATGGCCGCGCAGGTCTTCGCCGGCCTGCACGGGCTGCAGCAGCGGCTGGCCGCGCCGCCGGCAGCGGAGAATCCCTATGCCACCGCGCCCACGCTGCCGGCCACGCTGGGCGAGGCACTGGACGCGCTGGCCCGCGACAAGGTGCTCTGCGCCGGCCTGGGCGCACCCATGGCCGGCGTCTACCAGGCCATCAAGCGGCAGGAGATCGCCCGCCATGCGCAGGCGGCCGACCCGGCCGCCTGGCTGGCGCGCGAGTACTTCGGCCGCTTCTGACCCCGCCTCGGATCCTCTCCTTCCAACCCTCCCGCTCCATGACCACCATCACGCTGAACCTCATCGACTACGACGGCACCGCCCGCACCTTCAGCGCCCGCATCGGGCGCAGCCTGATGAAGGCCTCGCTGGACGGCGGTGTCGACGGCGTCGCCGCCGACTGCGGCGGTTGCCTCACCTGCGCCACCTGCCACGTGGTGGTGGCGCCCGAGTGGCTGGCGAAGCTGCCGCCGCGCAGCGCCGACGAGGAGGCCATGCTCGACATGGCCGCCCACCCGCGCGAGCCGGGCAGCCGCCTGTCCTGCCAGATCCAGCTCACGCCCGAGCTGGACGGCCTGGTGGCGCGGGTCGCGCCCACGCAGTACTGAGCCACCGCGCCCGGGCCGTTCCGTGAAACTGCTGGACCTCCTGGCGCGCCTGTGCGCCGTGCTGGCCGGCGTGCTGCTGACCGTGATCACGCTGATGACCTGCATCAGCCTGGTCGGGCGCAACACCGTCGGCTGGACCATCGTCGGCGACTTCGAGCTCTCGGGTTCGGCGGCCGGTGCGGCCATCGCGCTGTTCATGCCCTGGTGCCAGATCCGGCGCGGCAACATCATGGTGGACTTCTTCACCGCCAAGGCGTCCGAGGCCACCCAGGCGCGGCTGGACCGCCTGGGCGCCTTCTTGCTGGCGCTGGCCATGGGGTTGATGACCTGGCGCAGCACGCTGGGCGGCCTCAGCGCCTGGAACTCCCAGGCCGGCTCCATGATGCTGGGCTTCCCGGAGTGGATCGTGTATCTCGGCATGGTGCCGCCGCTGGCGCTGACCACCGTCATCGCGCTGGCGCAGGCCTGGCGCGGTTTCGCGGAGTTCGAGGCGCTGCAGCGGCCTGGGGTGGCTTCATGAACCCCATCCAGCTCACGCTGCTGATCTTCGCCGTCATGTTGCTGCTGATGGCGCTGCGCACGCCGATCGCCATCGCCATGTTCATCGCCGGCGTCACGGGCTACGTGCTGAAGGCCGGCTGGCTGCCGCTGGCCAGCTTCCTGAACACGCAGGCCTTTGCACGTTTCGCCAGCTACGACCTGAGCGTCATTCCGCTGTTCATCCTGATGGGCAACTTCGCCACGCAGGGCGGCATCTCGCGCGCGCTGTTCCAGTTCGCGGCCGCCGTGATGGCGCGCTTCAAGGGCGGGCTGGCGATGGCCGCGGTGATGGCCTGCGCGGCCTTCGGCGCCATCTGCGGCAGCAGCGTGGCCACCGCCGCCACCATCACGCAGGTGGCGCTGCCCGAAATGCGCCAGCACGGCTACAGCGGGCGCCTGGCCACGGGCACGCTGGCCGCCGGTGGCACGCTCGGCATCCTGATCCCGCCTTCGGTGCCGCTGGTGATCTACGCCATCCTCACCGAGCAGAACATCGCCAAGCTCTTCGCCGCGGCGATGGTGCCGGGCCTGATCGCGATGCTGGGCTACATGGTGGCCATCTCGGTCTACGTGCGCTGGGTGCCGGGCCAGGCGCCCGAGCACGAAGAGGTGCCCAAGCTCACGTTGCAGGCGCTGTCGGGCATCGCGCCCATCGCCATCGTCTTCATCATCGTCTTCGGTGGCATCTACGGCGGCAAGTTCACGCCCACCGAAGGCGCAGCCGTGGGTGCGGCCGCCACCTTCGTGGCCGCGCTGCTCAAGCGCGAGATCACCTGGCCCAAGTTCAAGCTCTGCTTCCTGGCCACGGCGGAGACGTCGGCGATGATCTTTCTGATCTTCCTCGGCGCCGACCTGATGAACGCCGCGCTGGCACTGACCCAGGTGCCTGCGCAGCTGGCCGGCGTGGTGCAGGGCTGGGGCCTGCCGCCACTCCTGGTGGTGGCCGCCGTGCTGCTGTTCTACGTGGTGCTCGGCGCCGTGATGGACGAACTGAGCATGATCCTGCTCACCATCCCGATCTTCTTCCCGATGATCATGGGCCTGGACTTCGGCATGCCCAAGGAGAGCGTGGCCATCTGGTTCGGCATCATGGTGTTGATGACCGTGGGCTTCGGCATGCTGGCGCCCCCGGTGGGGCTGAACGTCTATGTCGTCAACAGCATGGCCAAGGACGTCCCCATCGCCGAGAGCTACCGCGGCGTGATGCCCTTCCTCGTCAGCGACACGCTGCGCACGCTGCTGCTGCTGTTCTTCCCGCCCATCAGCCTGTGGATGGTGAAGCTGATCGGCTAGCGCGCCGGCCGGGGCTCGCTGCGCTCAGGCTTCGTCGGGATCGCGACCCCCGCGTGGCGGCGGCGCCTTCAGCTTGATGCCGCGCCGCACCAGCGCCTCGCGCAGCAGGAACTCCACCTGCGCGTTGGCGCTGCGCAGCTCCTGCGCGGCCAGGCGCTCGACCTCGGCCCACAGGGCCGGGTCGATGCGCAGCGGGAAGGCCTTCTTGCCCGGGCTGGCCATGCGCGCCGGCGCTTCGCTTCAGTTGTAGAGCGTGCCGGCGTTCACCACCGGCTGGGTGTCGCGGTCGGAGCACAGCACCACCAGCAGGTTGCTCACCATGGCCGCCTTGCGCTCGTCGTCCAGTTCGACGATGGCGCGCTCCGACAGGCCCTTCAGCGCCGCCTCCACCATGCTCACCGCGCCCTGCACGATCTTCGTGCGCGCCGAGATGATGGCCTCGGCCTGCTGCCGGCGCAGCATCACCTGCGCGATTTCGGCCGCATAGGCCAGGTGCGTGAGCCGCGCGTCCAGCACCTGAACGCCGGCCTTGGCGAAACGTGCCTGCAGCTCGGCGCGCAGCGCTTCGCTCACCTCGTCCATGCCGCCGCGCAGCGTCGTGACACGGGTGTCGGTCAGTTCACCTTCGTCGTAAGGGTACTGCGAAGCCAGGTGGCGCAGCGCCGCCTCGGCCTGCACCTGCACGTAGCGCTCGAAGTCGTCCACCTCGAACACCGCCTGCGCGCTGTCCTTCACCACCCACACCACGGCGGCGCTGATCTCGATCGGGTTGCCGCGCTGGTCGTTGACCTTCAGCGTCGGCGCGTTCAGGTTGCGCGCGCGCAGCGAGAGCTTGCGCTTGGCGAGCAGCGGGTTGGCCCAGCGCAGGCCGGCGCTGCGGTCGGTGCCCACGTAGCGGCCGAAGAAGGTGAGGAGCGCGGCCTCGTTGGGTTGCAGCATGTACAGGCCGACGACGATGAAGCTGCCGGGCAGCACGGCAGGCAGCAGCCAGGCGTAGCCGGTCTCCTGGAAGGCCACCATGCGCCAGGCGGCGAACACGGTCAGCAGCATCAGTGCCGCGCCCAGCAGGAACATGGGCACGCCCGGCAGCGAGTCCTTGCGGATCTCGTGCACGTCGGACTGCGGGCCGATGGGGTGGGATAGGGTGGTCATCGTGGACTCGCCTTCTGTCAAAGTGATATCACTTTAGCATCAGTCGAGGCCCGGCTGCAAGCGCGATCAACCGTCCAGGAACTCGATCACCGGCCGGAGCGAGCCCGCCGCGTCCTCTTCCTGCGGCACATGCCCCAGCCCGGGCAGCACCACGGCGCGCGCATCGGGCAGCGCGCGCAGGTAGTCGGCTGCCTGCGCGGGCGGGATGAGGCGGTCTTCGCCGCCCCACAGCAGCAGGGTCGGTGCGGCGATCTGTCGCAGGATCGGCGCCGGGTCGGCGGGCACCAGCTGCCGCAGGCGCGCCAGCATGGCGTCGCGCACGCCGGGTGCGCGCAGCAGCTCGTGATAGCGCGTCACCGTCTCCTCGTCCAGGCGCATGGCGTCGCCCCAGGCCGCGCTGAGCGCGGCGCGCACCGAGGCGCGCGGCAGGGCATGGGGCAGCAGCCGCGCGGCAGCCGGCACCTCGGGCGGCTTGCCGATCTCGAAGCCCGGGCTCGGGAAGCCGTCGGGGGCGATGAGCACCAGGCGCTGCACGCGCGCCGGCTGCGCAGCGGCGAAGCGCCAGGCGATGCGCCCGCCCATGGAGTGGCCGACGAGGTGCGCGCTCCGGATGCCCCGCGCGTCCAGCAGCGCCACCAGCAGGCGCACGGCGCGCTCGTCGCTGTAGTCGCCGGAGGGGTCGGGCCCGGTGAGTGCGGCGCCGGGAAGGTCGATGCGCAGCACGCGATGCCCTTGGGCCAGCGCACCGGCCCAGCCGTCCCAGCTGTGCAGGCTGCTGCCGAAGCCGTGCAGCAGCACGACGGACGGCTTGTCGTCGGACGTTCCGCTGGGGGCGCTGTCGCGCAGGTGCAGCCGCAGGCCTTCAACGATGACGAACTCGCTGGGCGGGCCGCCGTGGCGCGCTTCGAGCCCGGCGCGGTCGAGGTCGGGCGCCCAGGCCCAGACGCCACCGAAGAGCAAGGCCAGGAGGAGCAGGGGCAGGGCCACGCGGCGATTCTCGCCGTCTCGCGATCAGGGTAAATCGTGACCCGGCCCGGCGGCCGCTGCGGCTAGCTTTGCACTCCCCTCGACACCCCCGGAGACCCCATGATGAAACGCCGCTCCTTCGTGCAAGGTGCCGCTGCCACCGCGCTGGGCGTGCCGCATCTGGCCGGCCTGGCCCAGCAGAGCGTGACGCTGAAGTTCCACACCTTCATGCAGCCGATGAGCAACGTCTGGCTCACCATGCACAAGCCCTGGATGGAGAAGGTGGAGAAGGAATCCGGCGGCCGCATCAGGTTCGAGGGCTACCCGGCCATGCAGCTGGGCGGCACGCCGGTGCAGCTGTACGACCAGGCGCGCGAGGGGGTGGTCGACATCGTCTGGACCCTGCCCGGCAACACCGCCGGTCGCTTCCCGCGCATCGAGGCCTTCGAGCTGCCGTTCATGATGAACAACGCCGAGGCCACCTCCAAGGCCTTCTGGGAGTACTTCCAGACGCAGTGCCCGGACGAGTTCAAGGAGACCCACCCGCTGGCCCTTCATGTGCACGGCCCGGGCATGTTCCACAGTGCCAGCAAGCCCATCACCAAGGCCGCCGACCTGAAGGGCATGAAGGTGCGGGGCCCGACCCGGCAGGTGACCAACCTCCTGAAGGCGCTGGGGGCCATTCCGGTGGGCATGCCGCTGCCCCAGATCCCCGACGCGCTGTCCAAGGGCACCATCGAGGCCTGCGCCATTCCCTGGGACGTGGTGCCGTCGGTGAAGGTGCACGAGCTGACCAAGTTCCATGGCGAGTTCCCCGCCGGCAACCCGGCGCTCTACACCACGACCTTCGTCATGGCCATGAACAAGGCGAAGTACGAGGGGCTGGCGCCCGACCTGAAGAAGGTGATCGACGCCAACTCGGGCCAGGCCACTTCGGCCTGGCTCGGTCGCACCCAGCAGGGCAACGACGCCATCGGGCGCAAGAGCGCCACCGACCGCAACAACCAGATCCACACCTTCAGTGCCGCCGAGACCCAGGAGTTCATCAGGCTCAGCGCGCAGGTCGACGACGAGTGGGTGGCCGACATGGACAAGCGCGGCTTCAAGGGCAAGGCGCTGCTCGACAGCGCCAAGGCGCTGATCGCGAAGCACAAGGCCTGATCAGGCCGGGGCCAGGTCCCGGTAGAACAGCGTGGTGCCGCAAGGGCGCCCGTCCGGGAAGAGCGCGAAGCGCGGGATCACGCCGCAGTGCGTCCAGCCCAGGCGCGCGTACAGGCGTTCGGCGTCGCCACCGGTCACGGTGTCCAGCACCAGCAGCGTCTTGCCGCAGTCGGGCGCCAGGCGCTCGGCGGCGCGCATCAGCGCTGAGCCCACGCCGTGCCGGCGGGCACGGCGGTGCACCAGCATCTTGGCCAGATCGGCGCGGTGCGGCTGGTTGTCGGGCAGGGCCAGCACCAGCTGCACGGTGCCGGCGATGCCTTGCGCGTCTTCGGCCACCAGCAGCGCCCGCTCGCCGGCCCGAACGCCGTCTGCGACCTGTCGCCAGAAGTCCAGCGCCCGGGCCGGCGTGAGATTGGCCATGAAACCGATGGAGGCCCCACCGGCCACGCAATCGCACAGCACCTCGGCCAGCTGTTGCAGATCGGCCTCGGTGGGGGCGAGCAGCCGGCGGACAGGCAGCGGGTCGCAGACTTCGGGCTTCATCGGCGGGGCTCCGAGGCCACGTTCAGCACCACGGCATAGCGCGTGGTCTGGGGGCCGGGGTTGTGGAAGAGGGTGGGCGCGTCCAGGGTCATGGCCAGGCAGTCGCCCGGGCCCAGCTCGTGTTGCTGCCCGCCGGTGCCCACCTGCAGGCGGCCTTCGAGCACCCACACCTGCTGGTGCACCGGCACCTCGCGTTCGGCCGTCTCGTAGGCCACGCGGGCCAGCGGCGGGAACAGCACCTCCACGATGCGCAGCGGCGCGGTGAAGCCCGGCGGCGACACGTTGCGCCGCAGGTAGCCGGATTGCGGATCGCGCCAGGTCGGTTGCTCGTCACGGCGGGCCAGCGGCGAGGCCGGGGCGTCGGGGCGGTCGAACAGCGAGGCCAGGGCCACGCCCAGCCCGGTGGCCAGACGCTCCAGCACCACCGCCGTGGCGCTGCTCTCGCCGCGCTCGATGACGGAGATCATCGAACGGCTCACGCCGCTGCGCGCCGCCAGGTCCTCCAGCGACAGCCCGCGTTGCCGGCGCAGCAGGCGCACCTGCTCGGCGATGCGGGCATTCAGGTCGCTCGGCGGTGGTTCCGTGATCATGGACAAAATGTCCAACATCACGGAATTTGTGTCAAGCGCTGCCGCTACTTGTGCGCTTCCGGCGCTTCGGGCTCGGGCGGCAGCTCGCCGAACCAGCTTCGCTTGGAGGCTTCGAAGTCCTCCTGCGTGGCTTCGGACACTTCCAGGGAAGCGCCCGGCGGTCGCCGGGGCTCGCGGGCGTCGGTGGCCGAAGCCGCCGCCGCGGCCTCCACGGCCTGCGCAGCGGGTGCAGGCGGCGCCGGCTGCAGGCTGCGCAGCTTGTCGACGAGCTGCTTCATGGCCGCACTGGGGGCCTCGCGGCGCAACTCGTCGGCCTGGATCAGCGCTCGGGCCAGCACCGAGGCAGGCAGGGCGCCCACGCCGGCCCAGCCCTGGCGGCCCAGTTCGTCGTGCACCTGGACGAGGTGGCTGTAGTGCCGTTCGGCGCGCTCAGGCGAGAGAGTGAGCAGACGCTGACGAAGTTCTGCGCGCAGGCCCGACACGGAGAGCGCGTCAGCCGGCCGCTTGCGCCGCTCCACGAACCCGAGACGACGATGGCCGGCCGAGCCGACGATGCCGATGGGCCGGCTCAGCAGCCCCTTCATCCATCGCCACAGCCGGCGCAAGCCTGCGGCATCGGCGTCAAGACGCCGGTCTTTGGGGGCAGATGGGGCCGCAGTCGGGTGGCGGCGGGACGGGGGCAAGGGCATTCAGCTTCCTGTCGCCGGGCCTCTGCGGACCCCTGAGCGTGAAATAGTTCACAGTTTGTCGGGCGGCTCGGCTCGGGTCAACCCACAAAGGGTGACAAGCCAGTACGCCGAAAAACGGGACGGCAGGGCGCAGGCCCCGCTGCAAATACAGACGTCTTGCGGCAGCGCCGCCGCCAGAGCGCGAGGGATGCGGCTTCAGCGCCCGCTGGTGCGACCCAGCCAAGCCGCGCCGCGCACGCCCGAAGCGTCGCCGTGCCGCGCTGGCCGCAGGGCGGTGCGCACAGGCTCGGCCACGCCGGCCGAGAAGACCCAGCGCGCCCACAGGCGCGGCACGTCCTCGACCAGGTGCGGCATCAGCGACAGTCCGCCGCCGAGCACGATGACATCAGGATCCAGCAGGTTGATGACGCCAGCCAGCGCACGCGCCAGGCGGTCGCTGTGCCGGGACAGCGTGGCCCGGCAAGTGGCGTCGCCCACAGCGGCCCGCGCCGCGATGCCGGCGGCGTCCAGCGTGCCGCCGTGCCGCTGGGCGTGATCGCGCGCCAGCCCGGGCCCGGACAGCAGGGTCTCGATGCAGCCCGCCTGGCCGCAGTAGCAGGCCCAGCGCGGGTCTTCCGCGGCCTCCGCCCAGGGCAGCGGGTTGTGGCCCCACTCCCCGGCCAGGCCGTTGGCGCCGCCCAGGACGTGGCCATGGACGGCCAGACCGCCACCACAGCCGGTGCCCAGGATCACCGCGAAGACCACGGCCGCGCCGGCGCCCGCGCCGTCGGTGGCCTCGGACAGGGCCAGGCAGTTGGCGTCGTTGGCCAGCGCCACGCGCTGCCCCAGCGCGGCTTCCAGGTCGGCCTGCAGCGGCCGGCCGTTGAGGCAGGTGGAGTTGCAGTTCTTCATGAGCCCGGCCCCGGTGGCCGAGCCCGGCGTCCCGACGCCGATGCTGAGTTCGCCAGCGGCCGCCACCCGCGCCGCCCGCACCAGCTCGGCCACGACGCGCACGGTGCCGGCATAGTCGCCGGCCGGCGTCGCCGCGCGCGGGCGCCAGCGCACCGCGCCGCCCTCGTCCAGCAGGGCGGCCTCGATCTTGGTGCCGCCGAGGTCGATGCCGAGCGCCTGCACGGCGCCTTCAGAGCGCTGCGGTGCGCTCGATCAGCCAGGACAGCGCATCACCGCTCACACGTGGCGCCAGGCGCTCGCGCACCGTGGCGTGGTAGGCATTGAGCCAGGCCACTTCGTCGGGCCGCATGAGGGCGAGATCGATGCAGCGCGTGTCGATGGGGCACAGCGTCAGCGTCTCGAACTCCAGGAACTCGCCGAACTCGTTGCCTTCGGGCGTGCGGGCCGGTACGTTGAGCACCAGGTTCTCGATGCGCACGCCCCAGTGGCCCGTGCGGTACACGCCGGGTTCGATGGAGGTGATCATGCCCGGCTCCATCGCCATCTGCGGTTCCGCCACGGCGCGGCTGATGGATTGCGGGCCTTCGTGCACGTTGAGGAAGTAGCCCACGCCGTGGCCCGTGCCATGGCCGTAGTCGAGACCGGCTTCCCACAGCGGGGCGCGCGCCAGCGTGTCCAGCATGGGGCTGGCGGTGCCGCGCGGGAAGCGCGCGCGGCTGAGGTTCATCGTGCCCTTGAGCACCAGCGTGAAGTCGCGCTTCATCGCGGGCGTGATGCGGCCGATGGGCCACACGCGCGTGATGTCCGTCGTGCCGCCCAGGTACTGGCCGCCGCTGTCGATGAGCAGCAGGCTGTCGCCTTCGATCACCGCGTGCGACTCCGGCGTGGCGCGGTAGTGCGGCATGGCGCCGTTGGGCCCGAAGCCGGCGATGGTGGCGAAGCTGAGCCCCACGAAACCGGGCCGCCGCGCACGTGCGGCACTGAGCACTTCGTCGATGGTGAGTTCGGTGAGCCGCTCGCCGCGGGCCAGGGCGGCCTCGAACCAGGCGTAGAACTCGCACATCGCGGCGCCGTCCTCGGCCATCGCTTCACGGATGAAGGCAGCCTCTTCGGCGGACTTGCAGCCCTTGGCCAGGGTGCTGGGGTTGATGGCGCGAACGACGTTGCAGCCAGTGCCCACGCTCTCCAGCAGTCCGTGGGTGACGCGCTTGGGATCCACCAGCAGCGTGTCGGCGCTGCCCAGCCGGGCGAGCGCGGCGGCGGCTTGCGCATAAGGGGCCAGCGTGATGCCGTCGGCGGCCAGGCGTGCGGCGAGCGCGGCGGAGATCTTGCCTTCGGCGACGAACAGCGTCCCCGCCGTCTGCGTGAGCAGCAGGTGGCCCAGGAACACGGGGTTGAAGGTGACGTCGCTGCCGCGCAGGTTGGTGATCCAGGCGAGGTCGTCGACGGTGCTCACGAAATGGTGCGTGGCGCCCTGCGCGGCCATGCCCCGACGCACCGTGGCCAGGCGCTCGGCGCGCGGCACCGTGGCCTGCGGCGGCAGGTGCTCGTAGACGGGCTCGGGAGGCAGGCCGGGGCGATCGGGCCACAGGGCGTCGAGCAGGTCGGTGTCGGTGCGCAGCTTCACGCCCGCGGGCGTGAGCGCGGCCAGCAGCGCGCCGGCCTGGGACAGCGCCAGCACCTGACCGTCGACCAGCACGGTGGCGCCGCGCGGCACGTGGCGGGCCAGCCATTCCACATGCGCCGTGCTGTTGCCGGTGTTGATCTTCTCCAGCGCGATCCCGGTGCCGGCGAGTTCGGCCTCGGCCTGCACCCAGTAGCGGCTGTCGGCGAAGAGCACGGCCTGCTCCACCGTCACCACCAGTGTGGCCATGGAGCCGGTGAAACCCGAGAGCCATTGCCGGCCCTGCCAGCGCTCGGGCAGGTACTCGCTCAGGTGCGGGTCGGCCGAGGGCACCAGCAGCGCATGGGCGCCCGCCTTGGCCAGTTCCTCCCGCAGTTGCGTGATGCGCAGGCGGATGGGGGAAGTGCGGATGTCCATGCGGTGCTCCTGCGCGAGGGGGTCGACGATTCTAGGCGGCAGGGCTGCGCTCGCGCTGCGAGACCCTGGGCCCAGGGGGCCGGTGGCGGTGCGCTAAGCTGCCCGACCAAAGAACACCTGGAGACACCATGCCCGGTCTGCTGCCCGACGTCGACCCCGACGGCCTGCTCGAATACTCGGTGGTCTACACCGACCGCGCGCTCAACCACCTGTCCCAGCGTTTCCAGCGCGTGATGCAGGATGTGTCGGCCACGCTGAAGGAGGTGTATGGCGCACGTTCGGCCATCGTCGTGCCCGGCAGCGGCAGCTTCGGCATGGAAGCGGTGGTGCGCCAGTTCGGCGGCGGCAAGAAGGCGCTGGTGGTGCGCAACGGCTGGTTCAGCTACCGCTGGAGCCAGATCTTCGAGATGAGTGGCGTGGCCGCCGGCGTGGAGGTGCTGAAGGCCCGCCCGGTGTCGACGGAACCGAAGGCGCCGTATGCGCCGGCGCCCATCGGCGACGTGGTGGCCGCCATCCGCAAGTCCAAGCCCGACCTCGTCTTTGCGCCGCATGTCGAGACCTCGGCCGGGATGATGCTGCCCGACGACTACCTCAAGGCCGTGGCCGAAGCCGTGCACGAGCACGGCGGGCTCTTCGTGCTGGACTGCATCGCCAGTGGCGCGATGTGGGTGAACATGGCCGAGACCGGCGTCGACGTGCTGGTGAGCGCGCCGCAGAAGGGCTGGAGCAGCACGCCCTGCGCGGGGCTGGTGATGCTGTCCGAGCGCGCGCGCGCTGCCCTGGAGTCCACCACCAGCAGCAGCTTCGCGCTGGACCTGAAGAAGTGGCTGGCCATCATCGAATCGCACGAGAAGGGCGTGGCCGCCTACCACGCCACCATGCCCACCGACGGCCTGGCCCAGCTGCGCGACGCCATGCTGGAAACCAAGGCCTTCGGTTTCGCCGCGGCCAAGGCGGCGCAGCAGGACATCGGCCGCCGCGTGCGCGGGCTGCTGGAGGAAGAGGGCATCAAGAGCCTGGCCGCGCCCGGCTTCCAGGCGCCCTGCGTGGTGGTCAGCTTCACCGACCACGCCGACTGGCAGAACACCAAGGCCTTCGCCGAGCAGGGCCTGCAGATCGCCGCCGGCGTGCCGCTGGCGCTGGACGAAGGCCCCGACTTCCGCACCTTCCGCGTCGGCCTGTTCGGGCTGGACAAGCTGAAGAACCCCGACCGCACGGTGGCCAGCTTCGAGCGTGCGCTCGACGGGCTGATGTGAGCGGGCTCATAGACTGGTTCTGAGCTTCCAGATCTCCGGGAACAGCACCACGTCCAGCATCTTGCGCAGGTAGCTCACGCCGCCGGTGCCGCCGGTGCCGCGCTTGAAGCCGATCACGCGCTCGACCGTGGTGACGTGGCGGAAGCGCCAGAGCCGGAACGCGTCCTCCAGGTCGGTGAGCTCCTCGCCGAGCTGGTACAGGTCCCAGTGCTGCCCGGGATTCCGATAGACCACCAGCCAGGCCTGGACCACGTCCTCGCTCGCGCTGTAGGGCTGGGTCCAGTCGCGCGCCGTGTGGCTGGCGGGAACCGCGATCCCGCGCCGTGCCAGCAGGCGCAGCGATTCGTCGTACAGCGAGGGGGCCTCGTAGGCGGCCCGCACCCGGGCCAGCAGGTCCGGGCGGTGGGCATGCGGCTTGAGCATGGCGGCGTTCTTGTTGCCGAGCGCGAACTCGATGCAGCGGTACTGCGCGCTCTGGAAGCCGCTGGAGCTGGCCAGGTAGGGCCGGATCGCGCTGTATTCGGGCGGCGTCATCGTCGCCAGCACGTCCCAGGCGTGCACCAGCTGTTCCATGATGCGGCTCACGCGCGCCAGCATCTTGAACGCGCTGCCGAGCTCGTCGCGCGCGACGCAGGCGATGGCCGCACCGAGCTCGTGCAGCATCAGCTTCATCCACAGCTCGCTGGTCTGGTGCTGCACGATGAACAGCATCTCGTTGTGGTCGGGCGACAGCGGGTGCTGGGCCGACAGGATGGCATCCAGGTGCAGGTAGTCGCCATAGCTCATGGCCTGGCTGAAGTCGAGCCGGGCGCGCTCCTCGGCGACGATGCGTTCGGGGTCCTGTTGGGTACTCATGCGGGGGCCTCAGGTGACGGCGTGGCGGCGGTGGAACTCGGGCTGCTGCCATTGGGCGCTGTCCAGCACCTGGCGCAGCTGCTCCACGGCGTCCCAGGCGTCGACGAAGCGGGTGTAGAGCGGCGTGAAGCCGAAGCGCAGGATGTCCGGCTGGCCGGAGCCTTCGCCGGCGCGGAAGTCGCCGATCACGCCGCGCGCGATCAGCGCCTGCACGATGGCGAACGCGCCGTCGTCGCGCGCCAGGCTGACCTGGGAGCCGCGCTGCTCGGGCGCGCGCGGCGTCACGATGCGCAGCCCGTGGCCGGCGCAACGCTGCTCCACCAGATCCATGAACAGGCCCGTCAGCGCCAGTGACTTGGCGCGCAGCGCGGCCATCGCATCCTGGCCGGGCACCCGCTCGCCTGCGGCCAGCACGCTGTCGACGCCGCAGTCGAGCGCGCGCAGGCTCAGGATGGGCTGCGTGCCGCACAGGTAGCGCGCGATGCCCGGCGCGGGCAGGTAGTCGGGCGCGAACGCGAACGGCGCCGCATGGCCCCACCAGCCCGACAGCGGCTGCCAGAAGCGGCTCGCATGGCGCGGGTGCACCCACACGAAGGCCGGGGCGCCGGGCCCGCCGTTGAGGAACTTGTAGCCGCATCCGACCGCGAAGTCGGCCTGCGCGCCCTCCAGGTCGAGCGGCACGGCGCCGGCGCTGTGGGCCAGGTCCCAGATCATCAGCGCGCCGGCCCGGTGGGCTGCCTGCGTGGTGGCGGCCAGGTCGAACATCGCGCCGGTGCGGTAGTTCACGTGCGTGAGCATCAGCACGGCGACGTTCGCGTCCAGCTGCGCGGGCAGCGCGTCGGCCTCCACCAGCACCAGCTGCATGCCGTGCGAGCGGCACAGCGACTGGGCGATGTACAGGTCGGTCGGGAAGTTGCTGCGCTCGCTCAGCACCACCTTGCGCTGCGGCGCGTCCTGGGCGGCCACGTGCAGTGCCGCGCTCAGGGCCTTGTACAGGTTCACCGAGGTGCTGTCGGTCGCCACCAGCGTGCCGGGCGAGGCGCCGACCAGGCGCGCGATCTTGTCGCCGATGCGCTGGGGCAGGTCGACCCAGCC
>JAEUPH010000343.1 GCA_016790395.1 Rubrivivax sp. | reverse complement strand
GCGCGCCGACCCGCACATCGGCCTGCTGCACCGTGCCACCGAGAAGCTGGCCGAGAGCAAGACCTTCATCCAGAGCCTGCCCTACATGGACCGGCTGGACTACGTCTCGATGATGTGCAACGAGCACGCCTACTGCCTGGCCATCGAGAAGCTGCTGGGTGTGGAAGTGCCCGAGCGCGCGCAGTACATCCGCGTCATGTTCAGCGAGATCACGCGGCTGCTGAACCACCTGCTGTGGCTGGGCTGCCATGGCCTGGACTGCGGTGCGATGAACATCTTCATCTACTGCTTCCGCGAGCGCGAAGACCTGTTCGACATGTACGAGGCCGTGAGCGGCGCGCGCATGCACGCCGCCTACTTCCGCCCGGGCGGCGTGTACCGCGACCTGCCGGACAGCATGCCGCAGTACAAGCCCAGCCGCATCAAGAACGAGAAGGCCATCAAGGCGCTCAACGACGCCCGCAGCGGCAGCCTGCTGGACTTCATCGATGACTTCACGAAGCGCTTCCCGGCCTACGTCGACGAGTACGAGACCCTGCTCACCGACAACCGAATCTGGAAGCAGCGCACGGTGGGCATCGGCGTCGTGTCACCGGAGCGCGCACTGAACCTGGGCTTCACCGGCGCGATGCTGCGCGGCAGCGGCTTCGCCTGGGACCTGCGCAAGCAGCAGCCCTACGACGTCTACGCGAAGATGGACTTCGACGTGCCGGTGGGCGTCAACGGCGACACGTACGACCGCTACCTCGTGCGCGTGGAAGAACTGCGCCAGAGCAACCGCATCATCCAGCAGTGCGTGGCCTGGCTGCGTGCCAACCCCGGCCCGGTGATCACCACCAACCACAAGGTGGCGCCGCCTTCGCGCGTGGACATGAAGTCCAACATGGAAGAGCTGATCCACCACTTCAAGCTCTTCACCGAAGGCATGCACGTGCCCGAGGGCGAGGCCTACGCCGCCGTGGAACATCCCAAGGGCGAGTTCGGCATCTACCTCGTGAGCGACGGCGCCAACAAGCCCTACCGCCTCAAGATCCGCGCCCCCGGCTTCGCCCACCTGGCGGCGCTGGACGAGATGTCGCGCGGCCACATGATCGCCGACGCCGTGGCGATCATCGGCACGATGGACATCGTGTTCGGCGAGATTGATCGATGATGGAACTCAGCGCATCCACCAAGGCCCGCTTCGACCGCGAAGTGGCCAAGTACCCCGCCGACCAGAAGCAGAGCGCCGTGATGGCCTGCCTGGCCATCGTGCAGCACGAGCACGGCCATGTGTCGCCCGAGGCCGAGGACGCGATCGCCGCGCACCTGGGCATGCCCGCCATCGCGGTGCACGAGGTGACCACCTTCTACAACATGTACAACCAGCAGAAGGTCGGCACCTTCAAGCTGAACGTCTGCACCAACCTGCCCTGTGCGCTGCGCGATGGCGACAAGGCGCTGGACCACGTCTGCAAGAAGCTCGGCGTGGAACCCTATGGCACCACGGCCGACGGCCGCTTCACCGTGCAGCCCAGCGAATGCCTGGGCGCCTGTGCCGACGCGCCGGTGATGCTGGTGAACGACCGCCAGATGCTCAGCTTCATGAGCCACGAGCGGCTGGACGAACTGCTGGCCCTGCTGAAGGCGCACCAAGATGCTTGACCTGTCGAAGTTCCAGGCCAAGGGCTCGGAAACCTGCTTCCACGGCCGCCACATCGGCGCGCAGATCTATGCGGGCCTGGACGGCAGCAACTGGCGCCTGAAGGACTACGTGGCGCGCGGCGGCTATTCGGCCCTGCGCAAGATCCTGGGCCAGGACGGCGGCGCCGGCCTGACGCAGGACCAGGTCATCGCCGAAGTGAAGCTGGGCGGCCTGCGCGGCCGCGGCGGCGCCGGTTTCCCGACGGGCCTGAAGTGGAGCTTCATGCCGCGCATGTTCCCCGGGGCCAAGTACCTGGTGTGCAACAGCGACGAAGGCGAGCCGGGCACCTGCAAGGACCGCGACATCCTGGCCTACAACCCGCACATCGTCATCGAAGGCATGGCCATCGCCGCCTACGCGATGGGCATCAGGACGGGCTACAACTACATCCACGGCGAGATCTTCGAGGTCTACCAGCGCTTCGAGGAAGCCCTGGAAGAAGCGCGCGCCGCCGGCTTCCTGGGCGACAACATCCTGGGCAGCGGCTTCAGCTTCCAGCTGCACGCCTTCCACGGCTTCGGCGCCTACATCTGCGGCGAGGAAACCGCGCTGCTGGAATCGCTGGAAGGCAAGAAGGGCCAGCCGCGCTTCAAGCCGCCGTTCCCGGCCAGCTTCGGCCTGTACGGCAAGCCGACGACGATCAACAACACCGAGACCTTCGCCGCGGTGCCGTGGATCATCAACAACGGCGGCCAGGCCTACCTGGAGTGCGGCAAGCCGAACAACGGCGGCACCAAGATCTTCAGCGTGGTCGGCGACGTGAACCAGCCGGGCAACTTCGAGGTGCCGCTGGGCACGTCGTTCGCCAAGCTGCTGGAACTGGCCGGTGGCGTGAAGGGCGGCAAGCTGAAGGCGGTGATCCCCGGGGGCTCTTCCGCGCCCGTGCTGCCGGCGGCCACGATGATGGACATCACGATGGACTACGACGCCATTGCCAAGGCCGGCTCCATGCTGGGCTCGGGCGCCGTGATCGTGATGAACGACACGCGCTGCATGGTGAAGAGCCTGCTGCGACTGTCCTACTTCTACCAGCACGAGAGCTGCGGCCAGTGCACCCCCTGCCGCGAAGGCACGGGCTGGCTGTGGCGCGTGATCGACCGCATCGAGCACGGCCAGGGCCGCGCGGACGACCTGGCACTGCTGGACAGCGTGGCCTTCAACATCAAGGGCCGCACCATCTGCGCGCTGGGTGATGCCGCCGCGATGCCGGTGGAAGGCATGCTGAAGCACTTCCGCGACGAGTTCGCGTACCACGTCGAACACAAGACCTGCATGGTCCCGCAAACCGCCTGAGCACGAGATGGCCGAGATCACCCTAGACGGCAAGCAGGTCACCGTTCCCGACGGCAGCATGGTCATGCATGCGGCCGATGCGGCCGGCGCCTACATCCCGCACTTCTGCTACCACAAGAAGCTCAGCATCGCGGCCAACTGCCGCATGTGCCTGGTGGACATCGAGAAGATGCCCAAGCCCATGCCGGCCTGCGCCACGCCCGTCACCAACGGGATGATCGTGCGCACCAAGACCGACAAGGCCGTGAAGGCGCAGCAGTCGGTGATGGAGTTCCTGCTCATCAACCATCCGCTGGACTGCC
>JAEUPH010000196.1 GCA_016790395.1 Rubrivivax sp. | reverse complement strand
AACGCACGCAGCGCCGGCGACAAGCTCTTGTGCGAGGGGAACAGGGCGTGCACCTCGACGCGCCGGGTGGCCCAGCCGGGTAGCACCGGCACCAGCCGGCCGCTGGCCACGCCCGGCGCCGCCACGAAGACCGGCAGCGTGACGATGCCGGCACCGGTGCTGGCCAGTTCTCTCAGCAGCGCCGCGTCGTTGGCCGCCAGGCCGAATCGCGCCGGCACCTCAAGGGTGTGTCCGTCGTCATGCGTCAGCGTCCAGCCCGGCGTGCTCGCGGCCGGCGCGTTGTCGATCAACACATGCCGGCTCAGTTCGTCGGGCGTGACCGGCGTGCCCTGCCGGCGCAGGTAGGCCGGCGCCGCGAACAGCCGCGCCGTCGCGCTGCCCAGCCGCCGCGAGACCAGGCTCGAGTCCGGCAACTCGCCGGCGCGGATGGCGAGGTCGAAGCCCTCCTCGAGCAGGTCGACCCGGCGGTTGGCGAGGTCGACGAACAGTTCCACCTCCGGGTGCAGCGCGCCGTACTCCGCCAGCACCGCCGGCAGCAGCGCCTGCCCGAGCACGACCGAGGCACTGACCCGCAGACGGCCCTGCGGGCGCGCTCGGAAGCTCGCCACGGTGGCCGCTGCCATGTCCAGTTCCTGCAGCACGCGACGGGCGTGCTCGTGGAAGCGCGCGCCGACGTCGGTGAGGCGCAGCCGCCGCGTGCTGCGCTCGATCAAGCGGGCGCCCAGGCAGGCCTCCAGCCGCGCCACGCGGTGGCTCACGCTGCTCTTGGGCCAGCCCAGCCGCTCGGCAGCGCGCGTGAAGCTGCCGCTGTCGGCCACCTGCGTGAAGGCCAGCACGTCGTTGAGGTCGCGGTTCTGCGCTTGGCGGTCCGGCATGGGATGGATCCGGTTGATTGTTCGGAATGTTGGACAGTGTGTCCGCACGTGGCTGCTTGTTCAAGCGGCCGGTCGGCCCGACCATGAAGGCTTGTCCGACTGTCCGGCGTTCCGCCCCATGCACCCCATCGATACCCCGCGCGCACCCTCGGCCGCCCGCTCCGTGCTGGCCGTCGACACCCTGCCGGAACGCCGGCTCGGCGCCAGGCTCGTCACGCGCGACGCGCAGCTCGGCGCCGACAACCCCGACCTCGACCCCTTCCTGATGGTGTCCCTGTACGAGATGCGCGGCGCCACCTTCCCGCCGCACCCGCACGCCGGCTTCATGGTCGCGACCTACATCCTCCCGGAGAGCGAGATCGGCTTCGTCAACCAGGACTCGATCGGCACACGCAACCGCATCGCGCCGGGCGCCCTGCACGTCACCGTCGCCGGCCGCGGCGTGCTGCACGAAGAGCAGCCCGAGGAGGAAGGCCGGCTGGCGCAGGGCTTCCAGATCTGGATCGACCTGCCCGAGGCGGAGCGCGAGCGCGCCCCGGAGGCGCTGCACCTGGCGGCCGAGCGCGTGCCGAAGGTGGCGCTGCCCGATACCGAGGTGCGCGTGGTGCTGGGGCGGTTGGCGGGCGTGGTGTCGCCGCTGGCGCTGCCGACGGCGGTGTCGCTGCTCGATGTGACGATGGCGCCGCACGCGCGCTGCGAGCTGCCGCTGCCAGCCGCCGACCACGCCTTCGCCTTCATGCTGGGCGGCACGCTGGACGCCGGCTGGCGCCGCGCCGAGGCCGGCCAGTTGCTGCGCACGCGCGCCGACGGCGGGCTGCTGGCGCTGGCGGCCGGCGCTGCGGGCGCGCGCTTCACCGTGTTCGCCGGCACGCCGCTGCCGCAGCCACGCGCGATGCAGGGCCCGTTCGTGGCCAGCCACCCGCAGCAGTTGCTGCGCTTCGCGGCCGACCACGCCGCCGGCCGCTTCGGCAGCCTGCAGCCGTTCGGCAGCGCCTGAACCCCAGCCCTGGAGCACCGGACATGAGCACCGCGACCGAAGCGACCCCGTTCCGCCCCATGAAGCCGTTCGTCAACGGGGTGCTGCTGGCACCGAACGGCCACGACGCACACCCCGGCGTGCGCGAACCGTTCGATGGCCTCGTGGCCGCCGTGGAAGGCACGACGATCCCGGAGGCCGGCCACCTGATCGCCGAAGCACAGCCGGCCGCGGTGGTGGCCGAGATCCTGGCCTTCGGCCGGCGCCACGCGGAGCGGCTGGCCATGGCCCCGGCCCCCGCGTGACGCGCTGGCGCAGGCCCGGGGCATGGCTGCCGCTGGCGGCCACCCTGCTGGCCGGCTGCACCACGCCGGCCTTCGACAACGCGCCGCGCAACGTGCCGGTGACACCGGACTTCGTGGCGCAGGCGGCGGCGCCGCGCGACATCGTCGGCCGGCAGGTGATCGGGCTGTCTCTCTCGGGCGGGGGCCTGCGCGCCGCCGCCTTCGGACTCGGCGTCCTGCAGGCGCTGGCCGGCGCCGATGCGCCCGAGGCCGACGTGTACGACGAGTTGAGCTTCATCTCCAGTGTCTCCGGCGGGTCGCTGGTGGCCGCCTATGCCGGTCTGCATGGCCGCGAGGGCCTGCAGCACTTTCGCGAACGCGTGTTGCTGCAGGACCTGGAGCGCGACCTGCGGCTGGACTGGTTCTCACCGGCCAACCTGCTGCGACTGCTGGCCGGCGGCCTCAACGACCGCAGCAACCTGGCGCAGCGCCTGGAGACCGAAGTGTTCCGTGGCGCCACCTTCGCGGATCTGTACCGGCGCAACAAACCCGATGTCTGGATCAACGCCACCGACCTGTACCACCGCATCCCGTTCCCCTTCACGCCGCCGGCCTTCCTCGCGCTGTGCAGCGACCTGTCCGCGCTGCCGGTGTCCGAGGCCGTGGCAGCGTCGATGGCGGTACCGCTGGTGTTCGCGCCGGTGGTGCTGCGCACCCATCCCGAAGCCTGCCTGACCCCCTTGCCGCCGCTCACGGCACCGCTGCGCGGCACCGCGGGTGCCGCCACCGACACGGTGGCTTCGGTGGCGCAAGCCATCCGCGACTACCGTGACCCCGGACGCGTTCGTTACCTCAAGCTCGCCGACGGCGGCCTCACCGACAACCAGGGCCTGGCCAGCATCCTGGTGGCGCGCGCGCTGTCGGGCACGCCCCATGGCCCGCTCACCGAAAGCGACGCGGTGCGGCTGCAGCGCCTGCTGTTCCTCATCGTCGACGCGGGCCGCGCGCCGGCCGGCGACTGGCTGCTGCGGCCCGACGGCCCGGGCGGGCTCGACGTGGGCATGGCCGCGGCTGACGCCGCCATCGACTCGGCCACGCGCCTGAGCGCCATGGCCTTCCGGGACATGGCGCGGCGCTGGCAGGAGGAGCTGGTGCGATTCCGCTGCGGCCTGAGGGAGGCCCGGGTGCGCGAACTGCTGCCCGCACGGGAGCGCTGGGCCTGCGACGACCTGGAGATCACCGTCGAGACCATCAGCCCCGAGTCGCTGCCGCCCGAACGTGCAGCACGGCTGAGGACGATGCCCACACGCCTGGTCCTCAGCGCGGCTCAGGTGGACGAAGCCGTCGCGGCCGGTCGCGATGCAGCACGGGCCAGCCCGGCCTTGCGGGCGCACGTGGCCTCACGCTCGAAGGCCGGACGTCCGCACTGACGAGCACGGCGATCCGCCAAGGCGCAGCTCAGCTGCGCACCATCTCGATCAGTCGGCCCAGCACGCGGCCCGAGTGCAGCCCGTCGTGCTCGAACTCGTTCGTGATCCAGGGCCGCAGGCCGCGGATGGCGCGCGCGGTCTGTTCGGAGAACACCCGTGGCACGTACATGTCGTCGACGTAGACCGCCGCGGCGCAGGGTACCTCGTTGACGGCCAGCACGGCGGGGTCGTAGAGCGGGCCCCAGGGGCGCTCGGCCAGCAGCCGGGCCGCTTCGCGGAAAGGCGCCAGGCCGGCGAACTCTTCGAACATCCAGGGGTAGACATGTTCGCCCGTGAGCAGCGTGGGGTCGTCGGCCCAGGCCGGCGGAAGCAGGCGTTGCGCCGACCAGGCACTGGCCTGGCCGTTGGCGTAGCAGGCCTCGTGGATCACCGCGTACAGCGGGTTGCGCGCGAAGGGCGACGCCCTTTCCACGTCGTGCAGGAAGGCCGGGCTGGTGGGCGCGAGTTCCAGCAGATGGTGCAGCTTCTCCGAGCCCGAGCCCATGCCCAGCATCAGCCCGAGCTGGCGCAGGCGCTGCGGCGTGAGCCGGTCGCCGCCGGGCAGCCGGATGTCTTCGTCCACCAGCCGCGCCACGAGGCTGCGCACGCGCTCGCGGTCCTCCGGGTAGCGCTCGTAGTGCCGAAGGGTCTTCTCCTGCGTGGCGCGGTAGGTCTCGCGGTACACCTCGTCGATGCCGGCCGCCAGCGGCGGCAATCCGCCGGTGATGAAGGCCTCGCGCAGCGAGCCCGGGAAGGTGGAGAGGTAGCTCACGGTGCAGAAGCCGCCGAAACTCTGGCCCAGCACCGACCAGCGCTCGACGCCCAGCGCCTGCCGGAAGCATTCGGCGTCGCGCACGATGGCGTCGGCGCGGTGCAGGGCCAGGCGCTCGGCCAGGGCCTGCGGCGTCAACGCAGCGGCCTCGGCCGGGCCCACGGGCGTCGAGCGTCCCATGCCGCGCTGGTCCAGCAGCAGCACGCGGTAGTCGGCCAGCGCCCGCGACAGCCAGGGCGGCGAGTCGGGCGAGACGGGCCGCGGGCTTTCGAAGCCCGGCCCGCCCTGCAGAAAGAGCAGCCAGGGCTGCGAGGCTTCGGCCTTCTCGGCCAGCACGACGGCGCGGGCGAAGACCTCGATGTGCACGCCCTCGGGCCGTGCGTGGTCCAGCGGCACCTGCAGGACATGTTCGGTCACCCGCAGGCCGGGTGGGCGGTAGGTCGTGGACTGCATCGGGACTCCAGGAACTTCGGCACGGCCGATGCTATCGGCGCAGGGACCCGCGGCCCACGGTCCGCGCTGGTGCTGGCCCACATAATCGTCAGCATGAAGAGGGTCGCGAAGCAGCGCGCGTCCGCGCGGGCCGGCGCGGAGATCGACGCGCAGCTGCAGCAGGCACGCGAGCAGCGCCGCAGCGACCCCGCGGCGGCGTTGGCGCTGGCGCAGCAGGCGCTGGCGGCGGCGCTGGCCATGCAGGATGCGCCCCGCACGGCGGCCGCCCGGCTGCAGTGCGCCGAAAGGCAGTTCGACCTCTCCGACTACGACGCCGGCTGCGCCAGCGCCAACGCGGCCCTGGCCGGCTTCGAGCAGCTGGGTGACCTCACCGGCCGCATCGACAGCGCGCGGGCACTGGCCCGCTGCCACGAGAAGCTCGGTCGTGACGACGAAGCGCAGGCGCAGCTGCGGCTGGCCCTCGAACTCAGCCAAGAGGCGGGCGACGACTCGCGCGCCGGCCTGGCGCTGCTGAGCCTGGGCCACCTGCGCCACAACGCCGGCGACTTCATCGGCGCCCTGCCCCTCTACCGCCAGGCGCTGGAGCGCGCCCAGCCGCTGGGCGACAGCCACCTGCAGGCCCTGGCCGAGTCGGGCCTGGCCAATGCCTTCGCGCGCCTGGGCGAATACGCCCGTGCGCTGACCTACCACCAGCGCTGCCTGGAGCGGTTCGACGAGGAACGCTTTCCGCACGAGCGCAGCTTCATCCTGAACAACATCGCCAACGTCCACGCCGCGCTGGAAGACCATCGCAGCGCGATCGCGCTCCACACGCAAAGCCTGGAGCTGAAGCGCCGCCTGAAGGACCGCTGGGGCGAAGGCACCTCGCTGGAGAGCCTGGGCCAGTCCTGCATCGCCCTGGGCGAGTTCGAACGGGCGCAGGCCCACCTCGAAGCCAGCCTCCAGATCGCCCAGGCCATCGGCGACCGCGAGGGCGAGTGCATCGGCCACCAGCACCTGGGTGACCTCGCCCTGCAGGGAGGCCGGCCCGACGAGGCCTTGCGCTGCTACGAAGCCGGCCTGGGCCTGAGCCGCGAGCTGGGCCGCCGCTACAACGAGGTGTCGCTGCTGTACGGCCTGGGCCGCGCGCACCGGCTGAAGGCCGAACTGCCGCAGGCGCGCGAGTGCCTGGAGCACGCGCTGCGCCTGACCGGCGAGATCCAGGTGCGGCGCGAGGAGAAGCAGATCCGCGACGAGCTGGCCGCCCTGGCCGAATCGACCGGCGACCTGGCCGGGGCCCTGGCCCACGTGAAGCAGGCCTACCGGCTGCAACGCGACATCTTCGGCGAGGACCTCGAATCGCGGCTG
The DNA here is from genome assembly GCA_016790395.1 of Rubrivivax sp. GTDB lineage: Bacteria > Pseudomonadota > Gammaproteobacteria > Burkholderiales > Burkholderiaceae_C > Rubrivivax. The sequence goes on along the minus strand of JAEUPH010000196.1, from coordinate 15,999 downwards.
CGGCACCTGAAGCTGCACTTCGAGCTGGAGAAGGCCGAACAGGAGAAGGAACTGCACCGGCTGCGGCACGTGGAGCTGGCCCAGGCGAACGCCGAACTCGCGCGCGCCAATGCGCAGAAGGAGAAGCTGCTGGCCGTGCTGGAACGCCAGAAGCGACAGCTGGAACGGCAGAGCACCCAGGACGCGCTGACGGGCCTGGCCAACCGGCGCCTGTTCGACCAGGAACTGGCGCGCACCTTCCGCTCCAGCCAGCGCTACGGCCACCCGCTCAGCGTGGTGCTCTGCGACATCGACAACTTCAAGGCCATCAACGACCGCTTCTCGCACCAGACGGGCGACGCGGTGCTGAAGGCCATCGGGCGCCTGCTGGCCCGGCACAGCCGCAAGTCCGACCTCGTGGCGCGCTACGGCGGCGAGGAGTTCGCGCTGCTGCTGTCGAACACGCCCGGCGACCAGGCCTTCGAGGCCTGCGAGAAGATCCGGCGCGTCGTCGCCGAACATGCCTGGTCCACCCTCCACCCCGAACTGGTGGTGACGCTGAGCATGGGCATCGCCGACGGCGCGGGCCCGGAGGGCCATGCCCGCCTGATGGCGCTGGCCGACCAGCACCTGTACCAGGCCAAGCGTGGCGGCAAGAACCAGGTGGTGCGGGGCCCGTGACCCGCGACATGGGCCGGGGTGCCGGTCTCAGGCCACCTGCCCCCGCGTCTTCCACAGCGACACCAGCACGCCGCCGGCAATCAGTCCGAAGGTCACGCTCAGCGAGACCACCGCCGGGATCTTGCCGATGAAGCCCACCAGGAAGATCTTGCTGCCGATGAACACCAGCACCAGGGCCAGCGCGTACTTCAGGTACTTGAAGCGGTGGATCATCGCCGCCAGCGCGAAGTACAGCGCGCGCAGGCCCAGGATGGCGAAGATGTTGCTGGTGTAGACGATGAAGGGGTCGGTGGTGATGGCAAAGATCGCCGGCACCGAGTCCACCGCGAACACCAGGTCGACGAACTCCACCAGCACCAGCGCCAGGAACAAAGGTGTCGCGAAGCGTTCGGGCTTGCCCGTCTTCGGGTCGGTCTCGCGCACCCAGAAGGCATTGCCGCGCAGCCCGTCGGTCAGGCGCATGTGCCGCTTCAGGAACTTCAGCAGCGGGTTGCCGGCGATGTCGGGCATGTGGTCGGCGATGACCCACATCTTGATGCCCGTGAAGACCAGGAAGGCACCGAACAGGTACAGCACCCAGCTGAACTGGCTGACCAGCGTGGCGCCCAGCGCGATCATGATGGCGCGCAACACGATGACGCCAAGGATGCCCCAGAACAGCACGCGGTGCTGGTACTGACGCGGGATGGCGAAGAAGCTGAAGATCAGCGCGATGACGAAGACGTTGTCCATCGACAGCGACTTCTCGATCATGAAGCCGGTGTAGTAGTCCATGCCGCTCTGCGTGCCGAGGTACCACCACACCCAGGCACCGAAGAGCAGCGCCACGCCGATGTAGCCGGCCGACAGCAGCAGGCTCTCGCGCACGTCGATCTCATGGTCATCCTTGTGCAGGACGCCCAGATCGAAGGCCAGCAGCGCGATGACGATGGCGACGAACGTGAGCCAGACCCACGCGGGCTTGCCCATGAAGTCGGCGGTGAGGATCGGGAGCAGGAGATCCATGGCGGGCATCGCAGGGTGGTGAAGGACTGCCCGGGAGTGTGGGGATGCGCAGGCATCGGACAAACCAGATACCTCCGCACCTAGCATTCGGTTTTTCCGCACCGGTGCCAGCATGCTGAACTACCGCCATCTCCACTACTTCTGGGTCGTCACGAAGGAAGGCGGATTCGCCCGCGCCGCCGATCGCCTGGACATGGCGGTGCAGACCATCAGCGCCCAGGTGCGCGAGCTGGAGAAGACGCTGGGCCACCAACTGCTCAAGCCGGCGGGCCGCGGCGTCGCGCTCACCGAGGCCGGTCAGGCCGCGTTCGCGCGGGCCGAGGAGATCTTCCAGCTGGGCCAAGGCATCCCGCACGAGGTGCGCGCTGCGGCCAGCGGCTCGGTGGCCCGGCTGGCGGTGGGCCTTTCCGACGGCATCTCCAAGCTGGCGGCCCACGCCTTGCTGGAGCCGGTGCTCGCCACGCCCCGGCTGCGGCTGGTGTGCCACGAGGGCGAGTTCGAGCAGCTGCTGGGCGAACTGGCGATGCACCACCTCGACCTCGTGCTGGCCGGGCAGGCCGCGCCCCGCAATCCGAACCTGCGCCTGAGCAGCGAGCGGCTCGTCGACTCACCCGTCGAGTGGTACGGGCCGACGCGCCTGGTGGGCAAGGCCGAGCGCGAGGGCTTCCCGCAGAGCCTGTCCAGCCTGCCGGTGCTCCTGCCCACCGGTCACTCGGCGCTGCGCGCCACGCTGGACCACTGGTTCGAGACGCAAGGCCTGCGGCCGCGCATCGTCGGGGAGTTCGAGGACAGCGCGCTGCTGGCGGTGTTCGCGGCACGCGGTCTGGGGGTGTTCCCGGTGAGCCGGCTCGGTGCTGACGACGTCGGGCTGATGCGCGGCCTGCGCCTGCTGGGCCGTAGCGACAGCGTGAAGGAGGAGATCCACGCCATCCGTTCCCGCCGCGGCCAGCACCACCCGCTGGTGCTGAAAGTGGTGGGCGCGGCAGCGGACCGCCGCGAAGCCTGAATCGATCAGCCCGGCACCAGCTCGCCCTGCAGCGAGTCGACCGGACGCGCCACGTGGCGCAGCACCACGGCGACCAGCTGGTCCAGGTCCACCGGCTTGAGCAGGCGCTCCACCATGCCGGCCGCGAGGCAGCGCTCCAGTTCCTCCTGCAGTGCGTGGGCAGTGAGGCCGATGACCGGCAGCGAAGGGGCGATCTCGCGCACCTGCCGCGTGGCACTGAGGCCATCCATCACCGGCATCTGAACGTCCATCAGCACCACGTCGAAGGCGCCCGGCCCGGCCTGCGCCACGGCCGTCACCGCCGCCTGGCCGTCCTCGGCGAAGACGACCTCCGCGCCTTCGTGCCGCAACTGGCCCTCCAGCACCAGGCGGTTGACCTCGGCGTCCTCGGCCGCCAGCACGCGCAGGCCGGCCAGGCGGCGCGCTGGCTGGTCCGGGTCCGTGGTGGCCGCAGCCGGCACCGCCTCGGCCGCCTGCAGCGGCAGGCTGACGGTGAAGCGGCTGCCCGCGCCGGGGCGGCTGTCGACCGTGATCCGGCCCCCCATCAGGCGCACCAGGTTGTCGCTGATCGCCAGCCCCAGGCCCGTGCCACCGAAGCGTCGCGTGGTGGAGCTGTCGGCCTGCTCGAAAGGCTGGAACAGGCGTGCCATTTGCGCCGCGTCCATGCCGATGCCGGTGTCGGTCACCTGCAGCAGGAACCAGGCGCCCTCGGCGTGCACGCGCAAGGCCACTTCGCCCTTCGCCGTGAACTTGACGGCGTTGCCCAGGAGATTCACGAGCACCTGCTTGAGCCGCAGCGCGTCGCCCATCACCCAGGGCGGCAGCGCCGGATCCAGTTCCACACGCAGCGCCAGCCCCTTGACTTCGGTGCGTCCGGCCACCAGGCGCACGGCGGCCTCCACGGCCGCGGCCAGGCAGTACGGCCGTCGCTCGACGCCCAGCTTGCCGGCTTCGAGCTTGGACAGGTCGAGGATGTCGTCGATGATGCCCAGCAGATGGCGACCTGCCTCCTGGATGCGAGCGAAATGCTCGGCGGCCTGCTGCGTGTCGCCGCCGCGGGAGCCCAGTTGCGCCAGGCCGAGCACGGCGTTCAGCGGCGTGCGGATCTCGTGGCTCATGTTGGCGAGGAACTCGCCTTTCACGCGCACGAGCCGCTCGGCCTCGCGACGGTTGGCCTCGCGCAGTTCCTCCACCTCGCGGCGCTCGGTGACGTTCCTCACCACCACCACCTGCTGGTCCCCGCCCAGCGGCAGCGTGCGCGCCTCGAAGTGCTGGTGCCCCTGCGGCATCGCCAGGCTGTACTCCACCACGCTGTGGTCGGCGCCGCGCGCCACTTCCGCCAGCGAGGCCTCGAAGCGCGCGGCCACGTCGGGCGGCACGACGTCCTGCATGCGCCGGCCCAGGAAGGCTTCGGGCGGCATCCAGAGGTCGGCATCGCGGCCCGCGCGGTGCTCGAGGATGGTGCCGTCGCGGGCCATGCGGAAATAGAGATCGGGCAGCGCATGGAACAGGCGGTTCAGTTCGGCGCTGCGCTGCTCCACGAGCTCTTCGAGCCGCTCGCGCTGGGCATCGGCGCGTGCACCATCGAGTTCGAGGCGATGCGCCTTGCGCTGCAGGACGTCGGCGCGCAGCGTGGCCAGCAGCACCAGGATGGGGAAGACGCTCAGCGAGCCCAGGAACCAGGGCGAGCTGAGCCCGCCGTAGATGTCGCCGCTGGACAGCGAAGTCACCAGCACGGCGGCGAGGCCGGGCACCGGCGCCACCACGGCAATGACATCGTCCCCGGGCGGCGCCGACCCCGCCCCTGCCAGGCTGGCGACCGCGGTGGGGCGGTCGGGCGCCAGCCGCGCCAGTCTGGCCGCCAGGTCGGCACTGAACGGGTCGGGACGGCCCGGCCCGCCGATCTCGTGGCCTTCGGCGGTGATCAGGGTCTCGCGGTAGGTGCCGTGCTGGTCCAGCTGCAGCAGCGAACGCGTGAGCACGCCGAGATCGAAGAAGCAGACCAGCGTGCCGCTGCGCACGCCCTGGAACGTGACCTCCGAGCGGGCCACGAGCGCGCGCTGCGCGAGGTCCAGCGCCACGCCCACGGTCCCCGGTGCGGGCACCGGCAGGCCCTGGCCGGCAGTGTCGGCCACGACGCGGCCGGCGGCGTCGACGAACACCGCCCGACGCAGCGTGCGCTCATCGCCCGCCTGGCCGCTGCCGACGAACTGCCCCAGCCGCTGCGACACGGCCTCCAGGCTGGCGTCCAGCCCATAGCGCGGCGACATGCCCAGCGCCAGGTTGTGCTGGTAGCTGCGCAGTTCGTGCAGTTCCGCCAGGTCACGCGCCATCGCCACCTGGTGGGCGACGAGGTCGCCCAGCGCCGTGGCGCGGCGCTTGCTGTCGGCCACCAGGCGCGCGTCGGCGGCCAGCCGCAGTTGCTGCTGCGACTGGAAGGTGTTCCACAGCAGCAGCAGCGAGTAGACGCAGAACACCGCGGCCACGGCCAGTGGCCAGCGGCGGGTCAGCGTGGACCGCAGGTCAGCCATGGGGGTGTCCGCTCAGCCCTTCCTGGCGAAGAACGCCGGAAAGTAGCGGCGGATGCCGGGGAAGTACTTGTCCACCAGCTTGTCGTAGCGGCCGTCGGCCTTGAATTGCACCAGGTACTCGTCGAAGGCCCGGCGCAGCTCGGGCGAAGAACGCGGGAAGGCCGTGGCCAGACGCTGTTCCTCGGAGACCGGGCCGATGATCTTGATGCGGCCGGCCCACTTCTGCAGGTCGAGGATGGCATCGGGCACGTCCAGCAGCGTGAACTCGGCATCGCCGTTCAGCAGCGCAGGCACCATCTCGTTGAGGTTGCTGCTCTGCAGGTAGGGGCGCAGCTGGATGCCCTTGCCCTTGAGGCCGTAGTTGGCCGGGTCCAGGCAGGTGCCCTCCATCACCAGCAGGCTGTGCCCGACCAGCAGGGCCTGGGTCTGCGCGATGTCGGCGGCGAGGTCGTCGCTGCCCTTGATGGGCCGCTGCAGCGACTCCGCGCGGGCCACCAGCAGCACCTGCGAAGGAAAGGTGGGCGCGGAGTACAGCAGCACCTGCTCGCGCCAGGGCAGCACCGTGAAGCCGGTGGCGATGAGGTCGCCCTTCACCGGATGGCGGCCGCGCAGCGTCACCTGCCCGCCCTGCCGGACGACGTCCTGGCCCAGCAGGTCGCGCATCACGTGGGCGAAGTCGGTGGGCACCAGCGTGTAGCGCACGCCGAGGTGGCGCGCGAAGCCCTGCACGAGTTCCACCTCGAAGCCATCGCCGGCCCCGGTGACGAAGTTGGCGTAGCGGATGCCGAGATGGCGCAGTTCGCCGCGCGCGCGGACTTCGGCCAGGTCGGCCGCCAGCGCCGCCGTGGCGCACAGCGCGACGCCGAGCGCGGCGAGCGCCCGGTACCACCGGTGGAGTCGATTCATGGTCAGGGTCTCCGCTGAAGGCCACGCCTGCACGCGCTTGAACCTTTCCGCGGCCGGCGACATGTGAAGTGCGGCCGAGGGCGTGTCCGTCAGGTCGGCAGTCCGGCCCGCGACTTGAGTGCGCTGGAGCGGGCCAGTGGCCAGCCCGAGGCATTGTTCTCCCATGCGAACCGCCGGCGAAGCCGGCCACGTTGCCAAGACCCGACGGGGCTTGAGACAGATCAAGACCCGGCCGATGCCGCCCCCCACCCCAGAGCCTCAGCATGGACGTCCGTCGCGGCCAGGAGCACGATGGGGGTCGGGCAGTCGGACTCAGGGATGTCGATCCAGAACGCGAGCGAGCTTCTCCAGCGCAAGCCGGATCTGGCGCGGCAGTGGCGCACGATGCTGGAACCGGCATGGTTCGAGCTCGGCGGCAACGAACGCCTGGCCATGGTCTTCGACCTGGAAATGCATCTGGCCTTCCTGGGCGAAGCGGTGCGCCTGGACGTGCCACGGCTCTTCACGGAGTACGCCACCTGGAGCTACCAGCTGCTGCTCACGGCGGGAGGCGAGGGCGAGCGCTTCGAGACCTGCCTGCGTGCCCTGGCCGCCCTGCTGCGCACCGAGGGCCAAGGCGACTGGGTGGCTGTGGCGCTGGCCGACATCGACGCCGCCTGCACCGCGATGCGCAGCGCACCCCTGGCGAGCGCTTCGCACTGGCAGGACGACAACCCGCATCGCGAGCTCGGCGAGGCCTTCCTGGACGCCTGCCTGCACCTCAGGCGCCAGCAGGCCCTGGCCATGGTGCAGCAGGCGCGTCGACGCGGCGTGCCCGTGGCCGATCTCTACACCCACGTCATGACCCCGGCGATGCACGAGCTGGGGCGGCTGTGGCACCAGAACCAGGCCACGGTGGCGCAGGAGCACTACTGCACCGCGGTGGCCCAGATGGTGATGGCCCAGTTGTTCCCGGACATCTTCGACAGCGACCGACGTCCCGTGGGCCGCATCGTGTGTGCCTGCGTGGCCAGCGAGTTGCACGAGATCGGCGCGCGCATGGTGGCTGACCTTTTCGAGATGGCGGGCTGGGACACGGTCTTTCTGGGCGCCGACGTGCCGCGCGAGTCGGTGGTCGACATGCTCGTCGAGGCCGACGCCCAGGTGCTGGCCATCTCGGTCACGCTGGCGGCCAACCTGGGCTGCGCCGAAGCCTTGATCCAGGCCGTGCGGGCGGCGCCGGCCTGCGCAGCCGTGAAGGTGCTGGTGGGCGGCGCCGCCTTCAACGTCGAGCCGACGCTGTGGCAGAAGCTGCACGCCGACGGCTGGGCGCCCGATCCGCAGTCGGCGCTGGCGCTGGCGGCGGGCTGGAGATCCTGAGTGTCCGAAGGCGATGGCGACAACCCCGGGCTGGCGCTGGTCTGTGACTACGACGGTGCGGTGACCCAGGTCCTGTGGGACGACCTGGACATCAGCGCACCGCTGGCGGGCCTGTCCCACCTGGTCTGCCTGTTCGACCCCGGCTCGGTGCAGAAGGCCCTGAACCTGTTCCTGCAGGTCAAGGAGCGCGGTGCCAGCTTCGGCTGGGAGCTCAACGTGCCCGGTCCGGACGGTCCGCGCGCGCTGGAGTTCGCGGCCGCCGTGGTGGGCGACCGCATCGTCGTGCTCGCCAGCATCGCGCCGCAGGACCGGTCGCGCATCTACGACGGACTCAGCCACGTCATCAACGACCAGATCAACAGCCTGCGCGTGCTGAACAAGCGCGTGGCGCGGCCGCCGGCGCCGGACACGGCCGCCGATGGCCTGCCCGGCCAGTTCACCAGCGACATGTTCCGCGACATGCTGGAGCTGAACAACCGGCTGGTGAACGCCGAGCGCGCACTGGCGCGCAAGAACGGCGAGTTGCGGCGACTGAGCACCGTGCTCAGCAAGGACCTCTACCTCGCCCACCGCGTGCTGCAGTGTTCCGGCGAGGCCGTGGTGGTGACCGACCGCGAGCGCCGGGTCATCGACGTCAACCCGGCCTTCACCGCGCTCACCGGCTTCACCAAAGGCGAAGTGCTGGGCACGCCACACGGCCTGGGCGAGGCGGGCCAGCACCCGGCGGGCTTCGTCGAGGACATCTGGGACCAGGTGGCACGAACCGGCAGCTGGCAGGGGGAGTGCGTGGGCCGCCGCAAGGGCGGTGAACTGTTCCCGAAATGGCTCTCGGTCAGTGCGGTACCCGACGACAGCGGCGCGCTGCGCCACCACGTGGTCGTCTTCTCGGACATCACGCGGCTGAAGAACGCCGAGGAACACTGGCACCGGCTGGCCTTCTACGACAGCCTCACGCGGCTGCCCAACCGCGTGCTCTTCAGGGACCGGCTGCAGCAGGCCATCGCGCGCGCCCGGCGCGAGCAGGACTCCCTGGCGCTGCTGTTCATCGACCTCGACGAGTTCAAGCTCGTCAACGACAGCCTCGGCCACGACGCCGGCGATCGCCTGCTGACCGAAGCCGCCAGGCGCATCGAGCACTGCGTGCGCCAGACGGACTCCATCGCGCGGCTGGGCGGCGACGAGTTCACCGTCGTCGTGCAGGGCTTCCCGGGCGAGGTCGAGCTGCTCAGCCTCTGCGAGAAGATCATCCGCAGCATCGGCGCGCCCTTCGAGCTGGGCGGGCACGCCGTGCAGATCGGCGCCAGCATCGGCATCGCGCGTTTCCCCGGCGATGGCGACGAGCCCGACACGCTCATCCGCAATGCCGACGCCGCGATGTACGCCGCCAAGTCGGCCGGCCGCAACACCAGCCGCTTCTTCTCGCTGGCGCTGGGCGAGCGGGTGTCGCGGCACCTGGAGATGCGGGCGCAGATGGCCCACGGCCTGCAGCACGGCGAGTTTGCCGTGCTGCTGCAACCGCTGGTGGACATGGCCAGCGGCCGCGTGCACAGCCTGGAGGCCCTGCTCTGCTGGAACCACCCCGAGCGCGGCCCGCTGGCTGCCGAGCAGTTCATCGGCATCGCCGAGGAGTCGGGTCTCATCGTCGAACTGGGTGAGCTCTCGGTGCGCCAGGCCCTGCGGGCGGTGCGTGAGCTGCGCGACGGGGTGTGGCCGGACGCCCGGGTGGCGGTGAACCTGTCGCGCCGGCAGCTCGGCACCCCGGGGCTGGCCGACTCCATCGTGGGCGAGCTCGGGCGCGCCGGCGTGGCCGGCGAAGCGCTCATCGTCGAGTTCTCCGAGAGCCTGGTGATGGGCCAGTTCGACAGCGGCTCGCCGGTGCTCGCGGCCCTGCGCGAAGCTGGCGTGGCCGCGGCCGTCGATGGCTTCGGCAGCGGCCGCTCGTCGTTGCAGGCGCTGCGCCAGCTGCAGGTGGCCTACCTCAAGATCGACCGCTCCTTCGTGGCCGACGCCGCCGTCTCGCGCGAGAGCGCCAGCATCGTCGGCGCCATCAACGCCATGGCCCACCGCCTCGGGCTGAAGACGGTGGCCGAAGGCGTGGAGCGCGCCGACCAGGCGGAGATCGTGCGGCAGGCGGGCTGCGACATGGCCCAGGGCCATTGGTTCGCCAGGCCCCAGGGGCTGGCCGAACTGCAGCAGGGCCTGGGCCGTGACGGGGCGCTCATCGCGGCGGCGCCTTCGACCTGAAGGCACCGTCACGCGCCTCCGGCACCGCCCCGCCGGCACTCAGCCCGAGAGGGTGAGCCCCCCCATCTCGGACTCCCCGCGCAGCCTGCGGCCGTCGGCCACTTCGATGCAATGGCCGCCCCGGGCCTTGGCCGCGTACAGCGCTTCATCGGCCGCCCGCAGCAGCGCTGCGGCATCGGTCCCGTCCGCCGGCGCACCGGCCAGGCCGATGCTGAAGTGGACGGGCTCGGGCAGGTCGCCCAGCTCAGGGTCCTGGTCCACACGGGCCTGCGCCAGCAGGGTGGTGAAGCGCGCCTGGGCCTCCGGCGGCGTAGCGCCGATGAGCAGGCACACGAACTCGTCGCCGCCGTAGCGGCAGGCCAGGTCGCCGGCACGGATGCCGCGCTGCAGCGCCGTCGCCACGGCACGCAGCACGCGGTCGCCGAGGCCGTGGCCGTAGGTGTCGTTGAAGTGCTTGAAGCGGTCGACATCGACCACGGCCACGGTCAGCGGCTGGCCGCTGCGCAGGCAACGCGCCACCTCGCGGGGCAGCGCGTCGTCGAAGAGGCGCCGGTTGGGCAGGCCGGTCAGCGCGTCGCGCAGGGCCTGGTCGCGCAGCGACTCGCGCAGGCGCAGGTTCGACAGCCCCAGCTTGATGACCTCACCGAAGATCTCCACGCGCTGCTGCAGCGCGTCGTCGAGCAGGTCGTTGCCCGCGACCTGGCCGTCGGCGACATGCAGCACGCCCAGCAGCTTGCCTTCGACGTACAGCGGCGTGCACAGCAGGTTGCCCGCCGGCGCGCCGGCATGGTGGGCACAGCGCACGCCATGCTCCTGCGCCTGCAGATGCGGCCCGCCGCGCCGCACGGCCCAGCAGGACTGCCGCTCGAAGCGCGTCTGCACCCACGGCAGCACGCCCCAGGTCCCGACGCGGAGCATCTCGTCGCCACTGCCGGCCATGGACAGGCCGCCCGAGCCGCCCTGGAACAGCCGCGCGCCGACCGCGCTGATCACGTCAAACGCCTCGGCCTCGGTGCCGGCCGACTGCAGCAGCTCGTTCAGCTCGGCAATCTGCGCCATGTCGCGCTTGTGCCTTTCGAGGTCGCCGACCATCGCGCGCAGCTGCGCATTGGATGCGCGCAACTCGTCGTCGCGCCGCCGGCGTTCGGTGGCATCGGTCACCATCGCCAGCACCCCGGCGCGCTGGCCGTCGGCGTCGGTGATGGGGCAGCTGGACACCTCGGCCCACAGTGCCTGGCCATCGGCGCGCACGAAGCGGAAGTCGCTGCGTTCGCTGGCGCTGCCGCGGCGGCCCAGAAACAGCTGGGCGGCGTCGCGCCGGCCGGCCTCGTCCATGAACTCGAACATCGAGCGGCCCTGCAGCGCGGCCACGCTCGTGCCCAGCATCTGGGCGAGGGCCTCGTTGGCCAGGGTGGTGATCCCGTGCTCGTCGACCTGCCACACCCCTTCGCCCGCGGTCTCGACGATGCGCCGGTGGCGCAGTTCGCTGGCCGCCAGCGCCGACGCCGAGGCTTCGATGCCGGCGGTGCGCTCGCGCGCCTCGCGCTCGTGCCGTTCGAAGGCGGCCGCGATCTCGCCGATCTCGTCGCTGCGCCGACCTTCCGCCATGGGTTCGGGGATGCCCTCGCCCGGCCCGCTGCGGATGCGCCGCGCCACCGCCACCAGCGGGCGCGTCAACGTGGCGTGCACCCAGATGCCCAGCGCCAGCGCCACGGCCAGGCTCTGCAGCACCGTGGTGCCGACGTCGTACCACACGCCCCGGAGGAAGCGCTCGACGCGCGGCCCCTGCGAAATGACGACCCGCAACTCGCCGACACGCCGCCCGGCCGGGCCATAGCTCAGCGGCTGGCGGTGCTCCTGCGTCGGGGCCACGAAGCGCGCCCACCACGCGCCGGTGTCGGGTGCCAGGGACGCATTGCGCCCCTGGGCCAGCACCTCGCCGAAGTCGTTGCGCAGCACGGCCTCCAGCACCGGCTCGAAGGACAGCGCACCTTGCACGACCACGGCCGCCGCCTGCGCGTTGAGGTTGTAGCTGGCCTGCGCTGCGGGCTCGCGCATCACGGCGAGCATGCGCGCCACGTCCCGCTGCTCGTTGGCTTCCGACTCGCGGTAGTCGCGGCTGAGCTGCAGTGCGCTGAAGGCCACACCGAGCGCCAGGCCGATCAGCGCCACGACGAGCGCCTGGCGGAACGCCAGGCGGCCTTCGACACGCAGCGCGACGGGCCAGTTCACGGTCGCCTGCTCCCGGCCGCACTGTGCTGCCACTGCTGCAGCGCCTCCTCCAGCAAGCGCGCAGCCAGGCCGCTGCGCTGCGCGGCCTGCAGGCGGGCATCGACGGCGGCTGCCAGTTCGGCACAGGGGCTGCGCCGGGAGAAGCCGTGGTGGACAAAGCCCTCGTTGACCAGGTGCGGCAGCGGCGCCACGCGGTCCGCCATGCCGGTGCGCAACAGGTGCGCGCGGCCCGTGTAGAGACCGGTCACCACGTAGTCGATGCGGCCGGCAGCCAGCTTGCCGAAGTTGACGTCGAGGCTGTCGGCGTCTTCCAGCGTCAGCGACTTCTCGGCAAAGCGGTCGAAGCTGTCGCCGAAGCGGTCGCCGGCGGTGCGGCCGCCACGTCGGCCGATCAGGTCTTCCGGCCTGTCGAAGCGGATCGGCCGGGCTCTGGCGCTGAACACGGCCATCGGATTGGGAAACGATGGCGACGGCGTGAACTGGAGATAGACCTCACGCTCGGGCGTCGGCTTGAGGCTCACGACGAGGTCGATCTCGCCGTACTCGGCCGACTTCAGCACACGCGGCCAGGGGCCGACGAAGCGTGCCTCCCATCGCACGCCCAGTTCATCCAGGATGCGGCCGGTGAGCGCCACGCTGGCGCCGACGATGCGCCCGTTCTCCGCCCAGTGGTAGGGCGGGTAGTCGGGGTTGGCGGAGAACACGACGCGCGTGCACTGCGCGGCGGCGGGCGCGGCCGCTGCGGCCAGGGCTGCCAGGAGCAGGACGCCGAGATGCGCGCGCCTCAGAACCATCATCACCTCCAGCGGTGAGCGTTCATCGCCTGGAGATTGTCCCCCCCTTGGGGCATGACCACCACGGGAAAAGCCTGGCGATCGGGCCGCACTTCTGCGGCGCCTTCCCTCAGCGCGCCAGCATCACGCCGGGGACGGCTGCGGCGGCACCGCGTCGGACTTGCGGCGCGTCCAGCGGCGCAGCGCGCGGGCAGGCGCCGCCGTCGGCCAGCTGGGCCGCGGCCGCCAGCAGCGGGTCGGCGTCGCTGCCCTGCGCGACGCTGAAGTCCTCGGGCACGGGACAGTGGGCCGCCAGGCCGTCGAAGTAACGGCCCTCGCCGCGCTGGTTCACGCTCTCGAAGTTGACGACGCTGTAGGTGCGGCCGCAGTTGGAAGCCGGCTGGAAGCCGACCGGCTTGCCGCAGGTGGTGTCGCCGACCAGCACCACCTCGATGCCGGCGCCACGCAGGCCGGCGATCACCTGCTCGCTGGCCGAGCAGGTGCGCGGGCCCGCCAGCACGTACACGCGCGGCAGCGACAGCGCCGCCGCGGGCTGCGAGAAACCGTAGGTGGCGTTGCTGGCAGCGTGCTTGTCGTTGAAGACGAGGCGCGCGTAGGCCAGGCCCGCAGCGCGGCTGCCGGCGATGTAGGACGCCAGCATGCCTCCTGTGGAAACGAGGCCGCCGCCGTTGTAGCGCAGGTCCAGCACGAGGTCGTTCACGCCCGCGGCCAGGAACTGCGCGAAGGCACTGTCCATGGGCGCCAGCGACTGGCTGATCATCTGCTGCACCTGCAGCAGGCCGAGCTTGCGGCCGCCCGGCGTCTCGCGCACCGCCACGCGCGGCACCGGCACCAGGCTGTACAGCGCGGCGGTGAGCACCACGGTGCGGTCGGTGCCGGCACGGCGCAGCCCCAGCGTGAGGGTGTCGCCGGCCTGGGCGGCGGTGAGCAGGCTGTAGTCGCGCGTCGCGATGAGCCCTTCCACGGCCCGTCCGTTGAGACTGATGACGCGATCACCGCGCTGCACGCCAGCCGCTTCGGCGGGCGAGCCCGGGTCCACGTAGCGCACCCACAGCGGGCGCGTGGCATCGCCGTCGGCCTCCACGCCCGTCACGGCCACGCCGTAGCCGAGCGTGACACCGTCGCCGAAGGTGCGGTTGAACTCGGCCGTGCTCTGCTCGTAGCTCCAGCGGTCGGCCGGGAAGGCGGCGTCGCTGCCGGTGTAGCGGCGCGCCTCGAAGTAGGCCTGCACGCTGCCGTAGGCTGCGGCGTCGGGCCGGGGCGCCTGCCGGTACCAGAAGTACCAGTCGTCGAAGTAGGTGGCCAGCCAGGCGTTCTGGGCCGCCACGCTGCAGGCCTCGGGGGCTGGCGGGGTGGTGCCACCGCCATCGCCGCCCCCGCCGCAGGCGGCCAGCAGCAGGCACAGGGCCAGGAATGACGGGCGGGACCGGACAGGCAGCATGTCGCGCGACTCCAGGGCGTGCGGGCGGTGGCCCCGGGGTTTGCGAGCAGGACGGCCACCTAGAATTGCAATCATGACCGAGCTCGCCAAGTCCTTCGAACCCGCCGCCCTGGAAGCCCGCTGGAATGCGGCGTGGGCCGCCGCCGGCGCCTTCCAGCCCACGCTGGACCCCGACAAGCCCTCGTTCAGCATCCAGCTGCCGCCGCCCAACGTCACGGGCACGCTGCACATGGGCCACGCGTTCAACCAGACCATCATGGACGCGCTGACCCGCTACCACCGCATGCGCGGCTTCAACACCCTGTGGGTGCCGGGCACCGACCACGCCGGCATCGCCACGCAGATCGTGGTGGAGCGCCAGCTGCAGGAAACCGGCGTCACGCGGCACGACCTGGGCCGCAAGAACTTCGTCGCGCAGGTGTGGGACTGGAAGCACAGCTCCGGCGCCACCATCACGAACCAGATGCGCCGCATGGGCGACAGCGTGGACTGGAGCCGCGAGTACTTCACGATGGACGAGAAGCTCTCGACCGTCGTCAACGAGACCTTCGTGCGGCTGTTCGACGAAGGCCTGATCTACCGCGGCACGCGGCTGGTGAGCTGGGACCCGCAGCTCAAGAGCGCGGTCTCCGACCTGGAGGTGGAAAGCGAAGAGGAGGACGGCTTCCTCTGGCACATCCGGTATCCGCTGGATGACGGCAGCGGCAGCGTCGTGGTGGCCACCACGCGGCCGGAAACGCTGCTGGGCGACACCGCGGTGATGGTGCATCCGGAAGACGAGCGCTACACCGCGCTGGTGGGCAAGCAGGTGAAGCTGCCGCTGACCGACCGCGTGATCCCCGTCATCGCCGACGCCTATGTGGACCGCGAGTTCGGCACCGGCGTGGTGAAGGTGACGCCGGCGCACGACGCCAACGACTACGCCGTGGGCCAGCGCCACGGCCTGCCGATGATCGGCGTGCTGGCGCTGGACGCCAAGCTCAACGACAACGCACCGGCCGCCTACCGCGGGCTGGACCGCTTCGTGGCGCGCAAGAAGATCGTGGCCGACCTCGACGCCGCCGGCCTGCTGGTGGAGACCAAGAAGCACCGGCTGCAGGTGCCACGCTGCGCACGCACCGGCCAGGTGGTCGAGCCCATGCTCACCGACCAGTGGTTCGTGGCCGTCAACAAGGCCGGGGCCGATGGGCTGTCCATCGCCGAGAAGGCGCGCCGCGCCGTCAGCTCGGGCCAGGTGCGCTTCGTGCCTGAGCAATGGGTCAACACCTACAACCACTGGATGAACAACCTGCAGGACTGGTGCATCAGCCGCCAGCTCTGGTGGGGCCACCAGATCCCGGCCTGGTACGGCACGGGCGGCGAGCTGTTCGTGGCCCGCAGCGAAGAGGAAGCGAAGCAGCGCGCCGCCGCCGCCGGCTACAGCGGCCCGCTGACCCGCGACGAAGACGTGCTGGACACCTGGTACAGCAGCGCGCTGGTGCCCTTCTCCACTCTGGGGTGGCCCGCGAAGACCGGGGAGCTCTCTCTGTTCCTGCCGAGCACGGTGTTGGTGACGGGCTTCGACATCATCTTCTTCTGGGTCGCCCGGATGATCATGATGACGACGCACTTCACCGGCCAGGTGCCCTTCAAGGACGTCTACATCCACGGCCTGGTGCGCGACGCGCAGGGCCACAAGATGAGCAAGAGCGAAGGCAACGTGCTCGACCCGGTGGACCTGATCGACGGCATCGAGCTCGGCCCCTTGCTGGACAAGCGCACCACCGGCCTGCGCAAGCCCGAGACCGCGCCGCGCGTGCGCAAGGACACCGAGAAGGAGTT
>JAEUPH010000278.1 GCA_016790395.1 Rubrivivax sp. | reverse complement strand
GGCGCGTTCGGGTCCGTGTTGATGGCGACGATGACGTCGGCGCCTTCCATGCCCACACGGTGCTGGATGGCACCGCTGATGCCCGCCGCGATGTAGAGCTTGGGCCGCACCGTCTTGCCGGTCTGCCCCACCTGGCGCTCGGCCTCGCACCAGCCGGCCTGCGTCACGGCGCGCGTGGCGCCCACCTCGGCGCCCAGCACGCGGGCCAGGTCCCACACGAGCCTGAAGTTGTCGGCGTTCTTCAGGCCCTTGCCCCCGGCGATGACGATGTCGGCATAGGCCAGGTTCACCGTGTTGCGCGTGGCGTCGGGGATGAAGTCCAGCAGCTTGGTGACGATGTCGGTCTCCACCATGCCCAGCGCCATCTCCACGATCTCGCCGGTGCGCGTGTCGTCGCGGCGCGGCATCTTCATCACGCGTGGCCGCACGCTGGCCATCTGCGGACGATAGGCCAGCGTCATGATGGTGCACAGCAGGCTGCCGCCGAAGGTGGGGCGTGTGGCGGCCAGGGCACGGCCGTCGATGTTGAGCTCGGTGCAGTCGGCCGTGAGGCCGGTGCCCAGGGTGGTGGCCACACTGCCGGCCAGGTCGCGACCCATCGTGGTGGCGCCCAGCAGCATGATCTCGGGCTGGTGGGTGTTCACGAGGTCCGTCAGGCCCTTGGTGAAGGGCTCGTTGCGGTAGCCCTTGAGCACCACGTCGCGCATCACGTAGCAGCGGTCGGCGCCGTAGGCCCAGGCCTCCTTCGCGAAGGTGTCCAGCGGCTCGTCGGGCCCGCCCATCAGCACGCCGGCCACGTGCACGCCCAGCTTGTCGGCCAGCTTGCGCGCCTCGCCCATCAGCTCCCAGCTCACGGGGTGCACATGGCCGCGGTCGTGCTCGATGAAGACCCAGACCCCTTTGTAGGCCTTCAGGTGTTCGGGCAGTTCGGTGTTGCGTCCGGCGCGCCCGGCGGCGCGGGGGGCGGCGGGCTTGGGGGCTTCGCTCATCGTGGGCTCCTTCAGACGGACAGGCGTTCGACGGTCTCTTCCTCCAGCGTCGGGTGCTGGGTGAAGATCTTCTGCAGCAGGTTCAGGCAGACGTCGTTGACATTGCTGTCGGCCACCGTCGCCACGTCGGCCTTGTCGGTGCGCGGCGTGGGACCGAAGACCTTGCTCACGACCGTGGGCGAGCCCTTGAGGCCGATCTTCGTCACGTCCTCGATGCCGGCATCGTCCTTGTTCCACTTGCGCACCGTGCAGCGGCCGGCGCGCAGCATGTCGTCCATGCTGGCGAAGCGCATCTCGTTCGTGCCTTCGAGCATGGTGATGAGCGAGGGCAGCGTGGTGTCCAGCAACTGCACGCCGCCTTCGGCGCGGCGCTCCACCTTCAGGCGCCGGCCGTCGAGGTCGACCTCGACGATGCGGCTCACGTAGGTCAGCAGGTTCATGCCCAGGCGCTTGGCGATGCCCGGGCCCACCTGCGCGGTGTCGCCGTCGATGGTCTGCTTGCCGGTGAAGACCAGGTCCACCGCCTGCTCCTGGCCGATCTTTCGGATGGCTGCAGCCAATGCGTAGGACGTCGCCAGGGTGTCCGCCCCGGCGAAGGCGCGGTCGGTGACGAGGATGGCGTCGGTGGCGCCGAAGCTGACGCACTTGCGCAGCGCGTCCTCGGCCTGAGGCGGCCCCATGCACAGCACGGTGACGCGGCCGCCGAACTGGTCCTTCAGCCGCAGCGCCTCTTCCAGCGCGAACAGGTCGTAGGGGTTCACGATGGCGGGCACGCCCTGCCGCATGATGGTGTTGGTGACCGGGTGGACGCGGATCTGCGCCGAGTCGGGCACCTGCTTGATGCAGACGACGATGTGCATGGTGTGGGGCTCCTGCGTTCAGGCGGCGCGACGGTCGGCCAGGCTCGCGCGCAGCTTGGACAGCGGCACCTGCTGCTGCCCTTGGGCGTCCTGGAAGACCTTGAAGACCTTTTCGCGTTGCGCGTTGGAGATCGTGAAGTCCTGGACCGCCTGCACCAGGAAGCCGCGGTAGCGGCGGAACATCTCGATGTCGTCCAGCCCCGCCAGGTCGTCCGCGCGGTGCAGGTACTGATAGAAGCGCTTCAGGATGTGCAGACGGTTCACCTGCACCACGCGCTCCTCGAAAGGCACGCCGAAGAAGTGCAGGAAGTCCTCGGCGCTGGACAGCGCCTTCAGCCGGGTGATCAGGTCGTCCATGGGGCCTCCTTCTCAGGCGGTGACGGCCGGGGCCTGCGCGCTGGCGAAGACCTGGGCATAGAAGCGGATGAGGTCGATCTCGTCGGGCGTGCGCTTGGTGCGCGCCACGTGGTCGCGGATGCAGTCCAGCAGCCGCTGCACCGTGGCCTCGTCGGGGTTCAGGCCCAGCCGGGCGCAGGCCGCGCGCACGCCGTGCGAGCCCGAGTGCTTGCCCAGCACGAGGCGGTGCGTGGCGCCCACCTCTTCCGGTCGGAAGGTCTCGTAGTTGCGACGGTCCTTCAGGATGCCGTCGACATGGATGCCACTCTCGTGCGTGAACACGGCCTCGCCCACGATGCTCTTGCCCGGCGCCACCGGCCGGCCGGAGGCCTGGGCCACCAGGCGCGAGATCGCCGGCAACGACTCGGTGGCGATGCCGCACTCCAGCCCGTGCAGGTGGCGCGCCGCCATCGCCACTTCCTCCAGCGGCGCGTTGCCGGCGCGCTCGCCCAGGCCGTTGACCGTGGTGCTGGCATGCGTGGCGCCGGCGCGCAGCGCGGCCAGCGTGTTGGCCGTGGCCAGGCCCAGGTCGTCGTGGGCGTGGATCTCGATGTCCAGGTCGGTCTCGCGGCGCAGAGCGCTCACCATCGCGTGGGTGCTGAACGGGTCGAGCAGGCCCAGCGTGTCGGCGAAGCGGATGCGCACCGCGCCCTGCGCCTGCGCCACGGCGGCGGCTTCGGCCATGAACGCGGGGTCGGCGCGCGAGGCATCTTCGAAGCCGACGCTGATGGTGGCGCCCAGTTCGCCGCCCCGACGCACGAAGTGGCGGATGCTGTCCAGCACCCAGGCACGGTCGCGGCGCAGCTTGCGTTCGATCTGCAGGTCCGACACCGGGATGGCCAGGTGAACGAGGTCGGCTCCGCAGGGCAGCGCGGCCAGGAGGTCGGGCTCGGCCATGCGCGCCCAGACCATCGTGCGCGCCGACTTCACCGAGCCGGTG
>JAEUPH010000245.1 GCA_016790395.1 Rubrivivax sp. | reverse complement strand
CTGGCGGCGACAGCCTGGACGATCTCTTCGGCCTGTCGGGCGCGCCGCCGCAATCCGATCCGCTGGAGCGCACCGCCACGCTGATGCCCATGGGCAGCCAGAGTGACCATGTCTCCGAGCTGAACACCCCCATGCCCCTGCCCCCGGCGGCGCGGCCGCCGGCCACGCCGGCGCCGCTGCCCAGCGGTGCCGTCTTCTCCTGGAACGATCCGCCCCGTGACGGCCGCGTCGTCACGCTGCCGGGCATGCCGCGCGGCGCGCCGCCGCCGCCGCCCCTGCAAGCAGCCCGCGCGCCCGTGCCCGCGCCGGTGCCTTCGCCCGTCGCGCGTGCCCCGGCGGCGGCCGTGCCATCAGCTTCCAGCTCGGAGAGTGAACTGCTGGCGGCGCTGCTGGCCGGCCTGGACGCCCCTGGCCTGCGCATGGACGCGCTCACGCCGCAGAACATGCAGCTCATCGGCCAGCTGCTGCGCGAATCCACGCGCGGCGCGGTGGAACTGCTTGTGGCGCGTGCCGCGCTCAAGCGCGAGATGCGCGCCGAGGTGACGATGATCGTCTCGCGCGAGAACAACCCGCTGAAGTTCTCGCCCACGGTGGAAGTGGCGCTGCAGCACCTGCTGGGGGGCCAGACGCCGGGCTTCATGCCGCCGGCCCCGGCCATGCGCGACGCCTTCGACGACCTGCGTGCGCACCAGCTGGGCGTGATGGCCGGCATGCGCGCCGCGCTGGACGGCGTGCTCGGCCGCTTCGACCCCGCGCAGCTGGAAGGCAAGCTGACCAAGAAATCGGCCATCAACAGCCTCATTCCGGCCACGCGCAAGGCGCGGCTGTGGGAACTGTTCCAGGAACTGTTCACGCAGCTGCAGTCCGAGGCGCAGGACGATTTCGACGAACTCTTCGGCAAGGCCTTCCTGAAGGCCTACGAAGACCAGCTCGACCGGCTGCAGCGCGAGCGCGGCCCGCGCTGAGCAGCCCAGACCCGAGGAGGCCCCGCATGCTGGCACTCGAAGTCGCCCTCATGTCCGACCGCGGCGGACGCAAGTACAACGAAGACGCCTGCGGTCACTGGCACTCGCGCCAGCACCTGTGCTGCGTGCTGGCCGACGGCGCCGGCGGCCATGGCGGCGGCGACATCGCCTCCAAGCTGGCGGTGCAGGAGCTCATCGGGCGCTTCTCGCTGCAGCCATCGGAGCGGGCCGCCGAACTGGACGGCCTGCTGCGCGTCACCAACGACGTGCTGATCGCCCAGCGCGAGCCCGGCACGCCGCGCCAGGACATGCACAGCACCGTGGTCTGCCTGGTCATCGACTTCATCCAGCACCGCGCGCACTGGGCGCATTCCGGCGATTCGCGCATGTACTGGTTCCGCGAAGGCCGCGTGCTCGACCGCACGCGCGACCACAGCCTCGTGCAGGGGCTGGTCGACTCCGGCGTGCTCACGGCCGACCAGGTGCGCAACCACCCCAAGCGCAGCGAACTGCGCTCGGCGCTGGGCATCGCGCCCGAGGTGCTGGAGGTGACGGCCGGCGAGGGCCGCGAGGCCGTGCAGGCCGGCGACGTGTTCATGCTGTGCACCGACGGCCTGTGGGAGTACCTGGACGATGCCGTCCTGGAAGCCACGCTCGCCGCCGCGCCCAACCCCGGGGCCTGGCTGGGCGAGCTGGCCGCCGCCGTGCGCAAGGCGGCGGCGCACAAGGCCAGCCACGACAACTTCAGCGCGCTGACGGTGTGGACGCGCGCCGCCAACCCACCTTGAAGGAGACCGCGAGATGCCGAATCAAGTCTGCATGGGGGCGGTGATGCAGTGCACCTTCGGCGTGGCGCCGAGTTCGCTCGTCCCCACGCCCAAGATGGTGTCCACCAGCTATGTGGACGCGGCCAACATCATGGACAACAAGCCCATCGCCAACATCCCGCCCTTCGGCATGTGCAACAGCCCGTCGAACCCGACAGTGGCCGCGGCCACGGCGGCAGCGCTGGGAGTGCTGACCCCCATGCCTTGCGTGCCCAACACGCCGGCGCCCTGGGCGCCGGGTTCGGCCACGGTGATGCTGTGCAACATGCCGGCGCTGAACGACACCTCCAAGCTGAACTGCATCTGGGGCGGCGTCATCAGCATCAACTTCGCGGGTCAGGCGACGCACCAGATCGCCTGAGGCCCGCTGCCGGGCTCAGGACGGCGGCGTGGCGCGGCCGATCTCGACGCGGCGGTTCTCGGGCGCGAACGGATCCTTGTTGTTCTTGGGCACGTTGGCCCCCACGCCCACCGGGTTCAGCATGGCGGCCTCGGCACCCAGTTCCACCAGGAAGTCGCGCACGGCCTCGGCGCGCTTCTGCGACAGCGTGAGGTTGGCCGCCGCGGCGCCCGAGGCGTCGGCGTGGCCTTCGATGCGCACCACCTTGCCGCTGCCCTTCTTGGACTTGAGCACCTCGGCGAACACCTCGAGCTGCTTCTTCAGCGTGTCGGGCAGTTCGGCCGAGCCGAGCTTGAACGACGACGCCGGCAGCGAGTAGCGCACGGCGGGCTTGAAGCCCATGCACTTGAAGCCGGCGGCCTTGAGCTGCTCGCAGGCGTCTTCGGGGAACAGGCCTTCGGCAACGGCCTTGGCATCGGGCACGGTCTGGCCCATGTCCACGGCTTCCTGGGCCTGTGCGGGCAGCAGGGCGGCCAGAGCGAGAGTCAGCGCGCTGGCGCGCAGGGCGGAAAGCGGATGAAGCGTCATGCTGGGCTCCTGTCGGCAGGGGGAGCGCGGGGAGCGGCGCCCCCGGGGGTGGATCCGGAAAATGATACGCGCCACCCCATGGCCGGGCCATCCCCTGACAGCACGTGTGGCGGCGTGTCGCCGGCGCCTCGCGAAAACGTCTGACGAAGGACGCGGCGCGCACGGTGACGGCCCGCGTGGGGCCGTGTATCGTCCACAGCCGACCCGGCCCTGCCGCGCGGGCCCAAGCCACACAACGAGACCGATGGACCGCATCCCCCCATGACTTGGCACAACAAGGTGATGTGGACGGAGGGCATGTTCCTCCAGCCGCAGCACTTCCAGCAGCAGGACCGTTTCGTCGGCCGTCAACTCGACGGACGGATCGCCGCCACGGTGGCCTGGCCCTGGGGCTTCTTCGCGCTGCAGGTGGACGATGCCGCGCTGCTGCAGGGGCGCATCCAGGTTTCGGCCGCGCGCGGCGTGTTGCCCGACGGCCTGGCCTTCAACGTGCCCGCCGACGACCCCGCGCCCGCCGCCTTCGAGGTGCCGATGGACGCCCGCGACCAGACCGTGGTGCTGGCGGTTCCGCAGTCGCGCCCCGGCGTCACCGAGAGCGACGTCGAAGCCGGCGAGACCGCCATGCCGCCACGCTGGCGCGTGGCCGACCTCGGTGTGGCCGACGTGCATGCCGCCAGCCTGCGCGAGGCCCCGGTGCAGGTGGGCCGGCTCAACCTGCGGCTCATGCTGCAGCGGGATGTCAACGACGGCTACGTCGCCCTGGGCGTGGTGCGCGTGGTGGAACGCCGCGCCGACGGCCGCGTGGTGCTGGACACGCAGTACGTGCCGCCCATGCTGCACGCCCCGGCCCAGCTGGTGCTGGACGGCTGGCTGCGCGAGGTGCAGGGCATGCTGAACCAGCGCGGCGAGGCGCTCGGCGCCCGGCTGGCCCAGCCCGGGCGCGCCGGCACGGGCGAGATCGTCGACTTCCTGCTGCTGCAGGTCATCAACCGCTTCCAGCCGCTGTTCACCCACCTGCAGCGCCTGCCGGTGCTGCACCCGGAGCGCTTCTTCGAGCTGTGCCTGGCGCTGGGCGGGGAACTGGCCACCTTCGGCGAAAGGCGGCGCCCTGTCCCTTACCCCGAGTACAAGCACGACGACCTGGTCAACACCTTCAGGCCGCTGATGTCCGACCTGCGACAAAGCCTGTCGATGGTGCTCGAGCAGACGGCCGTGCCCATCGACCTGCAGGAGCGCAAGCACGGCATCCGCGTGGCGGTCATCGCCGATATCGAGTTGCAGCGCACGGCCCTCTTCGTGCTCGCCGTGAATGCGCAGTTGCCCGGCGAGGCATTGCGCACGCGCTTCCCCACGCAGGTGAAGATCG
This sequence comes from Rubrivivax sp., assembly GCA_016790395.1. Taxonomy (GTDB): domain Bacteria; phylum Pseudomonadota; class Gammaproteobacteria; order Burkholderiales; family Burkholderiaceae_C; genus Rubrivivax. Next base: position 151 of record JAEUPH010000245.1, on the reverse strand, counting down.
GCCCGGCCGAGCGCATCCGCGACCTCGTCAACCTGCAGCTGCCCGGCGTCACGCTGCGCGCGCTGCCGGTGGCGCCGCGGCAGATCCCCTACCACGCCGGCTTCACCTACTTCGAACTCGAGACGCGCGGCAATGAGCTGTGGAAGCAGCT
>JAEUPH010000189.1 GCA_016790395.1 Rubrivivax sp. | reverse complement strand
CGAGCGCCAGGTGGGGCAGACCGGCAAGACGGTGCGGCCCAAGCTCTACATCGCGGCGGGCATCAGCGGTGCCATCCAGCACCGTGTGGGCATGGAAGGCGCCGACGTCATCGTCGCCATCAACACGGACCCGAACGCGCCCATCTTCGATTTCGCGCACCACGGCATCGTCGGCAACGCGATGCAGGTGCTCCCCGTGCTGACCCAGGCGTTTCGCACGCACCTGGACAAGCGCATCCGCAAAGTGGCCTGACCGGAGAAACGCATGGCAGCAGAAAAGTTCGATGCGATCGTCGTCGGTGCCGGCCCGGCGGGCAACGCCGCGGCCTACACCCTGGCCAAGGCCGGCCTGAAGGTGCTGCAGATCGAGCGCGGCGAGTACCCCGGCAGCAAGAACGTGCAGGGCGCCATCCTGTACTCCGACGCGCTGGAGAAGCTGATCCCCGACTTCCGCGACGACGCGCCGCTGGAGCGTCATGTCATCGAGCAGCGCGTGTGGGTGCTGGACGACAACAGCTTCGTCGGCACGCACTACCGCAGCGACGACTTCAACAAGCCGCCCTACAACCGCTACACCATCATCCGGGCGCAGTTCGACAAGTGGTTCTCGTCGAAGGTGCGCGAAGCCGGCGCCTTGCTGATCTGCGAGACCACCGTCGAGGAACTGCTGATGGACGGCCAGCGCTGCATCGGCGTGCGCTGTGACCGCCAGGGCGGCGAGGTGTACGCCGACGTGGTGATCCTGGCCGACGGCGTGAACAGCACGCTGGCACGCAAGGCCGGCTTCCATGGCGAACTGAGCGCCGGCAACGTGGCGCTGGCGGTGAAGGAGATCCTGTTCCTGCCGGAAGAAGTGCTGCAGCAGCGCTTCAACGTCAAGGAAGACGAGGGCGTGGTCATCGAGCTGATGGGCACGGTCACCGAGGGCATGGTGGGCACGGGCTTCCTCTACACCAACAAGGATTCACTCACCATCGGCATCGGCTGCATGCTGGGCGACTTCAAGGCCAACCCGAACCGCACCACGCCTTACGCGATGCTGGAGCGGCTGAAGCGGCATCCGTCCATCGCGCCGCTGATCGAAGGCGGCGAGATGAAGGAGTACGCGGCCCACCTCATCCCCGAAGGCGGCTTCAACGCCGTGCCGCAGGTCTATGGCAACGGCTGGATGATCGTCGGCGACAGCGGCGGCTTCGTGAACGCCGTGCACCGGGAAGGCAGCAACCTGGCCATGACCACCGGGCAGCTGGCTGCCGAGACGGTGATCGCCGCCAAGGCCGCGGGCAAGGAAATGAGTGCGAAGACGCTGAAGGCCTACAAGGACGCGCTGGACGCCAGCTACGTCATGAAGGACCTGCACAAGTACCGCAACATGCCGCAGGTGCTGCACGACAGCCCGCAATTCTTCAACGCCTACCCGAAGCTGGTGAACCAGGCCGCCAAGACCATCTTCACCGTCGATGGCATCGACAAGAAGACCAAGGTCGGCGAGGTGCTGGGCAGCTTCAGGGCCTCGCGCCGCTGGCGCGGCCTGGTGGGCGACGCTTTCAAGCTCTGGAGGGCCTTCCGATGATCACCGCCGCCATCGTCGTCAACGTCGAGGACAAGCTGTTCCAGAACCGCTACAAGGTGGACCACGGGCGCCCGCACATCGCGATCAAGGACGCCGCCATCTGCAGCAACGACTGCAAGGAGCAGAGCTGCACCTGGGTCTGCCCCGCCGCCTGCTACAAGACCGAGGGCAACGGCATGGTGACGCTCATCACCGACGGCTGCCTGGAGTGCGGCAGCTGCCGCGTGATCTGCACGGAGCACAGCAACGTCGCGTGGGAATACCCGCGTGGCGGCCATGGTGTGCTGTTCAAGTTCGGTTGACCAACGTCAATCGCCCCGGCGGTGGGGGCGGCTGCGGGAAAACCCGGCGTGCTTCTTGCACTTCCCGCGCATCGAGCCTCGGCCTGCTCCAAGGAGGTGCGTGAGATGCAAAGCCGAACTGCCCACGGTGAACGCTCCCATGTGGAGCTGATCACCGTCTACGAGATCTGCCGCATCCTGGGGGCCTCGCTGGACATCACGCGCACCTTCCGCGCGGCGCTCAACGTGCTGGCCGTGCACATGGGCCTGGAGCGGGTGATGATCGTCATGCCGGTGGCCGACGAGAACCGCCTGGGCGTGCACAGCGCCACCGGGCTGACGCGCCAGCAGGAGCAGCGCGGCAGCTGGAAGCACAGCGAAGGGATCATCGGGCACGTTTTTGCGACAGGCATGCCCGTGGTGGTGCCTGACGTCACCCAGGCGCCCGAGTTCATCGACCGCACCGGCGCCTTCCGCGCCGACGACGAGCGCATGCTCGCCTTCCTCGTGGTGCCGCTGAAGACCGACAAGGCCGTGGTGGGCGTGCTGGCCGCCCAGCGCGAGGTGCGCGGCGGCGCGCGCCTGACCGACGACCAGCGCATCCTCACCATGGTGGCCACGCTGCTGGCCCAGTCGGCCACCTTGCACGACGCCGTGAGCGACGAGCACCGCCGGCTGCAGCTGGAAACCACGCGGCTGCAGAAGGCGCTGCAGCGCGAGCCCAAGCCGGGGCGCCATTCGCTGGACAACGTGATCGGCGAGTCCAAGCCGATGCAGCGGGTGTTCGTGGAGGTGCACCAGGCCGCGCCGGCGCGCTCCACGGTGCTGCTGCGCGGCGAGAGCGGCACCGGCAAGGAAGCCATCGCACGCGCCATCCACTTCCAGTCGCCGCGCAAGGACGCACCCTTCATCAAGGTGAACTGCGCCGCGCTCACCGAAAGCCTTCTGGAGAGCGAGCTCTTCGGCCACGAGAAGGGCGCTTTCACCGGCGCCGCCGGCGAGCGCAAGGGCCGCTTCGAGCTGGCGCACGGCGGCACCTTGTTCCTGGACGAGATCGGCGACATCTCGCCCGCCTTCCAGGCCAAGCTGCTGCGCGTGCTGCAGGAGCGCGAGTTCGAGCGCGTGGGCGGCAGCAAGCCCGTGAAGGTGGACGTGCGCCTCATCTGCGCCACCAACCGCGACCTGGAGAAGATGGTGCAGCGCGGCGAGTACCGCGCCGACCTCTACTACCGCATCAACGTGGTGAGCATCTTCCTGCCGCCGTTGCGCGAACGGCGCGACGACATCCCCCCGCTGGTGGCGCACTTCATCGACCGCTACAACAAGGAGAACCGCCGCCAGCTGAAGGTGACGCCCGAGGCCATGAAGGTGCTTGCCAGCTGCTACTGGCCTGGCAACGTGCGCGAGCTGGAGAACTGCATCGAGCGCACCGCCACCATGGTGCAGGGCGACACCATCCGCGACCTCGCCTTCCCCTGCAAGAGCAACCGCTGCCTGACGCAGACGCTGCACTTCCTGGACAAGGCCGACGCCGTGGCGGCCGTGGCTTCGTCACCCATGGCCATGCCGGTGTCGCGCAAGGCGCCGGCGGACGCCGTGGAGGGCGAGGTCACGCGCATCGGCCCCACGGCCGCGCTGCCGGCCAGCCCTTCGCGCGACGCGGCCGGCGCGCCGCCGGACGGTGAGCGCGAACGCCTGATCTGGGCCATGGAGCAGTGCGGCTGGGTGCAGGCCAAGGCGGCGCGGCTGCTGCGCGTCACGCCTCGGCAGCTGGGCTATGCCTTGCAAAAGAACAACATCGAGGTGCGCAAGTTCTGATCAGGGCCAGGCCGCTGCGTGCGTGCCCGGCGGCATGGCTGGCCGCAGCCAGGCGGCTGGCGTGTCCGAGAAGTGCGCGGCGTGCCCGGGCGACCTGAGGCGGCCCCAGCCGCTGGGCCAGTCCTGAAGGCAGGGCGCAGCATCGGGTGAGCCGGCTGCCGGTGCCACGCGGCCCAGGCCGCGCAGCCACAGGCCCACGGCCGCCAATGACACCTGCACGTGCCAGCTGCCGCCTTCCAGGCGCTGTCGCAACAGCGCGGCCTGCGCCGCGAAGGCCAGCAGGTAGCCGGCAGCGAAGTCCAGGATCTGCACCGGCAACGCCTTGGGCGTGGCGCTGCCGAGGGCAGCCGCCTCGGCGTGGTTGAACCCGGTGGCCGTCTGCACGAGCGAGTCGAAGCCGCGCCGGCCGGCCCAGGGTCCCGCGGGGCCGTAGGCCGACAACGACACGCACACGATGCCCGGCGAGGCACGCGCCACGTCCGAGGGCGCGAAGCCCAGCGCCGCCAGGCCGCCGGGGCGGTAGCCCTGCAGGAACACGTCGGCCTGCGGCAGCACTGCCTGCAGCGTGGCGCGGCCGGCTTCGGTCTTCAGGTCGACATGGGCCGAGAGCTTGCCTCGGCTGGTGTCGGCGATGTGCTCGATGTTGGGCAGCAGGGGCGAGTTCAGCAGCAGCACCTCGGCGCCGTAGCCGGCCAGCGTGCGGCCGGCCACCGGGCCGGCGAGGATGCGCGTCAGCTCCAGCACGCGCAGGCCGGCCAGCGGGCGGGCGTCGTCGCCGCGCGCGGGCCAGGGCCGCGGCGCAGCAGCACCGGGCAGCCGCGCCAGCGTGAAGGGCGCCGCCCCCGCCAGCGCGCGGCCCTGGGGGTGGGCGTCCCAGTCGGAGAAGCTGCGCGCGGCCGCGACCACGAGGCCGGCCTCCGAGGCGGCCGCTTCGAAGTCCTCCGCGCGCCAGCCGCGCAGCGCCTGCGTCACCGCGTCGCGTTCGGTGGCCGGCCCCTCGGGCAAGCCCAGCAGGTGCAGTGCGCCGTCGCGGTGGTGGGCGAAGTTGGCGTGCAGCCGCAGCCAGCCGGGGACGCCGGTGTCCTCGCCGCAGCGGTACAGGCCTGAGAGCTTGTCCCAGGCGTCCACCGGTCGGCCGTCGATGGCCAGCGAGGCGCCGCACTCCACGGCGGCCGCCACCGCATCCACGCTGACCTGCTGGCGCGGTGCTGCCGGGGCGCGGCGGTGGCCGATTTCCGCGGCGGCCAGCGCCGCGGCAGCCAGGCTGCCCTGCGCGGCGGCGGCCACGGCAAAGGAGGTGGGCAGCACGGGGCCGGCATCGTTCAGCGCGGCCTGGGCCAAGGCCGCCGGGGGCAGGCCGGCCTGTTGCCACAGCCCGGCCAGCGCCTGGCGGCCCGTCGCGGCGGAGGAGGTGTCCATGGCGCGGCATTGTGCGGCGCGCCGGGCCGCTCTCAGAGGGGCAGCGGCATGGTCTCGGTGGCGCTGCGCGCCGGCAGCACGAGGTGGAACACCGAGCCGCCGCCTTCGCGGTTCTCGGCCGTGATGCGGCCGCCGTGGGCGAGCGCGATCTTGCGGCAGATCGCCAGGCCCAGGCCGGTGCCGCCCGAGCCGTCCTTGGTCTGCGTGCTCTGCACGAAGGCTTCGAAGATCTTCTCGATCTCTCCCGGCGGGATGCCTGGCCCGCGGTCGGCGATGGCCAGGTGCAGCTCGTCGGCCACGGTGTGCTCGCCCTGGATGTCGATCGCCGAGCCCGCCGGCGAGAACTTGATGGCGTTGGCCAGCACGTTGCGCAGCACCTGCTGGATGCGCAGCGGGTCCATCTTGCCGCGCATCGGCGCCTGCGGGAGCTGCAGGTTCACGCTCAGCCGCCGCTGCTCCAGCAGAGGTTGGAGTTCGCGCAGCACGTCGCGCAGCACGCCGCGCAGGTCGGCGCGCTCCAGGTGGATGGTGCCCACCGTGCTTTCGATCTTGGCCACGTCCAGCAGGTCGTTCACCAGCGCCAGCATGCGCTGGCCGGCGCCGTGGATGTCGGTGAACATGGCGGCCAGCCGGGCGTGCTCGCGGCCGCGGTGCGCGCCCAGTTCGGAGAAGCCGATGATGGCCTGCAGGGGCGTGCGCAGCTCGTGACTGATGTTGGCGATGAACTCGCTCTTGGCGCGCGAGGCCTCTTCCGCCGCGTCGCGCGCCTCGCGGGTGGCGCGCTCGGCGTTGCGGAACTCGGTGACGTCCACCATCACCGTGAGGATGCCCTCGGCGCGGCCGTCCTCGCCCGGCACCAGCATCTTGTTGACCACCACGTCGCGCGCCGTGCCGTCGCCGGCCGTCACCGTGGATTCGTAGCGCAGCGGCTCGCGCTGCTTCAGCAGCAGGCGGTTGTAGGCTTCGTGCACACGCTGTTCGGCGGCCGGCAGGTGAGTGCCCACGGTCTGCCCGATCGCCTGTTCGCGCGAGCGGCCATGGAACGCTTCCCAGGCCTGGTTGACCGTGACGTAGCGCAGCCTGGCGTCGGTCACCGACACCGGCAGCGGGCTGGCCTCCAGCAGCTGGCGCGTGAAGGCCAGCTGGGCCTGCACCCTTTGCGTGGCGGCGGCCTGGGCCTGGTCGCG
>JAEUPH010000175.1 GCA_016790395.1 Rubrivivax sp. | reverse complement strand
TGTCGAAGCCGGTCTTCGCGGTGTCGAAGAGTGCGGTGATGACCTTCGTGAAGATCGCCAGGTCGCCCTGCGCCAGGCGCACGAGCGCGACCACGAAACCGACGAGGATGAAGCCCACCCAGACGAGGTTCAGAACCATCGCCCGAGCATAAGCGGCCGCCAGGCCCGGACCGCCAGAGCGGCACCCGCGGCCCGGCTTGCGTTGCATCAACGGAAACTGTATTGCGAATCATTCGCATTCCATTTAGCATTCACGCACCGTGATGCCGCAACCGCTCCCCACCCTGCCTGACTGGCAACGCCTGCTGGTCGCCCAGCCCACGGCCAGCCGCCGATCGCAGCGCATGGTCTGCCTGGCCGCCGCCGGGGCTCACCTCCTGGCACTCTGGGGCCTGCTGCAGGTGCAAGAGGTGCGCCATGCGCTGCGCCAGGCCGCGCCCCTGGTGGTGGACCTCATCAGTCCCGAACGGCCGCAGGAGCCCGTGCCCCCGCCGCCACTGCCCGTGCGCCCGGCCGCGCCGCGCCCCGAGATCACGCCGCTGCCGGCCCCGGTGGTCGCCGCGCCCAGCCCCACGCCGGCGCCGGCGGAAAGCTTCACCGTGCCTTCGGCCGAAGCGCAGCCGGTGGCCAGCCCCGTGGTCGTCGTGCCTCCGGCGCCCCCCGCGACACCGGCCCCGCCACCGCTGCGCAAGCGCGTTGCGGCCACCGCGGTGGCCTACCTCGTCGAGCCGCCGGCCGAGCTGACGCGGGCCTCGCGGCGCGCCGGCGAGCACGGCACGGTGTGGCTGCGCGTGGTGGTGGACGTGCGCGGCCAGCCCGTCGCCGTGGGCGTGCAACGCAGTTCCGGCTACCCGCGCCTGGACGAGAACGCACTGGGCGCCATGCGCCAGGCGCGATTCAAGCCTTACACCGAAAACGGCCAGGCCCTCGAAGTCGAGGTCGTGGCGCCCATCGAATATCCGCAAGAGTGACACCGCCCATGGACACCTCGACCTCCTCGTTCGGCTTCGCCCACCTGCTCGCACAGAGCGACGCCGTCGGCAAGACGCTGCTGGCCCTGCTGGTGGTGATGTCCATCGCCTCCTGGGCGCTGATCACCATCAAGAGCGTGGCGCAATGGCAGCGCCACCGCCGCGGCCAGGCCTTCCTCGACTTCTTCTGGAACGCACGCTCGCTCGACGACGTGCAGCACGAGCTCGCCACGCATGGCGCCAAGGACCCCTTCGCCCACCTCAGCGCCCACGCGCTGCATGCGCAGGCCCACCACGCGCGCCATGGCGCCACGCGCCTGGCCGACGCCGGCAGCGCCAGCGACTACATCACGCGCACCATCAAGAAGGTGCTGGACGAAGAAACCCTGCGCCTGGAAAGCGGCCTCACGCTGCTGGCCACGGTGGGTGCCACGGCGCCCTTCGTGGGGCTCTTCGGCACCGTCTGGGGCGTGTACCACGCGCTGGTGGCCATCGGCATGAGCGGCGCGGGCACGCTGGACAAGGTGGCCGGCCCGGTGGGCGAAGCGCTCATCATGACCGGCATCGGGCTCGCGGTGGCCATCCCCGCGGTGATGGCCTACAACGCCTTCGTGCGCGGCAACCGCGTGCTCTCGGCACGCCTGGACGCCTTCGCCTTCGAGCTGCACAGCTTCCTCACGCTGGGCCAGGCGCCGGGCGCCACCGTGCACCAGGCCGCGGCGCCCGCGGCCAAGGTGCAGCCCCTCAAGCCGGCCGCGGCCTGAAGAAGCCCAGGGAGCCCGCCATGGCCTTCGCCTCCTTCGACCGCCAGCGCAGCGCCACCCCGGTGGCCGAGATCAACATGGTGCCGCTGATCGACGTGATGCTGGTGCTGCTGGTGATCTTCATCGTCACCGCGCCACTGCTCACGCATGCCGTGAAGCTGGACCTGCCCAAGGTCAGCTCGCAGCCCAACCCGACGAAGCCCGAGCGCATCGAGTTCGCCATCGACGCCGCCGGACAGCGCTTCTGGAACGGCGAGCCGGTGTCGCGCGAGCAGTCGGCCGCCCGCTTCCGGCAGGCCGGCACGGTGCAGCCGCAGCCCGAGATCCAGCTGCGCGCCGATGGCGCCACGCCTTACCGCGCCGTCTCCGAGACCCTGGCCGACGCCACCCGCGCCGGCCTCACCCGGGTGGGCTTCGTCAGCGAACCCGAGGCTGCGCGCTGAACGCAGCGCTGCGCCGCCCCTTTCTTTCCAACCCCACCCTCCAGAGGAACCCGATGAAGCACGGGATGGCCCCCTTTCGCCTGTTGAAAACCTGCCGGCCGCTGGCCTTGCTGCCGTTAAGCGCCGTGGCCCCGTGCCTGGGCCTGGGCGCCGCGATGGCCCAGGGCACCGCCCCTGCGCCCGCTGCCGCCGCTTCGGCGCCGGCCCCGGCCGAAGCGCCCAAGGTGCTGCCCATGGTGCGCGCCAAAGTCGCGGCCGAGCCGACAGGCAAGGAGAGCGTGCAGGCCACCACCACGCGCATCGGCAAGGGCCAGCAGGAGCTGCGCGACGTGCCCCAGAGCATCACCGTGGTCACCGAGCGCCTCATCGACGACCGCAATCTCGACACCCTGCGCGACGCCTTGCGCAACACCGCCGGCATCAGCTTCCAGGCCGCCGAGGGTGGCGAGGAGGACATCCGCCTGCGCGGCTTCTCGCTGCTGACCACCGGCGACATCTTCGTCGACGGTCTGCGCGACCCCGCCTTCTACGAGCGCGACACCTTCTACGTCGATCGCGTGGAAGTGCTGCGCGGCTCGGCCAGCATGCTCTTCGGCCGCGGATCCACCGGCGGCGCGGTGAACCAGGTCGGCAAGGTGCCGCTGCTCTACAGCCCGAACGAAGTGGCGGTGACGCTGGGCAACGGCGGCTACGTGCGCGGCACGGTGGACCTCAACACGCGCACCGGCGAGAGCTCGGCGCTGCGCATCAGCACCATGTCCACCCAGGCCGACAACTACGGCAACAAGATCGAGAAGGCCGGCATCGCGCCCGCCTTCCGCTGGGGCATCGGCACCGCCGACGAGTTCCTCGCCAGCCTGGTGGTGCTGGACAACGACAACGGCATCAACTACGGCCTGCCCTGGCTGGAAAACCAGATCATCCCGGTCGACCCCAAGTCCTTCTACGGCCTGGCCAGTGACGTGAGCCTGGGCACGGCCCGCATGAGCACCTTCAGCCACACGCATCGCTTCGCCGACCGCAGCGAACTCAAGACCACCGTCCGCCGCGGCGCCTTCACGCGCGACCAGCGCGCCAGCGCCATCCGCATCGCGCCGGCCTCGGCCCAGCCGGGCGGTGTGGCCGCCACGCAGGCCAACTTCGGCCCCGACACCGTGCTGCGCCGCAGCGGCGGCAACAGCCTGAGCGCCAAGGTGCAGGACCTGGACAACCTGCTGCTGCAGAGCGACTACGACTCCAAGTTCAGCGCCTTCGGCCTGCGCCACGCGGTGCAGGCCGGCGTGGACTTCGTGAAGGACAGCTTCGTCGGCTTCGCCATCGCCAACCCGGCCAGCGGCGCGCTGCTCAAGCCCGACGTCACGGTGGCGCAGAACACGGGCAGCGGCTGGGTCGACGAGTCGCTGCGCGCCAAGCTGAAGAACCGCGACTTCAGGAGCGAGGCCACGGGCCTGTACGCACAGGACCTGGTGCAGCTGTCGCCCAGCTGGAAGCTGCTGGCCGGCCTGCGCTGGGACCGCTTCGAAGGCCGCTACCGCACCTACTCCACCACGGCCACCACGCTGGGCCAGGAGACCGCCAGCCGCAGCCGCGCCGATTCGCTGTGGAGCCGCCGCTTCGGCGCGCTGTACCAGCCCACGCCCACCTCGTCCTACCACCTGAGCTACGGCACCAGCTTCAACACCTCGGGCGACGCCTACCAGTACGACGCGCTGGGCGCCAACACGCCGCCCGAGGGCAGCCGCAACATCGAACTCGGCGCCAAGCTGGAGAACGATGCCGGCACCGCCTCGCTGCGCCTGGCGCTGTTCCACGCCACCAAGACCAACGAGCGCAACCGCGACGAGGAATCGGTGAACGCCACCAACTACATCCTCTCGGGCCAGCGCCACGCGGCGGGCCTGGAGATCGACATCGCCGGCCGCATCACGCCGCGCTGGGAGGTGTTCGCCTCCTACGCCTGGATCCCGTCGGCCAAGGTGGACAGCGCCGGCGTGGTGAGTGGCACCACGCTGCAGGGCGAGCGCGTGGGCTCGCGCCCGGGCCTCACGCCGCGGCACAGCGGCACGGTGTGGAGCACCTACAAGTTCAGCCACAAGCTGCGCCTGGGCGGGGGCCTGAACGCCCGCAGCCGGGACACGCCGCAGCTCAGCGCCATCCTTGCCCCCAGCTTCGTCACGGCCGACCTCATGGCCGAGGTCGACCACGGGCCGGTGGCCTTCAAGCTGAACCTCACCAACGTCGGCAACAAGCGCTACGCCGACCAGCTCTACCGCGGCCACTACACGCTGGGCAAGCCGCGCACGGTGCAACTCACGACGACGGTGAAGTTCTGATGCCGCAGCCCTTCATGAAACACCTGCCCACGGGCCTGAACCGGCGCCAGGGCCTGGCCGGACTGCTGGGCCTGGCTGCGACACGGGCCTTCGCCTCGGTCCCCGACGCTGCAGCGGCCGCAGAGCCGGTGCAGCGCATCGCCACCTGCTGGCGGCTGCCGGGCGCGGCCGAGGGCAACAGCCCGCAGGGTGACCATGTCGGCATCGTCGAGGTGGACTGGGCCGCCGGTTCGCTGCGCCTGTTCGAGCCCCTGCCGCTGCCCTCGCGCGGCCATGGCCTGCTGGCACTCGCCGACGGCGGCTTCCTCGCCGTGGCCGCCCGCCCCGGCCGTTGGCTGCTGCGCTGCGACGCTGGGGGCCAGGTGGTGGTGCGGCACGGCATCGACAGCGACACGCCGCGGCGCAGCCTCGACGGGCATGCCACGGCCAGCGCCGATGGCCGCTGGATCTACACCGTGGAGACCGACCCGGCCAGCGGCCAGGGCTGGGTGAGCGTGCGCGACCCGCTCACGCTCAGGCGCGTGGCGCAGTTCGCCAGCGGCGGCATCGACCCCCACCAGCTGCTGCCGGCGCCCGACGGAAAGCTGATGGTGGCCAATGGCGGCATCCCGCGCGAAGCGGGCGGCCGCAAGGTGCGCCTGGAGGACATGGCGCCCTGCCTGACCTGCACCGACCCCGCCAGCGGCCGCATCGAAGGCCGCTGGACCCTGGCCGATCCGCGACTGAGCCTGCGCCACATGGCCTGGTCGATCGATGACCGGCCGCTGCTGGGCATTGCGCTGCAGGCCGAGCACGACGACCCCGGGCGGCGTGCCGAAGCGCCCACCCTGGCGGTCTGGGACGGCCGTTCGCTGGACCTGCCCTGCGCCGACCCGCAGGGCGGCGGCTATGCCGGCGACATCGCCGCCGGCCCCGCCGGTGGCTTCATCATCAGCGCGCAGAAACAGCGTCGGGGCCTGTGGTGGCACCCGGGCAGCCCGCGCGGGTACACGCGCGTGGCCGAACTCACCGAACCCTGCGCCCTGGTGCCCGCCGCCGACGGCGACGGCGTGACGCTGCACGCGGCGCGCGGCGCGGCGCGCTGGCACCTGCGCGCCGCGGCACGGATGCTGGCCTGGCCGGTGGCGATGGCGCCCGACAACCACGCCGTGGCCCTGCACGCGCCGGCCTGAGCGACGACGCCAGCCGGCACGCCAGCCTTCAGCGAACGGCCAGCGGCGTGGGCTGACGGGGTGGCGGGAAGGCGCGGTCGAGCTCGGCCAGGTCCTCGGCGTCCAGGCGCAGGCCTTGCGCGGCGGCGTTGTGGCGCAGGTGCACGGCGTTGCGGGCCTTGGGGATGGGCATCACGCCGCCCTGCCGCAGCAGCCAGGCCAGCGCCACCTGCGAGGGCGTGGCCCGGTGGCGCTCGGCCACCGGGCGCAGCGCCGGATGATCGACCAGCGCGCCCTGGTCGAAGGGGCAGTAGGCCATCAGCGGCATCTGCTGCACGCGCTGCCAGGGCAGCAGGTCGAACTCGACACCGCGTTCGCCCAGCGAGTAGTAGACCTGGTTGGTGGCACAGGCGCGCCCACCCGGCACGCTGAACAGCTCACGCATGTCCTGGCTGTCGAAATTGCTGACGCCCCACAGCCGGATGAGCCCGCGCCGCTGGAGGTGCTCGAAGCCGCGCACGGTGTCCGCCAGCGGCACGTCGCCGCGCCAGTGCAGCAGGTAGAGATCGAGTTGCTCCAGCTGCAACCGCCGCAGGCTGGCCTCGCAGGCAGCCTGCACACCGCGTTCGCTGGCGTGCTGCGGCAGCACCTTCGAGACGATGAAGAGTTCGCTGCGCTGCATGCCGCCGCGAAGGGCCCCGTCCAATGCCTGACCCAGCACCGCCTCGGCGCCGCCGTCACCGTACATCTCGGCCGTGTCGATGACGCGGAAGCCGAGCTCCAGCGCCAGGCGCAACGAGGCCAGCTCGGCGCTGCGGCGTGCCGCCGATTCGCCCAGCCGCCAGGTGCCCACGCCCAGGGCGGGGCGCGTCTCGCCGCTGGGGAAGACCACCTCGGGCTGCGTCGCACGGTCCATGCGCCATGCTACGGGCGGGCGCCAGGTCAAGGGCGCTTTATCATTCGCACTTTCCCGCCCATGCAGCCCACCGGCCCCCAAGACCTCGCCCAGGTGCGCCTGGACAACGCGCTGCTGCTCTTCGAAGAGTTCGTGCGTGCCACCGCGCGCCATGCCGACGCCGCCACGCTGCGTGGCCTGGAGCGCCGCTTCGCCGAGCGCGTGCAGATCCAGCCCAGCTACTGGAGCCAGATCAAGGGCCGCTCGCGGCAGATCGGTGAACGCCTGGCGCGGCAGTTCGAGCACCTGTGCCACAAGCCGGGCGGCTGGATGGAC
>JAEUPH010000144.1 GCA_016790395.1 Rubrivivax sp. | reverse complement strand
GCGGGGCGCTGGCCGGAGAGCGCCGCCAGCACCTGCTCCTTCGGGCCGTCCATCACCAGCTTGCCGCCGTCGACGACGACGACACGCTGCACCAGCTCCAGCACCGCCGGGCGGTGCGTCACCATGACCAGCGTGCAGTGGCCGCTGGCCTCCTTCAGCTGGCGCAGGAAGGCGGCCTCGCTCTGCGCGTCCATGGAACTCGTGGGCTCGTCCATCAGCAGGATCTGCGGCTGCGTCACCAGGCAGCGCGCCAGCGCCACCAGCTGCCGCTGGCCGCCGGACAGCAGCCCGCCGGCTTCGCCCACCGGCAGTTCCCAGCCCAGCGGGTGCGCGGCGATGAGGCGGTCCAGCCCGGTGACGCGCGCCACCTCCACCAGGCGCGCGGGGTCGGCGGCGGGGCGGTCGAGCAGCACGTTGTCGCGCAGCGTGCCGTTGAACAGGCGCGGGTCCTGCGAGACGAAGCCGACGCGGGCGCGGTAGTCGGCGGGGTCGATCTGTCGCAGGTCGATGCCGTCCACCTCCACATGCCCTTCGCTGGGCTGGTACAGGCCGCCCATCAGGCGCAGCACGGTGCTCTTGCCGCTGCCGATGCGGCCCAGCATGGCCACGCGCTCGCCGGGCTCGAAGCGCAGCGTGATGCCCTTGAGCACACGCGGCGACTCCGCGCCGGGCTTGCCCGGCGGGTAGGAGAAGCCGACGTCGACCAGCCCCACGCGACCGCTCAGCTCGCGCTTGGGCAGGTAGGTCTTGGCGGGGTCGCGCTCGATGGGCTTGCTCATCACATCGTCCAGCGCCCGCATGGCCGCACGCGCGCCCTGGTAGCGCGTGGCCAGGCTGGTGACGCTGGCCAGCGGTGCCACGGCGCGCATGGCGAACATGACGGCGCCGATGAGCGTGCCGCTGGTGATGACCTTGGCCTCGATGAGGTACACGCCCCACACCAGCATGACCACCGTCACGGCCTGCTGCGCCACGCTGGTGAGGTTCATGGTCAGCGCCGTGATGGCGCGACTCTTCAGCATGGCGGTGGCCGCGGCGGCCGTGGCGTGCTCGTACAGGCGCAGGAAGCGGCCCTGGGCGCCGGCGGCCTTGAGGTCTTCCATGCCGTCGACGGCCTCCACCAGCACGCCCTGCAGGTCGGCCATCTGCTGCATCTGCGCGCTCATGGCGCGGCGCAGCGCCCCCTGGATGACGGCGCTCAGCAGCACCAGCAGCGGCAGCGCCACCACCAGCACCCAGCCCAGCGGGCCGCCGATGGCGAAGGTCATGGCCACGAAGATCAGGATGAAGGGCAGGTCCGACAGCGCCGACAGCGTGGCCGAGGCGAAGAAGTCGCGCACCTGCTCGATCTGCGCCAGGTGGTGCGCGTAGCCGCCGGCCGAGCTGGGCCGGTGTTCCATGCGCAGCGCCAGCGTCTGGCGGAACAGCATGCTGCCGACGATGAGGTCGGCCTTGCGGCCGGCCATGTCGATGAGGTAGGCGCGCAGCTGGCGCGCCATGAGGTCGAAGAGCAGCGCCAGGCCGCTGGCCGCGGCCAGCGACCACAGCGTGACGTAGGCCTGGTGCGGGATGACCTTGTCGTAGATGACGCTGGTGGCCAGGCCGGTGACCAGCATCAGCACGTTGCTCAGCAGCGCCGCCATCAGCGCGCCGCGGTAGTAGGGCAGGAAGCGACGCATCGTGCCCCACAGCCAGTGCGAGCCGGCCTCGCGCGCGAAGGACGGCGTGGCGCCCGAGGTGAGCGAGGCCTCGCCCTCGGCGCGCGGCGTGGCCACCAGCGCCACGCCGGTGTATTCGCCTTCCAGCTCGGCCTCGCTGGCCGTGCAGGCGTTGTGCTCGCGGCCGGGCATCACGATGTCGTAGCGGCCGTCGTGGCGGCGCGCCACCACGATGCAGCAGTCGGCCTCCTTCAGCAGCAGCACGGCCGGCATCAGCATCTCGTTGAGCTCGCCGACGCGGCGCTGCAACAGCCCGGCGTTGTAGCCGGCCTCGTTGAGCACGCGGAGGGCCTGATCGGGCCCCAGGCGACCGGATTCGCCGACGTCGGCCGGCAGGCCGGCCAGCAGCGACTCGGGCGTGCGCTCGCGGCCGTGGTGGCGGGTCAGCCAGCTCAGCGCGTGCGCGAGGGCGTCGTTGTCCAGGTTCCAGCCATGCGGCGGCACCGCCGGCGGCGGCTGCGCCGGCGAGGCACCAGGCGCCGACTGCGTCGTCGCGTGCAGTTCAGGGTCGTCGCGGGCAGCCATGCGGATCGGGCGTGATCAGCGCCCCCTTGCGGCCAGGGCCAGCTTCTCGAACTCGGCTTCGATGTCGCGCACGATCTGCGGCAGGTCGAAGAGCGGCGAGCTGCGGCCGTGCTCGGCCAGGAAACGCTTGTAGGAGACGATGCGCTGCGGCGTGCGGCCCAGCGCGATGGCCAGCCGCTCATAGTCGGCCAGGTTCTCGGTCACCAGGTCGGGCAGGCCCACGGCGTGCAGCAGGCTGCCGGCCATGCGGCTGATGTAGGTGCGGCCGGCACGCGTGACGATGGGCAGGCCCATCCACAGCGCGTCGCTGGCGGTGGTGCCGGCGTTGAAGGGGAAGGTGTCCAGCATCAGGTCGGCCAGCTGGAAGCGCGCCAGGTACTCCGACGGTGCCACGCGCGGCGCGAAGACCAGCCGCTCCGGGGCGATGCCCTGCGTTGCCGCAGCGGCCAGCATGTTGGCGCGCGCCGTGTCGTTGTCGGCCAGCAGCCACAGCACGCTGCCGGGCACGCCGCCCAGGATGCGCATCCAGGCCCCGAACATCTCGGGGGTGAACTTGTGGTTGTTGTTGAAGCTGCAGAAGACGAAGGCGTCGTCGGGCAGGCCGTACTTCGAGCGCGCGGGCCGCGGCGCCACGTCGCGCTTGCGGTCGCTCACCTGGTAGCAGTGCGGCAGGTACAGCGGCTTCTCGGTGCAGTAGGGCAGCAGCTCCGGCGGCATGACGAAGCGGTCGGCCAGCATCCACTCCACGCCAGGGATGGCGCTGGTGCCGGGCAGGCCCAGGTAGCTCACCTGCACGGGCGCCGGACGCTGCTGCAGGATGTGCGGCCGCGCGCCGCTGGTCAGGCCCTGCAGGTCCACCAGCACGTCGATGCCGGCCTGCGCGATGAGCCGGGCGGCGGTGACGTCGTCCACGCCGGCCAGCTTCACGTGGTGGTCCATGGCACGCAGGATGCGTTCGCGCTGGCGGCGGAACTCGGGCTGCGCCGATTCCGGCGTCCAGCAGAAGGCCGTGACCTCGAAGCGTTCGCGGTCGTGCAGTTCGAACAGCTCGGGCGTGAGCAGGCCCACGGCGTGCATGTGCAGGTCGCCCGACAGGTAGCCGATCCTGATGCGGCCGGTGCGCTTGGGCGCCAGCGTGTAGAGCGGCATGGCCGGCGGCTTGGGCAGCTTCTCCTGCACGAAGCGCGTGGCGGCCAGCAGTTGCAGCGCGGGGTCGTCCGTGAGCCCCATGCTGGCCAGCAGCGAGGTGCCCATCAGCAGCTGGTTCTCCGTCACCGCACCCACCGGCAGGTAGTGCGGCCAGGCGCACTGCTTCTGGCGGATGTGGACGTAGTGCTGGATGACGTCGTTCTGCTCGGCCTTGAGCTCCAGGCTGGTGCGCATCAGCGTCTCAGCCTCGGGATAGCGACGCAGCGTCTCCAGCAGCCGCGCGCTGTTGTTCAGCGCGTGCAGCCGGTGTTCCAGCATGGCCGGCGGTTGGGCGTCGAACACGGCGCGCCAGTGCGCCAACGCGGCGGCGGTGTCGCCACGCCGCTCGCACAGGTGGCCCAGGTTCAGGTGCGCCGGCGCGAAGCCGGGCACGGCGTCCAGGGCACCCTGGTAGGCGGCTTCGGCCTCGGCCTCGCGGCCCAGCGTGCTGAGCAGCGCACCGCGGTTGAAGGCCGCAACATGGCGGTGCGGCGAATCGGTGTGGGCGATCCAGGCGGCGTACAGGCGCTCGGCCTGGTCGCCGCGGCCGGCGTTCTGCAGCGCCTGAGCGCCGTCCAGCAGCTCGGGCAAGGGCATGGCGCCGCCGGCGGCGGCCTTCAGCAGCAGCGCATCGGCGGCGTCGGCCGCGACGTTCGGGGCAGGGGCAAGCACGGAGTCCACGAGGCTCCTTCCATGGGCATCTTCGCCATGCTAGGCAGCCCGCCCGCGGCCCAAGCCCCGATCAAGGGGGTGGGCGCCGCCCAATTCCCCCTTCCACCCGTGCAAGCCCGGGGTTCAGCGCCCCAGGCGGTCGAAGGCGTCCAGCAGCGCGGCCTCGAAGGCACGCGTGGACAGGTCGGTGATGTGGTCGCCGGCCGCGCCGCCCATGAAGCGGGTGTAGGCCGCCAGCGTGGCGTCGGGCACGCCCTGGTAGGTGACGGCAACGCCGGCCAACGAAAGCACCTGCAAGCCCTGCATCAGTTGCGGGCGCTGGGCATCGAAGTCGGCGCGCGCCTTGGCCTCGTCGGCCGGTGGCGCCTTCGGATTCAGGCGCGCCATGGAACGCTGCACCGCCAGGCCCAGGTTGAGCACGAAGTCGGCGCCGGCAGGCACCGCACGCGTCACTTCCACCACCTGGTTGAGCAGCGCGCGGCGCTCGGGCGAGGCGGCCTGCAGCAGCGCGATGCCCGCCCGCACGCGGGCCTCGCTGTCGCCGCGGAGCTCGTCGGCGCTGGAAGCCTCCTCCGCGGCCGTCACCACGCGGCCGGGCTCGCTGCGGTACCAGGCCAGCAGTTCGGGCACGTAGCCCGACTGCACGCCTTCGGCCAGCGTGCGCCGGGCCACCTGGCGCATGCGCTCGGTGTCGAAGCCGGCTTCGGCCGCAGCCGCCAGCTTGGCCCGCTGGTCGTCGTCCAGCCCGGCCTCGGGGCGGGCGATGCCGGCCTTGAAGGCCTGGCGCATCGAAGGCGCCATGGAGGCGATCTGCGCCCAGCCGCCGGCCAGCTTCATCAGCTGCTCGGCCTGCACCTCGCTGATCTGTGCCCGCGCCGTGACGGCGAAGACCAGCACCCCCAGCGCCACGCAGGCGCGCCCCAGCCCATGCTTCATCGCTTCTCCCTGAAGACTCTGCAGCCCCGGAATGTACGGGCTGCAGCCGCCATCATCCCGGCGCCGCCAGCAGGCCCTGCAGCGTGGCCAGGGTGTCGGCCTCGTGCAGCGGCTTGTCGTGGCGGATGCGCAGCATGCGCGGGAAGCGCACGGCGATGCCGCTCTTGTGGCGCGGGCTGGCCTGGATGCCCTCGAAGCCGATCTCG
>JAEUPH010000106.1 GCA_016790395.1 Rubrivivax sp. | reverse complement strand
TGGTACGCCGGTGCCTTCGGTGTCGGCCTGCTGGCTGGTCGTCTGGGCGACCGTGTCAGCCTGGGCTTCGTCATCGAGACCGAGCGGCAGGTGGAGCAGCACCTGGCGAGTCACTTGAGCCGTCTGCCCGTGGAAGACGAGCGCTCGCGTGCCATCGTCCAGGTGATGCAGGACGACGAGCGTCGCCACGGTGACGCTGCCGCCAACGCCGGGGGCATCTCGTTGCCGCTGCCGGTGCGCTGGCTGATGCGGGGTGCGGCGCGCGTCATGACGACCACCGCGCATCGCCTCTAGCAGCACCCGATCTCAGCCCTCGACGATCTCGAAGCTGGTCACGATCTCGGCCGTCTTGCCGAGCATGATGCTGGCGGAACAGTAGCGTTCGTGCGAAAGCGCGATCGCGCGTTCGACGGCGGCGGCCTGCAGGCCCCGGCCGGTGACCACGAAGTGCATCGCGATGCGTGTGAAGACCTTCGGGTCGGATGCGGCCCGATCGGCCTGCAGCTTCACCGTGCAACCGCGCACGTCGTGCCGCCCGCGCTTGAGGATCAGCACCACGTCGTACGCGGTGCAGCCGCCCGTGCCGGCCAACACGGTCTCCATCGGCCTCGGGGCGAGGTTCCGGCCGCCGCCGTCAGGCGCGCCGTCCATGGTGAGGAAGTGGCCGCTGCCGGTTTCAGCGACGAAGCCCATGCCGGTGCCCGGCATCCAGTTGATGGTGCATTCCATGGTGCGTGTGCCCCTGGCTGGCGCGTTGTCCGACGCGCCGTGATGATTTGGAGACGACTCACTAGAAAAGCCGCCAAACGAACTTATTGCAGCGCAGCAATCCGATGCTATATTGGCCTCATGGACGGTGACTTGCATGGCACTGTCCGCCGATTGTCTCCTCCACCTCCATCAACGGTGGATTCAGCCCGGGGCCCCAAAGCCCCGGGCTTTTTTCTTGGCCGTTGCCCGTGCGCGCGATGTCCGGCAGCCGCCGAGGGGCGCCTTATCATTCGCGCCCCTTTCGTCAGCCCTGGATCTCCCCGATGCCTGCCGGCAAGCCTGAGCCCGTCGCCCCTGCGGCGCGCACCCTGTCTCCCAAGGGCCGGCGTGTGGCCGCAGCCTACCTGCAGCGCGTCCTGACGGCCCGTGTCTATGACGTGGCGCGCGAAACCCCGCTGGAGCCGGCGCGCTCCCTGTCGCGCCGCCTGGCCAATCAGGTCCTGCTCAAGCGCGAGGACCAGCAGCCGGTGTTCAGCTTCAAGCTGCGTGGCGCCTACAACAAGATGGTGCAGTTGCCGGCCGAGGCGCTGGCGCGCGGCGTCATCTGCGCTTCCGCGGGCAACCATGCGCAGGGCGTGGCGCTGGCCGCCAGGCGGCTGAACTGCCGCGCCGTCATCGTGATGCCGGTGACGACGCCGCGGCTGAAGATCGATGCCGTGCAGGCTCTCGGCGGCGAGGTGGTGCTGCAGGGCGACAGCTACTCCGACGCCTATGGCCACGCGCTGGAGCTGCAGAAGACGCAGAGCCTGACCTTCGTGCACCCCTTCGACGACGAGCACGTCATCGCCGGTCAGGGCACGGTGGCCATGGAGATCCTGCGCCAGCACCAGGGTCCGCTGGACGCCGTCTTCGTGGCCATCGGCGGCGGCGGGCTGATCTCGGGGGTGGCCGCCTACATCAAGGCCGTGCGTCCCGAAGTGCGCGTGATCGGCGTGCAGACCGTCGACTCCGACGCCATGGTGCAGTCGGTGCGCCGCGGGCGGCGCGTCACGCTGACGGATGTCGGCCTCTTCTCCGACGGCACGGCGGTGAAGCTGGTGGGCGAGGAAACCTTCCGCATCACGCGCGAACTCGTCGACGACTTCGTGGTCGTCGACACCGATGCCGTGTGCGCCGCCATCAAGGACGTCTTCCAGGACACGCGAAGCATCCTGGAACCCGCCGGCGCCCTGGGCGTGGCAGCCATCAAGCACTACGTGGCCCTGCACCGCATCAAGGGCCAGACGCTGGTGGCCATCACCTGCGGCGCCAACATGAACTTCGACCGCCTGCGCTTCGTCGCCGAGCGGGCCGAGTTCGGCGAGCAGCGCGAGGCCCTGTTCGCGGTGACCATCCCCGAGGAGCGCGGCTCCTTCAAGCGCTTCTGCGAGCTGCTGGGCCCGCGCTCGGTGACCGAGTTCAACTACCGCATCAGCGACGAGAAGATCGCGCACGTGTTCGTCGGCGTGTCGATCCACAAGCGCGACGAGGCGGCCCGCATCGCGCGGCATTTCCAGAAGCAGGGCTTCGCCACGGTGGACCTCACCGACGACGAGCTGGCCAAGGAGCACGTGCGGCACATGGTCGGTGGGCGCAGCGAACTGGCCCGCGACGAACGGCTCTTCCGCTTCCAGTTCCCGGAGCGCCCGGGCGCGCTGATGCGCTTCCTGGCGGCCATGCACCCGGGCTGGAACATCAGCCTGTTCCACTACCGCAACCAGGGCGCGGACTATGGCCGCATCCTCGTCGGCATCCAGGTGCCGCCGGGTGACGAAGCGGCCTTCGACGAGTTCCTGCGCTCTCTGGCCTACCCGTTCACCGAGGAATCCGCCAACCCGCTCGTGCGGCTGTTCCTCAAGTAGCGCCCCGCAGGCAGGGCCGCTCGCTACACTCTTTGCATGTCAGGCCAGAACCGCTCCCTCGTCACGCCGACGACGAACCCGCTGCTCGAGAAGGCGCTGCGCGAGAAGCTGCACCGCCGCAACGAGGTCGGCGGCAGCCTGGGCGAGCTGGAGCCGCTGGCGGTGCGCCTGGGGCTGATGCAGAACACGCTCAAGCCGCACTTCCATGATCCGCAGCTGCTGCTGTTCGCGGCCGACCACGGCATCGCGGTCGAAGGTCTGCGCGCGTCCATGGGCCGCCAGACCCAGGAAACCGCCAGCATGCTTCTGCACAACCAGCTGCCGCTGTCGGTGTTCGCGCGCACCCAGCAGCTGGAACTCACGGTGGTGGATTGCGGCATCGCCGCCAACATGCCCCCGCACGAGCGCCTGATGATGCGCAAGATCGCCTATGGCACGCGCAGCGCGCGCGTCGCTTCGGCGATGAGCAAGGACCAGGCGCATGCCGGCATGCGCGCCGGCATGGAGATCGGCGACAAGCTGCGCGGCAACTGCACCATCCTGGCCGGCATCGGCGTGGGTTCGCACGAAAGCGCGGCGCTGGTGCTGTCGCGCCTGACGGACAGCCCGGTCCGCGACCTCATCGTCTCCGGCCCCGACATGGACAAGGACGAACTCGCCCACCTCATGACGGCGCTGCAGGGCGCGCAGGGGCGGCATCGCAGCGTCGTCGAACCCATCGAGGTGCTGGCGGCCTTCGGTGGTTTCGAGGTCGCGGTGATGGTCGGCGTCATGCTCATGGCGGCCAGCAAGCGGCATCTGCTGATGATCGACGGCATGCCGGCCTGCGCCGCGCTGATGCTCGCCTCGCGCATCGCGCAGCCCGTCACCGACTACTGCATGTTCTGCCGGAGCCATTCGCACCTGGGCCTGGACCAGGCGCTGAACCTGTTCCGCGCTTCAGCGCTGCTGGAACTGGGCATGGACAGCACCGACGGCACCGGCGCCGCACTCGCCTGGCCCATGGTGCGCTGTGCCGCGGCGCTGCTCACCGAGGTGGCCGACGGCGAAGACCCCGGTCCCACGCGGCCGGGTGACATCGCCACGCCGGCTGGCGAACCCTTCACCTTGCCCGAGCCCGACAAGTCCCCATTCGGCGACGCCTTGTACTGATCGCATCGGGCGGCTTCGGCGCCGCCCCGAGGGTGCCGGGCCTCAGCGGGTGAGGTTGTCGCTCGGTGGCGTCGAGACCGGCGGCTGCTGCTGCGCGGCGGCATCCGGGTTCTCCTGCAGCGGCGGCGGGCCGCTGCTGCGCCGGCTGCCGGGTCCGAACTGCGGCGTGCGTGTCCCGGGCGCGGCGTTGCCCATCATCGGCGGCGCGGGAGGGGGCATCGGCGCCCCCGTCACGGTGCCGGCCGGCGGCAGGCTGCCGGTGGCTGCGGCGGCCAGGGGCGCCAGGCTCAGCGACACCCGGGCTTCACCATCGCGTGGCCCCAGGGTCACGCCCCGCGCATTCACGGACTTCAACACCTGGGTGCCGTCCACGACATGGCCGACGCGGAAGGCCCGCGGTGGCTTGCCGTCCACGGCGATGAGCGCCACGCCTTCGCGCGCGGCCGCAGCCGCTCGGGGGCTCAGCACGCCGATGAGCTGGAAGCGAGCATCGGGCGGCGGTTCGGCGGCGGCCGCACTGGGGGGCGGGGCGTCCACGCCGAGCAGTCGCGACAGGTCGCCGCGGGGTGGCGGCGTGGCATCGGCCACGCGTGCATGGGCCGGCACCGGCGCCGGGGCGGCGAACAGCCGCAAGCCCCAGTAGGCCGCACTGGCCGCCACCAGCGCCCACACACCCAAGCTCCACCATCGCAGCAACATGCGCCGATTATGATTGACCGGCCTGCCGCACACGCGGCGCCTGCGGCCTCTCGCATGACACTTGCTCCAAATTTCCGACGTCGCGCCGCGCGCGGCTTCACGCTGATCGAGCTGCTGGTGGTCCTGGTGATCATTGGCGTGCTGGGCGCGCTGATCGTTCCGAACCTGTTCTCCAGCCTGGACGATGCGCGCAGCACCGCGGCCCGCACCGACATCAAGACGCTCGTGGAGTCGCTCAAGCGCTACAAGATCGACAACCAGCGCTACCCGAGCACCGAGCAGGGGCTGGACGCGCTGGTGCGCCGTCCCACGGCCAACCCGGTGCCGCCGAACTGGAAGCCTTACCTCGACAAGCTGCCGGCCGACCCCTGGGGGAAGCCTTACCAGTTCCTCAATCCGGGCGTCAACGGCGAGATCGATGTCTTCAGCTTCGGCGCCGACGGCCAGCCGGGGGGCGAAGGCAAGAATGCCGACATCGGCTCCTGGCAGTAGCGTCCTGCGGCATCGGGCCTGGCCGCGGTGTGGGCTGACGCTGATCGAACTCGTCATCGTCGTGGCCATCGTGGCGGTGGCCACGGCGGTGGTGATGGTGGCGCTGCGCGACGGCGACGAGGCCCGCCTCGAAGAAGAAGCCGCGCGCCTGGCGGCCCTGCTGGAAATGGCCCGTGCCGAGTCGCGCGTGTCGGGCGCCAGCGTGCTGTGGGTGCCGCAGCGTGACGAAGGGGCCGGCCCGAGCCAGCCGCAGTTCCGCTTCATCGGCCTGTCGGACAAGCAGCCGATGCCCGGCCGTTGGCTGGACGCCGCCACGCGGGCCGATGTCGTGGGCGGCAGCACGGTGCTGCTCGGCCCCGAGGCCATCCTGCCGCCGCAGCGCATCGTGCTGCGCCTGGCGGCGGCGCGGCTGGAACTGGCCAGTGACGGCCTCGGGCCGTTCGCCGTGGCGGCGGCAGCTCCCGCCCCCTGAACGCGCATGCGACGCCGCGGCTTCACCCTCGTGGAAGTGCTCGTTGCGTTGGCCATCGTGGCCATCGCGCTCGGCGCCGGGCTGCGCGCGGCGGGGGTGCTGACGGACAACGCGCAGCGCCTGTCCGATGTCATCGCCGCACAGTGGTGCGCCGACAACCAGCTCACCCACCTGCGGCTGTCGCGACAGTTCCCGGGCATCGGCGACGCCGACTTCAGCTGCGAGCAGCTGGGCCGCAGCTACCCCGGCAAGCTGGTGACGCGGCCGACGCCCAACCCGAGCTTCCGGCGCGTCGACGCGGTGGTCAGCGATGCCGACGGTCGGCCACTGCTGACGCTGTCCACGGTGCTGCCGCGGCCATGAGACGGCGCCACGGTTCCGGGACGCCGGCGCGGCGCATCGCCGCCGGCTTCACGCTGGTGGAAGTGCTGGTGGCGCTGCTGATGATGGCGTTGCTCACGGCGCTGGCCTGGCGGGCGCTCGACGGCGTGCTGCGCGCGCGCGACGACGCGCAGGTCTCGGTCGACCGCGCGTCGCGTCTGGCCACCGTGCTGGTGCAGTGGGAGCAGGATCTGCAGGCTGTCGTCGATACCGAATCCGTGCCGCCGCTGGCCTTCGACGGCCAGACGCTGCGGCTGACGCGCCGCAGCGACAACGGCGTGGCCATCGTCGCCTGGTCGGTGCGCAGCGGGCGCTGGACGCGCTGGACGGCGCCAGCCCTGGCGCGCAGCGGCGATCTCCAGGAGGCCTGGATGCGGTGCCTGATGCTGCAGGGCGCCGAGCCCGGCCACCTGACACTGCTGGAAGGCGCCAGCGAGTGGCAGCTGTACTACGCGCGGGGGGGCAACTGGGCCAATGCGCAGTCCACCGGCAACCTGGTGCTCAGCCCTGTAGCGCCGCCTCCACCGGCTTCGGGGGGCGCACCCGTGGGCGCCGGCAATGCGCCCGAGGCCATGAAGTCCGCGCCGTCGGAGGCCGGCACCCCATCGGCGCCGCCGCCCGCCGCGTCGGCTGCGGCGCCCCCGGCCGTGCAACTTCGCGACACGCTGCCTGACGGCGTGCGCATGGTCATCACGCTCGACGGCAAGACGCTCACGCGCGACATCGCGCTCGGGCCGGCGGGGTCGTGATGCGGCGACGGCCCGCGCGTGGCGCTGCGCTGCTGCTGGCGATGATCATCGTCGCGCTCATGACCACGGCCGTGGCCGGCATGATCTGGATGCAGACGCGTGCCGTGGGCGTCGAAGGGGCGGAACGGGCCCGCACCCAGGCGGCCTGGATCCTCAGCGGCGCACTCGATTGGGCACGGCTCATCCTGCGAGAGGACGCGCGCAGCGCGCGCCAGAACGGCAAGACCTACGACGCGCTGACCGAGCCCTGGGCCACGCCGCTGGCGGAAGCCCGCCTGTCCACCTTCCTGGCCGCCGACAAGGACAACAACGCCGAAGGCGGCCCCGAGGCCTTCATCAGCGGCAGCATCGTCGATGCCCAGGCGCGCTTCAACCTGCGTGGCCTGGTCGATGGCAGTGGCAAGGCCGTGCCCGCGCAGGTGGCCGCGTTGCAGCGCCTGGCGGCGCAGGCCGGTGCCCCCTCCGACGCCGCCACGCGCATCGCAGAGCTCATGGCGCGCGCCTGGGGTCCGGTGGGCGACGAAGGGCCGCGAGGGCCGCCCATCAAGCCGACGAAGCTGGCCGACCTGGTCTGGCTGGGCATCGACGCGGCGACGATCGCGCGCCTGGCGCCCTGGGTCGATCTCCTGCCCCTGCCGACGCCCGTGAACGCGAACACCGCGCCCCGCGAGGTGCTGGTGGCGGCCATCGACAACCTCGACCTCGGCACTGCAGAACGCCTGGTGCAGGCGCGCACGCGCAAGCCCTTCGAAACCCTGGCTGACGTGCAGGCGCAACTGCCCGGCACGCTGAAGGCCGAGGCGGGCCGCATCGGTGTCACGTCTTCCTGGTTCGTCGTTGCCGGCCGCTTGCGGCTGGAAGAGCGCGTGCTGGAAGAGCGCTCGCTGCTGCACCGCGACGGCGACAAGGTCACGGTCCGCCGCCGCGAGCGCGCGAGCTTTGCCGTGGCGCCGGGGGCATGAGCCCCTGCCGAGGCCACAATACGCGCTGATTCCCCCGAGCCCGCCCCACCCCGACCCGATGTCTCTCCTAGTCCTGACGCTGCCGCCGCATGAACGTCTGGGTGCCCGCAGCGGCGCGGCCGATGCCGGTGGCGCGCTGCGCCTGCCCGCCGAGTGGCCCTTCGTGCTCAGCGCCGACGGCCGCGGCATCGTGCAACAGGGCGTGGCGGCTGCCGCGCTGCTGCCGCGAGCCGACACCGTGACGCTGGTTCTGGCCGAAGGTGACGTCAGCTGGCACCGCGTGGCCGTGCCCCGGGCGCCTGCCGCGCGCCTGCGTGCGGCGCTGCTGGGCGTGATGGAAGAGGCCCTGCTGGAGGACGAGGACAACCTGCACTTCGCGCTGGCGCCGGACGCGCAGCCGGGGCAAGAGGGCTGGGTGGCCGTGACCAACCGCCCGCGTCTGCAGGCGGCGCTGGCGGCACTGGAGGCCGGCGGGCGGATGGTGGAACGCGTGGTGGCGGCCAGTTCCCCCCAGGCCGCGGCGCGCGGCCATGTCTTTGCTGCCGGCGACGGGGCCGAGGCCGTGCCCGTGCTGTCCCTGGCGCGTGCCGACGGTGTGGCGCTGCTGCGCCTGAATGGCGGCCTGGCGCGTGCGCTGGTGCCCGACAACGACGGCCTGCGCTTCACGGCCACGCCGGCCGCTGCCGCGGCGGCGGAGCGCTGGCTGGGCGCGCCCGTGGCCCTGGCCACCGAAGCCGAGCGAGCCCTCGAGGCCGCGCAGGGCACGACCAACCTGCGTCAGTTCGATCTGGCGCCGCGGCATCGCGGCGCGCGGGCGCTGCGTGAAGGTGCCAGGAAGCTGCTGAGCGCCGAGTGGCGTCCGGTGCGCTGGGGCCTGGCCGCCGTGGTCGTGGTGCACCTGGTGGGCCTGAACGTGGTGGCCTGGAAGCAGGAGCGGGCGCTGGCCGAGCGCCGCGCCGCCATGGACCGCGTGCTCAAGGCCGCACACCCCGGCGTTCGCGCGGTGCTCAACGCCCCGCTGCAGATGCAGCGCGAGACGGCGTTGCTGCGTGCCGCGGCGGGCCGCCCCGGCGACACCGACCTGGAGGCCTTGCTCGGCGCCGCCGCCGCCGCCTGGCCCGACGGCCAGGGCCCGGTGCAGACCTTGCGCTTCGAGAGCGGCAAGCTCCTCATCGCGGCCGCCGGCTTCGGCGAGCCGCAGATGGTGCAGTTCCGCGACCGCCTGCGCGGCAGCGGCTATGTGGCCACCCTGGCGGAAGGCCGCATCGAGTTGACCCGCGACGCCGCTGCGAAGGGGAACTCATGAGCGCCGCGCCGGAGTCCCCGTCGTCCGCCCAAGCCTGGTGGCGCGGCCTGTCCGCGCGTGACCGGCAACTCGCCATCTTCGGTTCAGGCGTCCTGGTGATCTTCCTGCTGTGGCTGCTGGCCGTGAAGCCCGCCTTGTCCACCCTCCAGCGGGCTCCGTCCGAACTGGACCGTCTGGATGCCGAACTGCAGACCATGCAGCGCCTGGCCGCCGAGACCACCGAACTGCGCGCCATGCCGCCGGTGAACCCCGAGCAGGCGCAGGCGGCTTTGAAGGCCGCCACCGAGCGCCTGGGCGACAAGGCGCGGCTGTCGCTCCAGGGAGACCGCGCCGTGCTGTCGCTGAACGGCATCGGCACCGAGGCCTTGCGGGGCTGGCTGGCCGAGGCGCGCTCCGGCGCGCGGGCGCGGCCGCTGGAAGCCAACCTCATGCGGACCGGCATCGGCTACAGCGGCACGCTGATCGTGGCCATCGGGGGCGCGCCCTGATGGCGGCGCGTGCCTGGGCCGGCCTGGGTGCCGTGGCGGGCTGCCTGGCGGCCCTCGTCGCCTTTGCGCCTGCCGCCTGGCTGGGGTCGCTCTTGTCCGAAGCCACGGGTGAGCGCCTGCTGCTGGCCGACGCTCGCGGTACCGTCTGGGACGGCAGTGCCGTCCTGCTGCTCACCGGCGGCCCCGGCAGCCGTGACGCCAGCGCCTTGCCCGGCCGCCTGCAGTGGCGGCTGGGTCTGGACGGTGCGGCGCTGGTGCTGCGTGCCCGCCAGGCCTGCTGCCTGAACGGGGAACTGGCCGTTCGGGTGGTGCCCGGGCTGGGCCGCCTGCGCCTGGAGCTGCCCGCTGCGCCGGCGGCCATCGGCCGCTGGCCCGCCTCGTGGCTGGTCGGGCTGGGCACGCCCTGGAACACCTTGCAGCCTTCGGGCGCGCTGACGGTCGCCAGCGCGGCCGGCCTTTCGCTCGAGCAGGTGCAGGGCCGCTGGCGATTCAGCGGCGGGGCGCAGTTCGAACTCGTCGACATGGCCTCGCGCCTGTCCACGCTGGACGCGCTGGGCAGCTACCGCCTCACCCTGCAGGGCAACGCCGCCGGCAGCGAGGCCACCACGCTGACGCTGGCCACGCTCGGCGGTGCGCTGCTGCTCAGCGGCCAGGGCCAGATGCTGGGCGGCGGAGCCGGATCCCGGCTGCGCTTCACCGGCGAAGCCAGCGCGGCGCCGGGGTCCGAGGCGGCGCTCGCCAACCTGTTGAACATCATCGGCCGCCGTCGCGGGCCGGTGTCCGTCATTTCCATAGGATGAGCATGAAACCGAGTCACCTTCCGGCCCGCGTTGGCGCGGCTGCGCTGTCGCTGCTGATGGCGCTGCCGGTGGCGCCGCTGGCGCAAGCCCAGGCCATCGCGCCGAAGTCCCGCGCGCCGGTGACCGTGAACTTCGTCAATGCCGACCTCGAGGCCGTGACGCGGGCCTTCGCCGCGATGATCGACCGCTCCATCGTCGTCGACCCGCGCGTGAAGGGCTCGATCACGGTCTACAGCGAGCAACCGCAGAGCATCCGCGAGGCCTGGCAGGGCTACCTCACCGCCTTGCGCGGACTGGGGTTCGCGGTGGTCGAGGCAGGCGGCCTGCTGAAGGTGGTGCCGGAGGCCGACGCCAAGGTGCAGACGAGCACCGTCTCGGTGGGCGAGACCGGCGCGCGCGGCGACCAGATCATCACGCAGATCTTCACGCTCCGGCACGAGAACCCGAACAACCTCGTGCCGGTGCTGCGGCCGCTGATCAGCCCCAACAACACCATCAACAGCAATCCGGGCAACAACACGCTGGTCATCACCGACTACGCAGAGAACCTGCAGCGGCTCGGCAAGATCATCGCCGTGCTCGACCAACCCGGCGGCACGGAAGTGGAGATCATCCCGTTGCAGCATGCCGTGGCGGCCGATCTGGCGCCGCTGGTGCAACGGCTGGCCGACGGGGGTTCCGCCGCACCGGGCGTCGCCCCGCAGGGCGTCAGCGGCGGCATGACCATCATGGCCGACTCGCGCGCCAACGCGCTGCTGGTGCGCGCCCCCAGCGCGGCCCGGCTGGCGTCCATCCGCGCCACCGTGGCCAAGCTCGACCGGCCGAACAACCTGGTCGGCGCCGGCGGCGGCATGTGGGTGGTGCACCTGAAGAACGCCGAGGCCGTGCGCCTGGCCACGGTGGTGCGTGCGGCCTTCGCGGCCATTCCCAGTCCCACCGGCACCAACGCGGGCGCGGCCCAGGCCGGTGGCGGTGGTGTTCCGCAGGCGGCGCCCGCGGCGCCGGTGGCTGCCGGTGGTGCAGCCGCCGCGACGGCGCCCCTGTCCGCCGTGGCCCAGCCCAACACCGGCGGCTTCATCCAGGCCGACCCGGCCACGAACTCGCTCATCATCACGGCCCCCGAGCCGCTGTACCGACAGGTGCGTGCGCTCATCGACCAGCTCGACGAACGCCGGGCCCAGGTCTACATCGAAAGCCTGATCGTCGAAGTGAGTGGCGGCGATGCGGCCGACTTCGGCTTCCAGTGGCAGGGCCTGCTGGGCCAGAGCGGCGACAAGACCGGCCTCGTGGCCGGCACCAACTTCACGCCCATCGGCGGCAAGGGCAACCTCATCGGCGTTTCGGCCGCCGGTGCCACCGGCAACGCGGCCGGCGTGGCCAGCGCCATCGGCGAGGGCCTGAACCTGGGCCTTCTGCGCTCGTACAACGGCGTCACCTCGCTGGCGGCCATCGCGCGCATGCTGCAGAGCCAGGCCACCACGAACATCGTCAGCACGCCGAACCTGATCACGCTGGACAACGAAGAGGCCAAGATCGTCGTCGGCGAGAACGTGCCCTTCATCACCGGGCAGTTCACCAACACCGGTTCCAGCGGCGGCAGCACCGTCAACCCCTTCCAGACCATCGAGCGCAAGGACGTCGGCATCACGCTGCGCATCCGTCCGCAGATCGGCGAAGGCGGCGCGGTGCGCATGCAGATCTTCCAGGAACAGAGCAGCGTGAAGACCGATACCGCGGCCGGCACCACCAATGCCGGCCCGTCCACGACCAAGCGTTCCATCGAGAACACCGTGGTGGTGGACGACGGGTCCATCCTCGTGCTGGGAGGGCTCATCGAAGACCGCTACATCAACAGCCAGAGCAAGGTGCCGCTGCTGGGCGATCTCCCCTTCATCGGTGGCCTCTTCCGCAGCGAGAGCCGCGAGCGCAAGCGCACCAACCTGATGGTCTTCCTGCGTCCCGTGGTGATGCGCGACGCCGAGAGCGCCGCCCGCTTCTCCAACGGCCGCTACGAGCAGATCCGGGCGCAGCAGCAGGACAAGCAGCCGGTGCCCAGCGTGGTGCTGCCGATCAACGAGTCGCCCGTGTTGCCGGCCCGCCCGGCGGCCAGCGCCGCGGCCCCGCGCTGAGGCCTTCCCGATGGCTGCCGCCCGCCACCCACTGCCCTACGCCTTCGCCAAGGCGCACACGCTGCTGCTGGAAGACGACGGCGAGCAGTTGCTGCTGTGGGCCGGGGAGAGCACGCCGCCCTCGGCGCTGGCCGAGGTGACGCGGCTGTTCGACGTGACGCGCTTCGAGCGCGAGGCCGCCGCCACGCTGTCGCAGCGCATCTCCGCCGTCTACGCCGGCGGCGAGAGCAGTGCCGCCGCGGTGATCGGCGAGGTGGAATCCGGCGTCGACCTCAGCCGCATGATGCAGGACCTGCCGGCGGTGGAAGACCTGCTGGAGGCCGCCGACGACGCGCCCATCATCCGCATGCTCAACGCGCTGCTGACCCAGGCCGCGAAGGACGGGGCCAGCGACATCCACATCGAGCCCTACGAGCGCAGCTCCAGCGTGCGCTTCCGCGTCGACGGCACGCTGCGCGAGGTGGTGCAGCCGAACAAGGCGCTGCACGCGGCGCTGATCAGCCGGCTGAAGATCATGGCCGAGCTGGACATCGCCGAGAAGCGGCTGCCGCAGGACGGCCGCATCTCGCTGCGCATCGGCGGCCGCGCCATCGACGTGCGCGTGTCCACGCTGCCCAGCGCCCATGGCGAGCGCGCCGTGCTGCGCCTGCTGGACAAGACCGAGAGTCGATTCACGCTGGAAGGCCTGGGCATGGACGGCGAGGTGCTGTCGCGCTTCGCCAAGCTCATCCAGCAACCGCACGGCATCGTGCTCGTCACGGGCCCCACGGGCTCGGGCAAGACCACCACGCTCTATGCCAGTCTGGGCCGCGTGGACACGGCCACCACCAACGTGCTGACGGTGGAGGACCCGGTGGAGTACGAGTTGCCGGGCATCGGCCAGACACAGGTGAACCCGAAGATCGAGCTGACCTTCGCCAAGGCGCTGCGCGCCATCCTGCGCCAGGACCCGGACGTCATCATGGTCGGCGAGATCCGCGACTACGAAACCGCCAGCATCGCCATCCAGGCCAGCCTGACGGGCCACCTGGTGCTGGCCACGGTGCACACCAACGACGCGCCCAGCAGCGTCACCCGGCTCATCGACATGGGCGTGGAGCCCTTCCTGCTGTCCAGCAGCCTGCTGGGCGTGCTGGCGCAGCGCCTGGTGCGCAAGTTGTGCCCGCACTGCAAGCGGCAGGGCGAGGACGGCCACTGGCACCCCGTGGGCTGCGAGAAGTGCGGCATGACGGGCTACAAGGGCCGCACCGGCGTCTACGAGCTGATGACGGTGAGCCCGCAGGTGCAGGCGCTGATCCACGAGCGCGCACCCGAGCAGCAGCTGGTGGCGGCGGCGCGGGCGGCCGGGCTCCTGAGCATGCGGGAAGACGGCGAGCGGCTGGTGCGCGATGGCGTCACGTCGCTGGAAGAGGTCATCCGCGTCACGCGCGATTGAACCGGTCATGCCCGCCTACCGCTTCGAAGCCCTCGACGCCGCCGGCAAGAGCCAGAGCGGCCTGCTGGAGGCCGACAACGCCAAGGCGGCGCGCATGCAGCTGCGCGCGCGCGAGCTGGTGCCGCTGGCCGTCACGCCGGTCACCATGGCGGCCAACGACGACACTGCGGCGCGCTTCACGCGGCGTGTGTTCTCGGCACTGGGGCTGGCGGTGTGGACGCGGCAGCTGGCCGGCCTGGTGGGCTCGGGCCTGCCGCTGGAACGTGCGCTCACGGCCCTGGCGGACGAAGCCGAGAACCCGCGCCAGCGCGAGCTGGTGGCGCATCTGAAGAGCGAGGTCAATGCCGGCAGCGCCTTCGCGCGCGCGCTGGCCACGGCACCGCGCGAGTTCGACGACGTCTATCGCGCCGTGGTGGCCGCGGGCGAGCAGAGCGGCGCGCTGGGGCCTGTGCTCGAGCGCCTGGCCGACGACCTCGAGCAGCGCCAGGCCCTGCGGGCCAAGGTGGTCGGGGCCATGCTGTATCCAGCCATCGTTTCGCTGGTGGCGCTGGTCATCGTGACGATCCTCGTCACCTTCGTCGTGCCGCAGGTGGCGGGCGTGTTCTCGTCCTCCAAGCGGGCGCTGCCGCTGCTGACGGTGATGCTGCTGGCCGTCAGCGGCTTCGTGCGGCAATGGGGCTGGGCGGTGGCGCTGCTGCTGGGGGCCGGATTCACGGCGCTGGTGATGGCACGCCGCAACGAGGCCTTTCGCGAGCGCACCGACGCTGCCCTGCTGCGCCTGCCGCTGCTGGGGCGGCTGGCGCGCGGCTACAACGCGGCGCGTTTCGGCGGCACGCTGGCCATGCTGGCCGGCGCCGGCGTGCCGATCCTGAAGGCGCTGCAGGCGGCGGCCGAGACGCTGGGCAACCGCGCCATGCGCGCCGATGCGCTGGACGCCCTGGTGCAAGTGCGCGAGGGCGCGCCGCTGGCCAGTGCGCTGGCGGGCAAGAAGCGCTTCCCCGGCCTGCTGGCCATGTTCGCGCGCCTGGGCGAGCAGACAGGCCAACTGCCCGAGATGCTTCTGCGTGCCAGCACGCAGATGTCAGCGGAAGTTCAGCGGCGGGCGATGGCGGCGGCCACGATCCTGGAGCCCTTGCTCATCGTCACCATGGGGGGCGTCGTGATGCTGATCATGCTCGCCGTGCTGATGCCCATCATCCAGCTGAACACCTGGGTGAGATAGGGCCCCCCAGCTCGCTGGCGCTCGCTACCCCCCGAGGGGGAGGCTCGGCCAGTGCCCGGGAAACCCGTGCACGGCCTCATGCTTGGTCGATCGAATCCACCGCCGTCGCCCCGCGACCCAGCAAGAGGCCGCGGAACCGGCTTTGCCGGGCCGCAGGCCGAGCCTCCCCTTCGGGGGGTAGCGAGCGTCAGCGAGCTGGGGGGCTCTCTTCCGGTGCCTTGGTGTGCTTGATGAGGACCTGCGCGGCGATGATGCCGATCTCGTAGAGGATGATCATCGGAATGGCCAGGGACAGCTGCGAGATCACATCCGGCGGGGTGACGATGGCGGCTACCACGAAGGCCGCGACGATGAAGTAGCCGCGCCACTCGCGCAGCTGCTTGACGTTGACGATGCCCACGCGCGCGAGAACGATCACCGCCACCGGCACCTCGAAGGCGAGACCGAAGACGACGAACAGGGTCAGCACGGTGCCGAAGTACTGCTCGATGTCGGGCGCCACGTTGATGGACGCCGAACTGACGCCCACGATGAACTTGGTCAGGGCCGGGATGACGATGAAGTAGCAGAAGGCCACGCCGACGAAGAACAGCAGCGTGCTGGTGACGACGAGCGGCAGCACCAGCTTCTTCTCGTGCGAGTACAGGCCCGGCGCGACGAAGGCCCAGAGCTGATACAGCACGATGGGCAGCGCGATCAGGAAGGCGCCCATCAGGGTGACCTTCAGCGGCACCAGGAACGGCGAGAAGACGTTGGTCGCGATCAGCTTGGTGCCGGCCGGCAGGTTGGCCGTCATCGGCGCCGCCAGCAGGTCATAGAGGTGGCCGATGCCCGGCCAGATGCACAGCACCGCGAAGACGGCGGCGATGGCGGCGATGGCCTTGATGAGCCGGTCACGCAGCTCGACGAGGTGGGAAACGAACGGCGCTTCGGTGCCGGCGAGTTCGTCCTGGGAATCGTTGCTCATCGGCCTGGTTTCACGCGCTCTTCGCGCCGGGCGGGCGGAACCTGGCGACCCGCGCCGCACCCGACAACGCCTTCGTGCGGATGCCCGTGCGCTGCTTGTACCACTGCGGCGTGGACCCGCGCTTCAGGCGCCAGTTCTTCTTCGGGTTCCGGTAGCTCGGGGCCGGAGGCGAGTAGGGCTCGGGTGCGGCGATGCTGGGATCGGTGCTGTCGCTGCTGCCCCAGTCGCTCTGGAAGGCGGCGCTGGCGGAGTCGACCTCGCTGCGCACCGTGCTTTCCACGTCACGCGCAGCGTCCTCGAACTGCGTCTTCATCTTCTTGAGGTCTTCCAACTCGATGGAGCGGTTGACCTCGGCCTTCACGTCCGCCACGTAGCGCTGCGCCTTGCCGAACAGCGCACCCATCGTGCGGGCCACACGCGGCAGTTTCTCCGGGCCGATGACGATCAGCGCCACGGCGCCGATGAGCGCGATCTTGTCGAAGCCGAAATCGATCATGCGTGCGTGGCACCCGGCCCGGAGGCCGGCATCAGCCCTTGCTCTTCGCTTCGACGTCCACCGTGTTCGTGTCGGCGGCGCGCTTGGCGGCCGTCACTTGCTGGGCCGGTGGCGTGGCCGCAGAGGCTTCGGCATCGGCCGTGTCGTTGGCGCCCTTGACGCCGTCCTTGAAGCCCTTGACGGCGCCGCCGAGGTCGGCGCCGATGTTGCGCAGCTTCTTCGTGCCGAACACGAGCACGACGACCAGCAGCACGATCAGCCAGTGCCAGATGCTCAAACCACCCATGATCCATCTCCTGCGGGAACTGAACCCGCGATTCTAAATGTCGGGGCCATGCCCCTTTTCCACTTTCTGCGGTCGATGCTTCAGCCCTTGGACCAGGGGCGCGGGCCGCCCATGACATGCATGTGAAGGTGGTAGACCTCCTGGCCACCGTCCGGCCCGGTATTGATGACGGTGCGAAAGCCATTGCCGACCCCCAGCGACTTCATCAGCCGGGGGGCCAGCCCGAGCATGCGGCCCAGCAGCGCGTCATGCTCGGGCCCCACCTCGGCCAGTGTGGCGATGTGCTGCTTGGGGATCACCAGCACATGCACCGGGGCCCAGGGGTGGATGTCGTGGAAGGCCAGGAGTTCGTCGTCCTCGTAGGCCTTCCTGGCCGGGATCTGCCCGGCGACGATCTTGCAGAAGATGCAGTTCGGGTCGGCGTTCATTGCGGCATCGGGCGGTTCTGGTTGAGGTTCATCCAGCCGCGCACCACGCGGTAGAGGAACCAGAGGGAGATCAGCGACCAGGCGATCCAGCCGGGCGCCACCAGCAGCAGCCACAGCGGCGCCGTCAGCAGGTACAGCACGGCGGCCCACACGACGCTGCGGATGCGCCAGCCGAAGTGCGATTCCTGCCAGGTGCCGAGCGCATCACCGCGCTTGACCAGGTCGAGGATGAAGGCCACCAGCAGCAGCGCCACGCTGCCCTGCGCGCCTGGCAGCACCGCGCCCACGGCCACGATGGCGTGCAGCAGGTAGCTGATGTGCCCGATGGTCTTCAGCGACGCGTCGCGCGCGACGTTGTCGATCACTTCACCGCTCATGCTTGCCCTCCCTGCGGCGGCTTCACGTTGCGCCGCGCGAACTCTTCCAGGCCCGACAGGCCTTCCCGCCGTTCCAGTTCCGCCAGCACGTCTTCGGGCCTCAGTCCGAAATGCGCCAGCGCCACCAGCGTGTGGAACCACAGGTCGGCCACCTCGCCGACGAGGCGCTGCGGGTCGCCGTCCTTGCCGGCCATGACGACCTCGGTCGCTTCCTCGCCGACCTTCTTCAAGATGGCGTCGGTGCCCTTGGAATACAAGCGGGCGACATAGCTTTTTTCCGGGTCGCCGCCCGCAGAGGGCTTGCGCGACTCCAGCACCGCGGCCAGGCGGGCGAGCGTGTCGTTGCCGTTCATCGGTAGATGCTTTCCGGGTCTTTCAGCACCGGCTCCACGGCTTGCCACTGGCCGCCCTCCAGGCGCTGGAAGAAGCAACTGTGGCGGCCGGTGTGGCAGGCGATGCCGGGCTCGTGGCCGAGCTGGGTCACCTTCAGCAGCACGACGTCGTTGTCGCAGTCCAGGCGGATGTCGTGCACCTGCTGCACGTGGCCCGACTCCTCGCCCTTGCGCCACAGGCGCTGGCGCGAGCGGCTGAAGTAGACGGCGCGGCCGGTGGCAGCGGTCTCGGCGAGTGCCTCGCGGTTCATCCAGGCGAACATCAGCACGTCGCCGCTCGCGGCTTCCTGCGCGATCACGGGCACGAGGCCCTGGGCGTCCCAGGCGATGGTGTCGAGCCAGCTCATGGCCGGCAGTCTAATGGGTGGCCCCGGCGAATCCCTGCTCGGACGCCAACCACGCCAGGACCGGCACCGTGCCCGGCAGCACCGGTGCCACCTGCACCGGCAGTGTTTGCCAGGCCATCGCCTGCCGCTCGCGCATCTCGAACTCGCCCGCCCACTCGAAGACCTTGCAGAAGTGCAGCCGCACGCGCGCGTGCGGGTAGTCCATCAGTTCGATCTTCCACGGGTGCGCTGCGCCGATGGTGATGCCCAGCTCCTCCTGCAGTTCGCGCCGAAGGGCTTGCACCACCGTCTCGCCGGCTTCCAGCTTGCCGCCAGGGAACTCCCAGTGGCCGGCGTAGACCTTGCCCTCGGGCCGGCTGGTGAGCAGGAAGCGGCCAGCGGCGTCGATCAGGACGCCCACCGCCACGTCGACCGGCGTGCGTTCCTCAGCCACCGTGCCGGCCCGCGTAGTCGCGTGCGAACTGCTGCGCCACGCGGCCGCTGCGGCTGCCGCGTTCCAGCGCCCACACCAGGCACTCGCCGCGCGCGGCGACGATCGCGTCTTCGGCCACGCCGAAGCTGCGCAGCCACTGCGCGGCAATGGCCAGGTATTCGTCCTGCGTGAAGGGGTAGAAGCTGATCCACAGGCCGAAGCGCTCGGACAGCGAAATCTTCTCCTCGATCACCTCGCCCGGGTGCACCTCGCCGTCCTCGGTGTGCTGGTAGCTGAGGTTCTCCTTCATGTACTCCGGCAGCAGGTGGCGGCGGTTGCTGGTGGCGTAGATCAGCAGGTTGTCGCTGGCCTGCGAGACGCTGCCGTCCAGCACGCTCTTCAGCGCCTTGTAGCCGGGTTCGCCTTCGTCGAAGCTGAGGTCGTCGCAGAAGACGATGAAGCGCTCCGGCCGAGCGGCCACCAGGTCCACGAGGTCGGGCAGGTCCACGAGGTCGCTCTTGTCCACCTCGATCAGCCGCAGCCCGCGCGGCGCGAACTCGTTCAGCGCGGCCTTCACCAGCGAGCTCTTGCCGGTGCCGCGGGCGCCGGTCATCAGCACGTTGTTGGCGCCCTTGCCGGCGACGAACTGCTCGGTGTTGCGCAGCAGGCGTTCCTTCTGGCCGTCCACCTCCTTCAGGTCGGACAGTCGGATGGTGGCCACGTGCTTCACCGGTTCCAGGAGGCCGGCGCTGCCGAAGCCCAACGAACGGCGGCGGTAGCGGAAGGCGACGGAGGCGTTCCAGTCCGGCGCCGTGGGCGCGTGCGGCAGCACGTTCTCCAGGCGCGCCAGCACGGCCTCGGCGCGCTGCAGCAGGTGTTCGAAGGCGGCGTTCATGCGGGGAAGTGTAGGGGGCGCACCTCGTCGCCCGCGACGACGAAGACGCGGTCCTCGGGGCCGCGTGGCAGGACGTGTGTGCCGGTGAAGGCGCCGAAAGCCGGCAGCACGCCGACGGCCGGGCCGAGGTGGAAGCAGGGCAGGCGCAGACGGTCGCGCGCACGGCCGCCGATCACCGCCGCGGGGTGGACATGGCCGGCCAGCACGTAGGCCCCCGCGATCGGGTCGGGGTGATGGCACAGGGCCAGCGGGCCCAGGCGCAGCGGGCCGTCCAGGCATTGCACGTCCAGGTTCGGGGGCGGGTCGCCTGCGTGCTGGTCATGGTTGCCGCGCACCAGCGTCAGTGCCAGGCTGCCGTGGCTATCGCGCCAGCGTGTGACGGCCGCCAGCGGGGCCGCGGCCTGTGCCCGTGCCGAGTGCAGCAGGTCGCCCAGAAAGACGAGGCGCCGGGCGCCACACGACGCCACGGCCTGCGAGAGCCGGGCCAGCGTCTCGTCGGTGGTGGCCTCAGGCACGGGCACCCCCAGTCGACGGAAGGACCGGGCCTTGCCGATGTGTGCGTCGGCCACCAGCAGGGTGTCGAACTCGGGCAGGAACAGCGCACGTTGCGCCAGCAGCCGCAGCGTCGTGCCGGCGGCCTGGACCTCCAGCACGGGCATCAGCTCGTGAGTCGGACCAGCGCGGCGTCCAGGTGCTCGGTGGGCAGCCGCTTGAAGCCCGAGCGGGCGTAGCGGTGCAGGCGGCCGATCATCATCGTCACCAGCGCCGCGGCCAGGGCCTGGGCGTCCACCGTCGGCGTGCTGGAGCCGGCGGCTTCGGCCGCGGCGCGCAGGCTCTGGCGCAACTGCGACTCGACACGGTCGAAGAACTGGTTCATGCGTGCCGCGAGCCGCTCGTGCTCGAACACCAGGGCATCGCCCACCATCACGCGCGTCATCCCCGGGTTCTTCTCGCCGAACTGCAGCAGCAACGCGCAGATCTTCTGCGCCTGCGCCGAGCCGGAGGGCTCGCGGTCGGTGACCTGGTTCACGAGGGTGAAGACGCTGCTCTCGATGAACTCGATGAGCCCTTCGAACATCTGCGCCTTGCTGGCGAAGTGGCGGTACAGCGCGGCCTCGCTGACGTCCAGCCGGGCGGCCAACGCGGCGGTGGTGATGCGTTCCGCGCCGGGCTGTTCGAGCATGCCGGCCAGGGTCTGCAGGATCTGGACGCGCCTTTCGCCGGGCTTCGGTCGCTTTCGCGCCGGTGGCGCGGCCGGCGCCTGGGCCTCTTCGGCGGCGGCCACGGGCGCGGGGTCTGACAGGTCGGACATCGTGGCGTCGGGCGGGCGGCGGGAGAGTGCGGGAGGGGCGCAAGGATTCTTGCACACGGTCCGTGGGGCTTTCGTTGCAGGTAAACACTGACCAACCGATGACCGCCAGCGCCGCCACGAACGTGGGGGGAGCCCTCCTCGGCGGGATGCGGGCGTGCCGGCGGCTTCCTAAGCTGCCGGCATGCGACACGAACTCCACGACGGCATGCTGATCCTGGCCCCGGTCGTCATCGCCGTGACGGTGGCGCTGGGCGACCCCTGGCTGGCGGCCCAGCGCCCGGGCGAAACCGCCGGCCGCGACGAGCTGACCCTCGCCCGGGCCTGCGAAGCCAGCGTCCCGGCCAGCGGCGGCGCGGCCTCGCGTCAGGCCGAAGTTGAGCGCTGCCTGCGCGACGCCCTGCGGGTCATCCGCGCAGCCCGCGCAGGCGCCTGATCCGCCGGTCCACATAGGCCGGGCGGCGGCGCAGCCGTTCGCCGCCAAGCCGCGGCGGAATCCAGCGCTGCATCCACACCGTGCCCATGCCCACCCGCCGCGCGGCTTTCTGGTGCACCAGCGTGTCTTCCACCAGCGTGCAGGCCGATGGCGGTACGCCCAGGCGCGCGGCCAGGTGCCGGAGCATGCGGGCGTCGGGCTTGGGCCGCAGCTGGCCGAACATGGTCATGTCCTCGATGGCCCACAGGCCGTCGAACAGGTGCCCGATACCCAGTGCGCCGAGCACGCGGCGCGCATAGGCCAGCGGTGCATTGGTGACGATGTAGCGCCGGCCCGGCAGGCGCGCCAGCGCCGCGATGTCGGCACGGTGGCCACGCACCCGCTGTTCCAGGCCGGGCAGCACGTGGGTGTGGTGCAGGAAGTGCTCGGCCTTCACGCCGTCGTGCCGCACCAGGCCCAGCAGCGTGGCGCCGTAGCGGTGCCAGTAGAGGTTGCGCCGCGCCTTTGCTTCGGCATCGGTGAGGCCCAGGTGCTGCACCATGTAGTCGCTCATCGCTTCGCGGATGCCGGGCATCGACGCGTTCGTGGCGTCGTGCAGCGTGTCGTCCAGGTCGAACAGCCAGACCCGTGTTCTGCGCACGTCAGTGCGACCTGATC
This sequence comes from Rubrivivax sp., assembly GCA_016790395.1. Lineage (GTDB taxonomy): Bacteria > Pseudomonadota > Gammaproteobacteria > Burkholderiales > Burkholderiaceae_C > Rubrivivax. The sequence goes on along the minus strand of JAEUPH010000106.1, from coordinate 7,983 downwards.
ATGGTGCCGTAGGCCTGCTCCGTGAGGATCTCCAGCAGCATGGCGTGCGGCACGCGGCCGTCCACCACGTGCACCGCATTGACGCCGCTCTTGGCGGCGTCGATGGCGCCGGCCAGCTTGGGCAGCATGCCGCCGCTGATGGTGCCGTCGGCGATGAGATCGTCGATCTGCCGCGGCGTCAGCTCGGTGAGCAGTTCGCCGGCCTTGTTCAGCACGCCCTTGATGTTGGTGAGCATCACCAGCTTCTCCGCCTTCAGCACCGTGGCCAGCTTGGCGGCCACGAGGTCGGCGTTGATGTTGTAGCTCTCGTTCCGCTCCCCGAAGCCGATGGGGCTGATGACGGGGATGAACTGGTCGTCCTGCAGCGCCTTCACCACGCTGGGGTCGATGGCCGTGATCTCGCCCACCTGCCCGATGTCGTGCTCCTTGCTCGGGTCGTCCTTGTCCTGCAGCTTCATCTGGCGCGCGCGGATCATGCCGCCATCACGCCCCGTCAGGCCCACGGCCTTGCCGCCGGCGGCGTTGATGAGGCCCACGATGTCCTGCTGCACCTCGCCGCCCAGCACCCACTCGACGACCTCCATCGTCTCCTCGTCGGTGACGCGCATGCCCTGGATGAAGGTGCCCTTCTTGCCGATCTTGGCCAGCGCGTCGTCGATCTGCGGGCCGCCACCGTGCACCACGATCGGGTTCATGCCCACCAGCTTCAGCAGCACCACGTCCTCGGCGAAATCCTGCTGCAGCGCGGGGTCGGTCATGGCGTTGCCGCCGTACTTGATGACCAGCGTCTTGCCGTGGTACTTGCGGATGTAGGGCAGGGCCTGGGCCAGGATCTCGGCCTGGTCTCGCGGCGTGATGTGGGACAGGTCGGGGTCGTTGCTCATGGTGGCGCTGCGGTGGGGCGTGGCGGGATGCCGGCGATTGTAGGAACCGTGGCGGCCCGGCCGGGGTCTCAGGCACACTGGCGATGAAGGAGACCCTGATGCACCGATTCCACAGCTTCGGCGCGGCCCTGATGCTGGTGGTGGCGGCCGCCGCGCAAGCCCAGGCCCCCACCGCCGCCGGCGAAGTGGTCAAGATCGACAAGCCCGGCCTGCGGCTGACGCTCAAGCACGGCGGCCTCAAGCACCTGGAGATGCCGGCGATGACGCTGAGCTTCCGCGTCAGGGACGCCCACCTGCTGGACGGCTTGGCCGTCGGGGACCGGGTCCGCTTCGTCGCCGAACGCATCGACGGCCAGTTCACGGTGACCCAGGTCTTCAAGGCGCCGTCTTGAGCCTGGCCCATCGCCATGATCTGAAGGCGTTCGAGCACCCGCACGCCTTTGCCGATGACGGCCAGGCGCGGCGCGAGCGTGCCTTGGTGGCAGTCACCTCGCTGACGCTGGCCACCATGGTCGTGGAACTGCTCGTCGGATGGTGGACGGGCTCGCTGGCCCTCACCGCCGATGGCTGGCACATGGGCACGCACGCGCTCGCCCTGGGCGGCGCCGTGCTGGCCTACCGGCTGTCGAAGCGTGCCTCCCAGCGCCCGGCCTCGCCCGGCAGCGCGGCGGGCTATGCCTTCGGGGGCTGGAAGATCGAGGTGCTGGCGGCCTACACCAGCGGCCTCGTGCTCGCCGGCGTCGCGGTGTGGCTGGCCTGGGAGGGCATCGACACCCTGCGCCACCCGCGCCCCGTGCAATACGCCGAAGCCATGGCCGTGGCGGTGCTGGGCCTGCTGGTGAACGTGGCCAGCGTGTGGTTGCTGTCGAGGGGCAAGGACGACGGCGAGGACGCGGTCCACGCCCACGCGCACCATGACGCTGCCCACCATCACGACCACGAGGACGGTCATGGCCATGACCACCACCACGACCACAACTTCAGCGCCGCCTACCTGCACGTGCTGGCTGACGCCTTCACCAGCGTGCTCGCCATCGCGGCGCTCGCCGGCGGGGCCTGGTTCGGCCTGACCTGGCTGGACCCGGCGGTCGCGCTGCTGGGCGCAGCGGTGATCGGCCAGTGGGCCTTCGGCGTGCTGAGAGGCACCGCGCGGGCGCTCGTCGATGCGACCGAGGACCCGGCCCTGGCACAGCGCGTGCGCGAGCGGATCGAGTCCGACGGCGATGCCCAGGTGGCCGACCTGCATGTCTGGCAGGTGGGCACGCGGGCCTGGTGCGCCACGCTCTCGGTGGTGGCCGATGCGCCGCAGCCGGCGGCGGTCTACCGTCAGCGCCTGGTGCCGCTGGCCTGGTTGCGCCACGTGACCGTGGAGGTGCACCGCTGCCCGGGCGCTACCAGGCACGACTGAGGTCAACCCTCCCCCGCAGTCGAGGGGGAGGGTGGTCCGAGTGCTTGGGAAAGTGCGCTGAAAGGAGGATGCTCACTTGGCAAGGTCGGCGATGCGGTTCTGCATCGCACGGTCGTCAACGTCCATCCGCCACGAGGAGCCTCCATGAAGTTTCGCCAGATGTGCCTGGCCGCCACCCTGGGCCTGGCTGCCCTCGGTTCCGCCCATGCCGACCAGACCTGGTTCTGGTCCTACACCGGCAGCGGCGTCAACGCCTCGGGCACCTTCACCACGGCCGGGCCGGCCCTGGTGTTCGAGGACGTTCTGTCGATCACCGGTTCGCGCAACGGCCAGCCCATCCTCGGCCTGGTGCCGCTGGACACCGACCCGGACTTCATCTACGACAACCAGTTCAGCTCGGTGGGCGACCACTTCACCGACGGCGGGCTGCTGATGGCCTTCGGTGGCGGCCTGCCCAACGTCAACCTGTACTTCTTCAACGGCAGCTACACCGATCTGTTCATCGACGGGGCCGGTGATCCCATCGAGACCGCCGTCAACTTCTCCGTCAGCGCGGTGCCTGAACCGGCCACGGGGCTGGCCTGGCTGGCCGGGCTGGGACTGATGGGCCTGTGGGCGCGCCGGCGGGCTGCCTGAAGGCCTGAGTCTCCGCATGCCCGCGGCGTCGCCAGCGCGACGCCCCCGGTGACGAGGCGCCGCTACCATGCGGCGCCTTTTTCATCTGTTCCCGGAGGTCCCCCATGGCCGCGACGCTCACCACCCTCGTCAATCACCAGTGCCGACTGGCCGTGCGCCCGGTGGGGCTGCCCACGGCGGCGAACTGGCAGTTCACGGAGGAGGCGGTGGCCGAACCCACTGAAGGCGGGGTGCTCATCAAGGTGCTGGCGCTGAGCCTGGACCCGGCCATGCGAGGCTGGATGAACGAAGGCAAGAGCTACATCCCGCCGGTGGGCATCGGCGAAGTCATGCGCGCCGGCGGCGTGGGCGTGGTCATCGCGTCCAGGAACCCCGCCTTCGCCGTGGGCGACCACGTCACCGGTGGCCCGGGCGTGCAGGCCTACTGGTCGGTGGCCGCCGACCAGCTCAGGCGCAGCGGCCTGGCGAAGATCGACCTGCGCGCGGGCACGCTGACGCAGTGGCTCAACGTGCTGGGCATGCCCGGCATGACGGGCTATTTCGGCCTCATGGACGTGGGGCAGCCCAAGCCGGGCGAGACGGTGGTGGTTTCGGGCGCCGCGGGCGCCGTGGGCCAGACCGTGGGCCAGATCGCGAAGATCCAGGGCTGCCGCGTGGTGGGCATCGCCGGCGGCCCCGCCAAGTGCGAGTGGGTGGTGAAGGAACTGGGTTTCGACGCCTGCATCGACTACAAGGCCGGCCCGGTCAAGGAGGGCCTCAGGCAGCACTGCCCGGCGGGCGTGGACGTCTACTTCGACAACGTCGGCGGCGACATCCTCGACGACGTGCTGGCCCGCATCAACCGCAAGGCCCGCATCATCATCTGCGGTGCCATCAGCCAGTACAACAACACCACGCCGGTGCAGGGCCCGAAGAACTACCTCAGCCTGCTGGTGAACCGCGCGCGCATGGAAGGCATCGTCGTGTTCGACTACGCCGACCGCTACCACGTCGCCATCGCCGAGATGGCGGGCTACCTGAAGGACGGCCGCATGAAGAGCAAGGAAGACGTGGTGGACGGCGGCATCGCGGCCTTCCCCGGCGCGCTGCCCATGCTCTTCAGCGGCGCGAACTTCGGCAAGCTGGTGCTCAAGGTGGCCGACGCCTGAGCGGCTTCAGCCCAGGGCCAGCGCCTTGGCAAGCTGGCTGCGGTTGATCCAGGCGCGCAACTGCAGCTGCAGCCGGCCCTGCTCGGCTTCCAGCCGCGCGTTCTTCGCCTGCAGGTAGTCGGCCCGCGCGATGGCGCCGGCCTGCAGGCGCACGGCTGCCACCTTCTCGGCCGCCAGCGCTTCGCGGCGGCGCGTCTCGTTGGCCTCGAGTTGTTGCTGCAGGCGCTGGCCTTCGATCAGCGCCGACTCCACTTCCACCAGCGAGCGCGCCACGGTGTCGCGCAGCGCCAGCGCGGCCAGTTCCAGTTCGGTTCGGGCGGCGTCGCGCTGCAGGTCCAGGCGCTTCCAGTCGATCATCGGCACCACCAGGTTCGCGGCCAGCGAGGCCACCGGGTTGGCCAGCCAGTTGCTCACCTGCGCACCCCCGGTGCCGAAGCTGGCGCTGAAACTGAGTGTGGGATAGCGCTGCGCGTCGGCGCCTTGCACGCGGGCCAGCGCCGCATCGACGTTCGCGCGGGCGCGCTGCACGTCGGGCCGGCGCGCGAGCACGGCCGCGGGGTCGGCGCCCACGCGCCAGCGCGGGGCGGCATCGGCCGGCAACCGGGCCTGCGGCAGCGGGCCGGGCGGCGGCTGGTCCAGCAGCAGGGCCAGCTGCAGGCGCTGCAGCGCCGCATCGGCCTGCAGGTCGGCAACGCGCACTTCGGCCTGCTGCAGCGTGGCCGCGGCGCGGTCGGCCTCGATGGGCAGCAGCTTGCCTTCGCGCACGCGCAGCTGCGTGGCGGCCAGCAGTTCGCGGTTCAGCTGCAGCTGCTCCTGGGCCAGCTCGCCTTGCAGCCGCGCGGCCGCCAGCTGCCAGTAGCTGTCGGCCACCTGGTGGCGCAGCAGCAGGCGGGCGGCGCGCAAATCGGTTTCTGCTGCGGCCAGCTGGGCGGCGTCGGCCCCGCGCTGCGCAGCCAGCCGGCCCCAGAGGTCGAGCTCGTAGCCCACGCCGACGCTGGCGCCGTAGCTGCGCGTGGTCTGCGCGGGCAGGCCGCCGGGCGGGTCGAGCGCGCGGTTGGCGCCAGCGCTCAGGCTGGCCGAAGGCGTCAGGCGCAGCGCACCCAGGCCGGCCTGCGTGCGTGCCTGTGAGATGCGCAGTGCGGCCTGCGCGAGGTCGCGGTTGGCGGCCTCGGCCTGCGCCAGCAGTGCGTTCAGCTCGGCATCGGCCAGCAGCGCCCACTCGGCGCCCGGGCCTTCGGCCGGCTCTGACTGCCAGCGCGCCGGTGCGGTGGGCACTGCCGGCGCCGAAGACGGGCCCGTGACAGCGCAGCCGCCCAGCAGCGCCAGGAGGGCCGCCGCGGCCGCGATCGGTTTCATCGTCATCACCTTCACTCCCGCGCCAGCGCGTCCACCGGGCTCAGCGCGGCTGCGCGCCTTGCCGGCACGGTGCCGAAGACGAGGCCCACCGCGCTGGACACCGCGAAGGCCACGCCCAACGCGCCCCAGCTGACGCTCACCTTGAGCGTGTCCTGCACGGCACCCAGCACCTGCGCGCCCAGCCAGCTGAGCGCCACGCCCACCAGGCCGCCCAGGCAGCACAGCACCACGGCCTCGATGAGGAACTGCAGCCGCACGTCGCCTTGCCGTGCACCCACCGCCATGCGGATGCCGATCTCGCGCGTGCGCTCGCTCACCGACACCAGCATGATGTTCATCACCCCCACGCCGCCCACCAGCAGCGCGATGGCGCCCACGCCGGCGAACAGCGCCGCGAAGCCGGCGGTGAAGTTCTGCATCTTGCGGAACTCGCTGTCGCCGCTCCAGCTGCTGAAGTTCTCGGCCCCGCGCAGTGCGCGAAGCCGGTGCTTCAGGTGGCGCAGCACTTCGTCGGGCGGCAGCTTGAAGTCCATCTGCACGCTGAAGGCGTCCACGCTGGGCCGCGAGTCCAGCTTCTGCACGTAGGTGCTGGCCGGCACGTAGGCGTTGCCGTTGCCGAAGTTGAAGCCCAGCTGTGAATCGGCCTTCACGCTGCCGACCACGACGAAGGGCAGCGGGGCGTTGGGCGTGGCCCCGGTGGCGTCGGGCAGGCCGCCGCTGCCGCTGAGCATCACGGTCTTGCCCACTGGCGATTCGCTGTCCTTGAACAGGGCCTTGCGCGACTGCTCGTCCAGCACCAGCACCTGCGCGCCCTCGGCCAGCTCCCAGGCGCTGAACCAGCGGCCGGCGTCCACCTTCAGCTTGCGCTCGCGCATCGTGTCGGCGTCGGCGCCGCGCGCCTGCAGGTTGGCGTCGCGCGCCCGATGGCGCAGGAGCACCGGCAGCTGCTGTTCACCCTGCACGCCGGCCACACCGGGCAGGCTGCGCAGCGCGTCCAGTTCGGCCAGGCGGAAGCTGGGCGCCTCGGCGCCCGGTGGCAGGTTGTTGTTGCCGCGCCAGATCCAGATCTTGCCGCTCATCACGCTCATGAACTCGCCTTCGAAGGTGCTGCGTGCGGCGCTGGTCAGCGCCACGATGCTCACCACCGAAGCGATGCCGATGCTGATGCCCAGCATCGAGAGAAAGGTGCGCAGCCGGTTGCCGCGCAGCGACAGCCAGGCTGTCACCAGCGCCTCGCGCCACTGCACCTGCAGCCGGCGCAGCCAGCCGCCGTGCGCGGGCGCGGCGGGGCTGGTGGCGTGCACCGGCGACGCCGCGTGGCCGGTCGGCGTACCGTCGTCCTTCACCACGCGGCCGTCGCGCAGTTCGATCACGCGCTTCGCGTGCGCGGCCACGCCGGGGTCGTGCGTGACGAGGATGATGGTGTGGCCGGCAGCGTTCAACTCCTTGAGCAGGCGCAGCATCTCGGCGCCGCTGGCGCTGTCCAGCGCGCCGGTGGGTTCATCGGCCAGGATCAGCTGGCCGCCGTTCATCAGCGCCCGCGCGATGGACACGCGCTGCTGCTGGCCGCCCGAGAGTTCGTTGGGCTTGTGGTGCAGGCGGTCGCCCAGGCCCAGGCGCTGCAGCAGTTCCTCGGCCCGTGCGCTGCGCGCGCCAGAGCCCACGCCGGCGTAGACCGCAGGCAGCGCCGCATTGCCGCGGGCGTCCAGGTGCGGCAGCAGGTGGTAGCGCTGGAAGATGAAGCCGAAGTGCTCGCGGCGCAGCGCCGCCAGTTCGTCGGCGCCCAGCTGTGCGGCATCCTGCCCGGCGATGAGGAACTGGCCTTCGCTCGGGTTGTCCAGGCAGCCCAGCACGTTCATCAGCGTGCTCTTGCCCGAGCCCGACTGGCCCATGATGGCCACGAACTCGCCGGCCTCGATGGCCAGATCGATGCCGTCCAGCGCGCGGACCTCGATCTCGCCCAGCGTGTAGCGGCGCGAGACCCCGCGCAGCTCGATCAGCGGCATCACGTCTTGCCGCTGCTGGCCGCGGACGCCGCCGAAGCGGCTTCAGCGGCCGAGGGCGGCGCCAGCAGCACCGTTTCGCCGTCCTTCAGGCCGTCGAGCACCTGCACGCGCGTGCCGTCCTGCAGCCCCGTGCGCACCTGGCGCGCGGTCTGCTTGCCGGCGGCGTCGAGCACGGTGACGCGGTAGCGGCCGTCCTTGTCGCGCTCGCCCAGAGCCACCATCGGGATGCTGGGCACCTGGCGCACGCGGCCGGTCTCCACGTCCACCTGCACCGTCATGTCGGAATAGAGCTGGCGCGCGCGGTTGTCCACCTCGAACAGCACGTTGTAGAAGACGGCGTTGCCCACGCGCTCGGGGATGGGCTGGATCACGCGCAGCAGCCCTTCGTAGCGCCGGCCTTCGCCGGCCAGCGTCGCGAAGCGCGCCACCTGCCCCACCTTCACGTTCTGGATCTCGGCCTCGGGCACCTTGGTGCGCACGGTGATGGTGTCCAGGTCGGCCAGCGTCAGCATCACCGGCGTGATCTGCACCGCGATCACCGTCTG
>JAEUPH010000091.1 GCA_016790395.1 Rubrivivax sp. | reverse complement strand
CACGCGCGAGGGCCTCACCTCGGGGCTGGAATCGCTGCAGCGCTACGACGCCGGCGGCTACCTCGTGAGCTTCTCGGCGCGCAACCACCGAGGGTCCAGCTTCGTCGACCTGTCCATGCTGACGGGCGACGGGAAGGTGCGACGCTAGGAACCCGCGCGCCGTTGCGAAGCGGCGCTCAGGGCAGCTCCACGCGCCTGGGCGACAGCGCGTCCAGTTCGGCGCCTGCGGCCAGCACCACGCCATCCGCGCCCACGAGCTTCCAGTGCGCCACGGTGGTGTTGCCGACGTGGACCTTCAGGCCCGAGAACAGGCGGTCCGTGGCCACCGTGTCGGCGTGCGAGCCGGCAACGCTGACGGCCAAGGTGAAGGACTTCGTCGACGCGGTCAGCAAGGCCGACAACCGTTCGCCACGCTGTGCGTCGAAGAGCAGGGTGCTGCCTTGCGCGTTCACCGCGTGCAGCGCGACGAGGAACTTTTCGGCGTCGTCCGCCTGCTTCGCCAGCGCCTCGGCCTTGGCCTGACGGGTCTTCTTGTCCTGCTCCGAGGTCTTGCCATCCGGCCCGGCGCCTCGACCGGGCGAAGGGGCACGAGTGGCCTTTCGCACCGCCTCGCGCGCCTCGCCGATGCGCACGCGAACGGCATCCAGCTTGGCGGTCAGCGCCGAGCTCTGTCCCTCTCCTGGCCAGGCAGCCGTCACGTCGACGACGCGCAGCCTGCTGGCCGCCATGTGGCCCCGCAGCTTCGCCAGGAGAATGGGCTCGGCCTCGGTCTTCGCATCCTCGGTCGCGAAACCGTAGACCTTGCGCAGTGCGGCTGCATAGGCCAGCGCGTTTTCCAGCAGCGAACCGACGGCCAGCGCAGTGCCCGCAAAGGCCCGCACTTCATCGGCCTTCGCCTCGAGCAGATCGAGCGTCATGCTGCGCAGGCCTGCTTCGATGAGGTCGAGGGAGGCTCCGACGCCGCGGTGCTGTGCGAGAAGGGCGCGGGCCTTGTCGTCGTCGGGCATCAGCAGCACGCCTTCAATCGCAGCACCCGGACCGAGGGCAGCCACGACCGCCGCCTGGATCTTCGGTGCAAGCTGCTCCGCCAGCCGGTCGGTCTGCTCGAAGGTCAACTTCAGCACCGTGGCCTTGAGGTCAGGCGCCGCGGGGGCCTCAGGCCGGTACTTGCTGGGGTCAGGCGGCGTCGGGAGCCCGGCCTTGAGGGCGTTGGCCTGCGCCAGCTGCGCATCGGCCAGGGCCTTGTCGGCGTCGGCGCGCGCCTTGGCCAGTTCGCTGGCGGCCTTGGCGGCTGCGTTGGCGGCCTCGGCGTCGGCCACCGCTGCGGCCTTGCGGGCTTCGGCGGCCTTCTTCTGCTGTTCGGCGATCTCCGCTGCGAGCTTGGCCGCGGCCAGTTCTTCGGCGGTCTGCGCCATGGGCGCTGAAGCCGCCAGGACCAGCGCCGACGCGAGCACCCGCAGACGCCATCGGCGCAGCGCAGGCGCGAGGGTCGAACTCGAAGGCGATGAGGTGAAGAAGGTCATGCCCTCATTCTGGTCGCAGCTCACGCGCGGTACACCTGGGGCCTTCCGCAAAGCGATGGACGCTAGGGCTTGGCGGCCAGCGCTTTCTCGATCGCCCCCACCAACTGCGCCCCCGTGGGCGTGACGTTGCTGCCGTAGCTGCCGATGGCCTGGCCGTCACGGCCCACCAGGTACTTGTGGAAGTTCCAGCCCGGCGCCTTGCCGGTGGCCAGCGTCAGCTGCGCGAACAGCGGGTTGGCATTCGGGCCCGGCTTGACCACCGACTTCGCGAACATCGGGAACTTCACGCCGTAGGTGTTGAAGCAGAAGTCGGCGATCTCCTTGCCGTCCTTGGGTTCCTGCTGGCCGAAGTCGTTGGACGGGAAGCCCAGCACCACCAGGCCCTGCGGGCCGTACTTGGCGTGCAGCGCCTCCAGCCCTTCGTACTGCGGCGTGAAGCCGCAGAAGCTGGCGGTGTTCACCACCAGCAGCACCTTGCCGGCGTACTGGCACAAGGGCTGCGGCTTTTCGTCCTGCAGGCGTGGGAAGCTGTGCTGCAGCAGCTTGGGGCAGGCCGCGGCGGCCGCCGTCGGCGCCGCGGGCTGGGCTTGCGCCGGCACCGCGGCGATCAGGATGAGCGTGGTGCCGAGCAGGGTGGACAGCGTCTTCATGGTCAGGCCGGGCAAAGTGCGGAAGGCCACGATGGTGCCAGTTCCCGGCACCCGGGCCCGGTGCGGGGTCAACGTGGCGGCAACAGCGGGGTGTCGTGCTCCACCAGCATGGTCTCGCCGCGCTCGATGAGGAAGTAGCGGAAGGCCTCGGCCGCCGGCGACAACACCTTGCGCTGGAGGTGCACCACGTGCCAGCTGCGCATCACCGGCGTGCCCTCCACCTCCAGCAGGTGCAGCAGGCCCGTCTTCAGCTCCAGCCCCACCGTGTGCAGCGACAGGAAGCTCACGCCCATGCCCGCCATCACGGCCTGCTTGATGGTCTCGTTGCTGCCCATCTCCATGGTGATGCGCGGCTCGAATCGGTGCTCGGCGAAGAAGTGCTCCATCGCGTTGCGGGTGCCCGATCCCTGCTCTCGCACGATGAAGGGGAAATTCGAGAGCGCCGAGACCGGCGGATGGCCGATGCGCAGCAGCTCGTGCGCCGGGGGACAGACGAAGACGAGCGGGTGCGCCGCGAAGGCTTCGGAGCGCGCCGCCAGTTCGCGCGGCGGACGGCCCATCACCGAGAGATCCACGTCGCCGCTGTCCATGCGCGCCAGCAGGGCCTCGCGGTTGGCGGTGACGACCAGGCGCACGTCGATGCCCGGGTGATCCTGCCGGAAGGCGGCCAGCAGCCTCGGCACGAAGTACTTG
>JAEUPH010000024.1 GCA_016790395.1 Rubrivivax sp. | reverse complement strand
CCGACGACGATGTTGTCCAGGCCGCCCGAGACGTCCTGCCACACGGTGTTCTCGGCGGCCAGGCTGTCGCGGCTCTGGTCGACGAAGGTCGGGCGCGCGGTCTTGCCGATCAGCACCTCGCCGGCATCGGGCTTCTCGGTGCCCTGGATCATGCGGAACAGCGTCGACTTGCCGGCGCCGTTGGGGCCGATGATGCCGACGATGGCGCCCGCCGGCACCTTGAAGCTGAGCTTGTCGATGAGCACGCGGTCGCCGAAGCTCTTGGTGACGTCCTTGAACTCGATGACCTCGTTGCCCAGACGCTCGGCCACAGGGATGAAGATCTCGTTGGTCTCGTTTCGGCGCTGGTACTCGACGTCGCTCAGTTCCTCGAAGCGCGCCAGGCGCGCCTTGCTCTTGGTCTGGCGCGCCTTGGCGTTGGAGCGAACCCACTTGAGTTCCTCCTTCATCGCCTTCATGCGGGCGTCTTCCTTCTTCTGTTCCACTTCCAGGCGCTTTTCCTTCTGGTCCAGCCAGTCGGAGTAGTTGCCCTTCCAGGGGATGCCGGAGCCGCGGTCGAGTTCCAGGATCCACTCGGCGGCGTTGTCCAGGAAGTAGCGGTCGTGGGTGATGGCCACCACGGTGCCGGGGAAGCGCTGCAGGAAGTGCTCCAGCCATTCCACGCTCTCGGCATCCAGGTGGTTGGTGGGTTCGTCCAGCAACAGCATGTCGGGCCGGCTCAGCAGAAGCCGGCACAACGCCACACGGCGCTTCTCGCCGCCGGAGAGCACGCCGATCTTGGCGTCCCAGGGCGGCAGGCGCAGGGCATCGGCGGCCATCTCCAGCTGAAGGTCGGTGTTCTCGCTGCCCGCGGCGGCGATGATGGCTTCCAGCTCGGCCTGCTCGGCCGCCAGCTTGTCGAAGTCGGCGTCGGGTTCGGCGTACTCGGCGTAGACCTCGTCCAACCGCTTCTTGGCCGCCAGCACACCACCGATGCCCTGCTCCACGGCCTCGCGCACGGTCTGCTCGGCCGTCAGCTGCGGTTCCTGCGGCAGGTAGCCGATGTTCAAGCCCGGCATCGGGACGGCTTCGCCCTCGATCTCCTTGTCGATGCCGGCCATGATCTTGAGCAGCGTGCTCTTGCCCGAACCGTTGACGCCCAGCACGCCGATCTTGGCGCCGGGGAAGAAGGACAGGCTGATGTCCTTCAGGATCTGCCGCTTCGGCGGCACGATCTTGCCGACGCGGTTCATGGTGAAAACATACTGCGCCATCTAGATGGCCCTCCGCGAACGGAGTGAGGGGAGGCCGCCGCAGGCGGGCAGATGTTTCAACAAGACGTACTGGGCCATGGAGTTCTCGATTGCCTCGGGGGCGAGGAGTCAACCCTCGATTATCGGCGAGCGGCCGCGTCGCGGTTGGCGTCCGCATAGAATGAGTGCCATGCGGCGTGGCTTCCAGTCATCGCGCTGCTGTCGATTCCGACACCAAGAACTTTCGCGCCCCACGACTGGCGCGCCCTCCCCGGGCGCAGCCCGGGCGCGGATCCTGGTCCCTTGCGGGCCTTTACCGATGCACTTCACCGACCTCGGCCTGGCCGAGCCGCTCCTGCGCGCCGTTCGCGATCAGGGCTACGACATCCCCACGCCGATCCAGGCGCAGGCCATTCCCGCCGTGCTCAAGGGCGGCGACCTGCTCGCCGGCGCCCAGACCGGCACCGGCAAGACCGCCGGCTTCACGCTGCCCATGCTGCAGCGCCTCACCGAGGGCAAGCCCGTGCGCGACGCGCGCGGCCGCCCGGCCATCCGCGCACTCATCCTCACGCCCACGCG
>JAEUPH010000143.1 GCA_016790395.1 Rubrivivax sp. | reverse complement strand
CGAGGCCGACATCGGCATCGTCTTCAGCGGCCTGCGGCCGGGCGAGAAGCTGTACGAGGAACTGCTGGCCGATGCCGACGACACGCTGCCGACGGCGGTGCCGCGGCTGCGGGTGGCGCGGCTCTCGCGGCCCGTGCCCGCCGACACGGCGTTGGATGCCTTGCTGGCGCTGGCCGACGCCGGGGCGTCCGATGCGGCCGAGGTGCGTGCTGCGCTGTCACGCGCGGTGCCGGAGTTCCAGGGTGCCGCCGTCGCGGACCCCGTCCAGGTGCCCCGGTAGAATCCTCCGCCGCACCTTCGCCGCTGGCCACCTGGGCCGCCGTGGCGGCCGATCCCCATGAAGAGCACACTCCTGGTCCACATCCCCAAGACGGGTGGAACCACGCTGGACGACATCCTCGGTGAGGAGTTCGATCCCGATCTGGCCTTGCGTCGCGTGCAGCACGACTCCGGCATCGACCAATGGGAGCGGCTGCAGGACCCGCGCTTCCAGTACGTGTCGGGCCACTTCTCCTCGGGCGCGATCGACTTCGCGCGCTTCGAGCATCGCATCACCGTGCTGCGGCCGCCGCTGGAGCAGATTGCCTCGACGCTGCGCTACTCGGAAACCTACTTCCCCGACAGCGAGTCCGTGCGCCTCACCCGCCTCGGCGCGTGGCGGCACGACATCTTCGGGCTGTACTTCGCGCCCGGCTTCGACCTCCTGCGCTACATCGCCGAGCGCCAGTACGGCGTTGCGGTCTGGCTCCACGACTACGCCGACCCCTGCACGCTGAACGGGGCACTGGAAACACTGGAGCGTTTCAACCGCGTGCTCAATTTCCACCAACTGGAAAGCGAGATCAAGCGCCTCATCATGGAGCTCGGGCTGACGCCGCGCGCCGATCTGCCCCGTCACCGCAGCTACCGCTACGAGCCTGACCTGGAGCGCGCCCAGGCCCTGCTCACCGACTTCGACACCTCGTTCTACAAGCGTGCGCAGAAGCGCTTCCGCAAGCTTCCCGCCGACATCGACCTCGCCTACGAACGCTACCGCGAGGGCTTCTGCGCAGCGCGAGGCTTGCGCATCGAGCCCCTCGCGTCCGCCGAACTGCCCTTGTTCCAGCCCATCGGCCAGGGCTGGCACCCGGCGGAGCGGCTGGAGAACGGCAGAGTGTTCCGCTGGGCCAGCCGAGTCGATCCTGGCCTCGATCTGGCCATCGCGCAGCCCGGCACCTACGTGGTCACGGCCTACGTGCACCCGCACCAGTGCACCGGCCTGGGTCTTCGGGCCGCCGGCGAATTCAGCGGTGCCAAGGCTGCTGTCGAGGTTTCCGAGCGGCAGGGCGTGACGGTGCTCCGGGCCCGCGTCGTGCTGCCGCGCGCCGATTGGCTGCGGCTGTCCTTCAGCAGCGAAAAAGCGGGTGCCGAGACCGGTGCGGCCGATCTTCTGGGCCGCACCTTCGTCCTCGGTCGCGTGCTGGTGCGGCGCGAGGCCCAATGACACCGCAGCCCGGGCGCAGCGGGACCTTGTTTGTCAACGGAAAGTTCGCAGCCCAGCCCGTCACCGGGGTGCAGCGCGTGGCTGGCCAGT
>JAEUPH010000132.1 GCA_016790395.1 Rubrivivax sp. | reverse complement strand
GTGACCCTGTACAGCAGCGACGACCCCTTCTGCAGCGCCGACCGCGCGCGGGCAATGGCAGCGGCCTGGGGCTCGCAGGCCGAATGCCTGGGCGAGCGCGGCCACATCAACGCCGACTCCGGCCTGGGCGACTGGCCCGCGGGCCTGCGCTGGCTCGAACGCGCCACGGCGGGCCGGTGAACCGGCCGGCACTCGCCGCGCTCGTCACTGCCGCGGTGCTGGTGGGGCTGCTGGCCGGCCTCTCGCAGCTTGGCGGCGGGCTCGCTTCGCTGGTGTTCTCGGTGTTCCTGGCGCTTGCGGTGGTGCTCGCCATCGTCGGTGGCCTGCGTGCGCTGGGTTGGTCGAAGGACAAGCTGCGCGAGCACGCCTGGCGCAAGGAGGAAGGCCGTTACCACGCCTTCGCCGGCGTGCCGCTGCAGGTGGAGGACGATGGCCGCCATGTGTGGCTCGGCGGTGCCGGACTGCTGCGCGTGCTCGGCCGCCGTGAGCCCGATGACGTGCTCGCGGCGCGCCTGCCCGGCCAGTGGCGGCGCGACGCGCAGGGGCGGCTGCTGCTGCGTGTGGATGCCGTGGTCGACTACCTCGGCCACATGCCGGGCCGCGGCGACCCGCGCGTGCAGAAGCTGCGCCGCTACCTCGAGCGCGACGTGCTGTTCCCGGCCCAGGAAAGGCACCGGCGCCGGTGAAGCCACAATCCGCGCCCATGGTCACGAAGAAACCCAAGGGCCTGGGGCTCGGCCTCGAAGCCCTGCTCGGCCCCAAGGTCAGCGACAAGCCCGCCGACAACGCCGCGCCTGCCACGCTGCCGCTCGCCGTGCTGCGCGCCGGCAAGTACCAGCCGCGCACGCGCATGGACGAAGGCTCGCTGTACGAGCTGGCCGAGAGCATCAAGAGCCAGGGCGTGATGCAGCCCATCCTCGTGCGGCCGGTGGGCGGTGGCGACTACGAGATCATCGCCGGCGAACGCCGCTTCCGCGCCGCGAAGCTGGCGGGCCTGGACAGCGTGCCGGTGCTGGTGAAGCCCGTGGCCGACGAGGCCGCGGCCGTGATGGCGCTGATCGAGAACATCCAGCGCGAAGACCTCAACCCGCTGGAAGAGGCGCAGGGCCTGCAGCGCCTGGTGGCCGAGTTCAAGCTCACGCACGAGCAGGCGGCGCAGGCCGTGGGCCGTTCGCGCAGCGCCGCCAGCAACCTGCTGCGCCTGCTGAATCTGGCCGAGCCCGTGCAGCAGATGCTGCTGGCGGGCGACATCGACATGGGCCATGCGCGTGCGCTGCTGGCCTTGCCGAAGGCGTCGCAGGTGATGACGGCGCAGGAGATCGTGGCGAAGAAGCTGAGCGTGCGCGACGCCGAGCGCCTGGTGTCGCGCTCGGCGCGCGACGCCGCCCCGGCCAAGACGGCACGAAGCACGAAGTCCAAGTCGCGCGACATCGCCCGGCTGGAAGAGAAGCTGTCCGACCTGCTGACGGCTGCCGTGGACATCCGCATCAAGCGCCGCACGTCGCGCGGCGAGCAGGGCGAGATCGCCATCGCCTTCGGCTCGCTGGAAGAGCTGAACGGCTTGCTGGAGAAGCTGGGCGCGGCCGAAGACTGAGCCCGGGGCTCAGCGGTCGGGCACGGCTGCTTCGAGCTTCTCGATGCAGTACTCGAACCAGGCCACGGCCTCGGCGTGCTTGGCCTTCAGGTCCTCCAGGTCGGCCACGAAGGCCAGGCGCTCGAAGCGCCGTGCGTCCTCGGCCGGCAGGTCCAGCCACAGGTAGCGCAGGCCGAAGTTGCGGCGGGCCGGGCGGTGCAGCAGGCGCAGCGCCTCGGCCAGCGGGCGCAGCGTCATCGCCTGGTAGAAGGCCATCGCGTCCACCGCGCGGCCGCGCAGGCCTTCCTTCACCACCAGCGGCTGGAACATGCGGAAGTGCGTGGCCAGCCCCTGCACGCGGGCGGCTGCCGCGGCGGCGTCGGCCTGCGCATCGACGTGCGCTTCGACGAGCAGGCCGCGGCGGTCGAACCAGGTGGTGCCATGGCCGTGCAGTTCGACCTCGCGAAACATCAGCGGGTCGCTGCGGCGCAGCAGCACCAGGTCCACCATGAGGAAGTCGCCGGCGTCGCGCAGGCGGTAGAACTTCTGCGCGAAACCCACCGTTGCCGGGGTGTCGTAGCGCAGCGTGACCGGGGACAGCGCCTCCAGCGCCGCCTGCACGCGTTCGAAGGTGCGGTCCACCGCATCGTCGGCCACCACGGCCACGGCGTCGATGTCCGACCAGGCGTCGACGTTGCCGAAAGCCGCGCTGCCGCCTTCCCAGGCGGCGTCCACATCGGGGCCTTCGCCCAGCGCCGCCACCAGCGCAGCGATGAGCGACTCGCGCGACAGCGCCGTGCTCATGCCGCCAAGGCCTGCCGCTGCTTCAGCGCCAGCCACGCCAGCGCGGCACCCACCAGGGCGATGGGCAGCAGCGAGCCGCGGTTCAGCCACGTCCAGCCCTGCGTGGTGATCAGCGCGCCGCTGGAGAAGGACGTCACGGCCATGGTCCAGAACACGCAGGTGTCCATCAGGCCCTGGGCGCGGTTCTTCTCTTCGGGTCGGTAGCAGCGCGTCAGCAGCGTCGTGCCGCCGGTGTAGAGGAAGTTCCAGCCCACGCCCAGCGCGAAGAGCGCCACCAGGAACTGCATCAGGTCCACGCCCGACAGCGCCACCGCCACGCAGACGAAGTTCAGCAGCACGCCCACGGCCATCACCGGCAGGACGCCGAAGCGCTTGATCAGGTGGCCGGTGAAGAAGCTCGGCACGAACATGCCGAGCACGTGCCACTCCAGCACCAGCGCGGCGCTGCTGAAGGGGTGGCTGCATTGCTGCATGGCGATGGGCGTGGCCGCCATCAGCAGGTTCATCACGCCGTAGCCCAGCGCCGCGGCGATCACGGCCACGACGAAGGCCGGCTGCCGCGCGATCTCTGCCAGTGGCCGGCCCGCGGACGCGCCCGGCAGCGGC
>JAEUPH010000314.1 GCA_016790395.1 Rubrivivax sp. | reverse complement strand
GTAGAAGCCTTCGCCGCGTGGGCCGGCCGGGCCGGCGTCGGTGGCGCCGAGCTCCAGGGCCTTCTTGTAGAGGGCGTCCACCTGCGCCGGGGTCTGCACCACCAGGGCCACCATCACCCCGTTGCCCACGGTGGCCGGCTGGCCGTCGAAGGGGAGCATGATGCCCAGGCTGGGCTTGTCCCAGGCCACGCCCCAGGCGATGCCCCGCCCGAAGTCCATCAGGCGCTTGGCGCCCAGTTCGGCCAGCAGCGCGTCGTAGAAAGCCGCGGCGCGGGGGAGGTCCTGGGTGCCGAGGGTGACGTAGCCGATCATGGGGATGTCTCCTTGGGGGGTCAGAGCTTGAAGTCGTAGTCGATGGTCAGCGGCGCGTGGTCGGAGAAGCGCTGCGCCAGGTAAATGTGCTCCGCTTTCGCCTTGGCCGCCAGCGCCGGCGTGGCCAGGTGGTAGTCCAGGCGCCAGCCCACGTTCTTGGCCCAGGCCTGGCCGCGGTTGCTCCACCAGGTGTATTGCTCGGGCTTGGGGTTGAGCGTGCGGAACACGTCCACCAGCCCGCCTTCGGTGAAGAGCTTGGTCAGCCATGCGCGCTCTTCGGGCAGGAAGCCGCTGTTCTTCTGGTTGCCCTTCCAGTTTTTCAGGTCGATCTCGTGGTGGGCGATGTTGACGTCGCCCACCAGGATGAACTCGCGCTCGGCCTTCAGTCTCATGAGGTGCGGGAACATCGCCGCCAGGAAGCGGAACTTGGCTTCCTGGCGCTCGGGGCCGCTGCTGCCGCTGGGGAAGTAGCAGCTGATGAGGCTGAGCTTGCGCCTGGCGGTGTCGAAGCGCGTCTCCACCCAGCGGCCTTCGGCATCGAACTCCTCGTTGCCGAAGCCGGCGATCACATCGCTGGGCGCCTTCTTCGTGTAAAGACCGACACCCGAGTAGCCCTTCTTCTGCGCGAAGTGGAAGTGGCCCTTCAGGGCGCCGACGTGGTCGAGCCGGCCGGCCACGTCCTCGGACTGGGCCTTGACCTCCTGCACGCCCATACAATCCGCGCCGACGCTTTCGGCCCAGTCGACGAAGCCTTTGCTGGCCGCTGAACGGATCCCGTTCAGGTTCAGCGTGATGAGTCGGAACGCCAAGAGAACCCCTTCGTCAACAGGACCATGAGCACCGCCGCCGACCCCACGCTCGCGCAGGAGTTCGTGCAGTTCGCGGTGGAAGCCGGCGTGCTGCGCTTCGGAGAGTTCCGCACCAAGGCGGGTCGGCTCTCGCCGTACTTCTTCAACGCCGGCCTGTTCGACGACGGCGCCAAGCTCGGCCGTCTGGCGGAATTCTATGCACGGCGCCTGCTGGCCTCGGGCGATCGTGAGTTCGGCTACGACCTCGTCTTCGGGCCTGCCTACAAGGGCATCACGCTGGCCTCGGCGCTGGCGGTCGAACTCGCGCGGCGCGGCCACAATCGGCCCTATGCGTACAACCGCAAGGAAGCCAAGGACCACGGCGAGGGCGGCACCCTCGTCGGCGCGAAGGTGGCCGGGCGCGTGCTGATCATCGACGACGTCATCTCGGCCGGCACCTCGGTGCGCGAGTCCATCGCCATGATCACGGCCGCCGGCGGCCGGCCAGCCGGCGTGGCCATCGCGCTCGACCGCCAGGAGCGCGCCACCGAGAACGGCCGCGACGCCCCGCACAGCGCGGTGCAGTTCGTTGAGCGCCAGCTGGGCCTGCCGGTGGTGGCCATCGCCACCTTGCAAGACCTTCTGGGCGTGCTGCAGACGACCGCCGACGCCACGCTGCGTGCCCATGCAGGCGCCGTGCAGGCCTATCGCGACCAGTACGGCGTGTGATGCACCGCTTCCGCCTTGCCGCCCTTCCCCTGGCCGCGCTGCTGGCGGCCGGCGCGTGGGCGCAGACCGCCGGCACCACGCCCGCCAGGGGTCCGGGCATCTACACCTGCATCGACGACAAGGGTCGCCGCCTCACGGCCGACCGCCCCATTCCCGACTGCGCGGCCAAGGAGCAGCAGCTGCTCAACCGGGACGGCTCGTTGCGCGCCATCATCCCGCCCACGCTGACGGCCGAGGAGCGTGCCGAGAAGGAAGCCCGGGAGCGCGCCGCCGCCGAGGCCCGCGCGGCTGCGGCCGACGCGGTGCGGCGCGACCGCAACCTCACGGCACGCTATCCCAACGAGGCCGCTCACCAGCGAGCCCGCGAAGCGGCGCTGGATTCGATGCGCCTGGCCATGAAGGCCACCGCGCAGCGCCAGCGCGAGCTGGCGGCCGAGCGCAAGCCGCTGCTGGACGAGGCCGAGTTCTACCAGGGCAAGCCCCTGCCGCCGCGGCTGAAGGCGCAGCTGGACGCCAACGACGCCGCCGTGGAAGCGCAGCGCACCGCAGCGGCCAACCAGGAAGTCGAGCTGGCGCGCATCAACAAGCTCTACGACGCCGAACTGGAACGCCTGCGCAAGCTCTGGAGCGGCGCGCCAGCGGGATCGCTGGGGCCCTTGCCGCCGAGCCTGCCGCCCGCCGCGCCCGTGACCCGGCCGCCGCAGCGGCCGGCCTCGAAGTAAGGCCTCAGCCGCCGCCGGCCAGGCGCTGGCGCAGCAGTTCGCCGGCCTGCGCCGGGTTGGCCTTGCCGCCGCTGGCCTTCATCACCTGGCCCACCAGCGCGTTGAAGGCCTTGTCCTTGCCGGCGCGGAATTCCTCCACCGACTTGGCGTTCTTCGCCAGCACCTCGTCGACGAGGGCCAGCAAGGCGCTGCTGTCGCTCAACTGCTTGAGGCCCTTGGCGGCGATGACGGCGTCGACGTCGGCCGCTTCGCCTGACCACAGCACGTCGAAGACCTGACGCGCACCGTTGTGGCTGAGGGTGCCGTCGGCGATGCGCGTGATCAGCGCCGCCAGCGTGGCCGGCTGCAGCTTTGCGCCTTCGAGCGTGCCGCCCTCGGCATTCAGCCGCTTGCTCACCTCGCCCATCATCCAGTTCGCGGCCAGCTTCGCATTGCCGCAACCGTCGCGCACCGCCTCGTAGAACTTCGCGAAGGCTAGGCTCTGCGTCATCAGCAGCGCGTCGGCCTCGGGCAGACCGTCGGCGCTGACGAAACGGCCGGCCATGGCGGCGGGCAGCTCGGGCATCTCGCCCTTCACGCGCGCCACCCACTCGGGCGCGATCACCAAGGGCGGCAGGTCGGGATCCGGGAAGTAGCGGTAGTCCTGTGCGTCTTCCTTGCTGCGCATGGCGCGCGTCTCGCCGGTGTCGGGGTCGAACAGCACGGTGGCCTGCTCGATGGGCAGGCCGTCTTCCACCCGGTCGATCTGCCACTGGATCTCGAAATCGATGGCCTGCTGCAGGAAGCGGAAGCTGTTGAGGTTCTTGATCTCGCGCCGCGTGCCGAAGGGCGCGCCGGGGCGGCGCACGCTGACATTGGCGTCGCAGCGGAAGCTGCCTTCCTGCATGTTGCCGTCGCACACGCCCAGCCACACCACCAGCGCGTGCAGCGCCTTGGCGTACTCCACGGCTTCTGCCGAGGAGCGCATGTCGGGCTCGGAGACGATCTCCAGCAGCGGCGTGCCGGCGCGGTTGAGGTCGATGCCGGTCTGGCCGGCGAAGTCCTCGTGCAGGCTCTTGCCCGCGTCTTCCTCCAGGTGCGCCCGCGTCAGCCGCACGGCCTTCTTCTGGCCGTTCAGCACGAACTCCACCTTGCCGCCCTGCACCACCGGGATCTCGTACTGGCTGATCTGGTAGCCCTTGGGCAGGTCCGGGTAGAAGTAGTTCTTGCGGGCGAAGATGGACAGCGGAGCCACCTTGGCGCCCACCGCCAGCCCCAGCCGGATGGCGCGTTCCACCGCGCCGCGGTTCAGCACAGGCAGCGTGCCGGGCAGGGCGAGATCGACCGCGCAGGCCTGCGTGTTGGGTGCGGCACCGAACTGCGTGCTCGCGCCGCTGAAGATCTTGCTGGCTGTGGACAGCTGGGCGTGCGTCTCCAGGCCGATGACGACCTCGTAGCCACGGATGAGAGGGGCGCCGCTCACAGCGAAGGCTCCTGCAAGTGCCAGTCGGTGGCCTGCTGCAGCGCATGCGCGGCATGGAGCAGCTGGCCTTCCTGGAAGTAGTTGCCGATCAGCTGCAAGCCCACAGGCATGCCGCTGTCGCCGAAGCCGGCCGGCACGCTCATGCCCGGCAGCCCGGCCAGGCTGGCCGGCAGCGTGAAGATGTCGGCCAGGTAGGCGGCCACGGGGTCGTCGTCCTGCGCGTGCAGCTTCCAGGCCACCGTGGGGGCCACCGGGCCGGCGATGACGTCGCAGCGCTGGAAGCAGGCCTGGAAGTCGTCGGCGATCATGCGGCGCAGCTTCTGCGCCTGCAGGTAGTAGGCGTCGTAGTAGCCGTGGCTCAGCACGTAGGCGCCGATCATGATGCGCCGCTTCACCTCGGGGCCGAAGCCTTCGGAGCGCGTCTTCTTGTACATGTCCATCAGGTCGGCGTACTGCGCGGCGCGGTGGCCGAACTTCACGCCGTCGAAGCGGCTCAGGTTGCTGCTGGCCTCGGCCGGCGCGATCAGGTAGTACACCGGGATCGACAGCTCGGTGCGCGGCAGGCTCACGTCCACCAGCGTGGCCCCCAGCTTCTCCATCTGCAGGAGCGCGCCGCGCACGGCGGCATCCACGTCCTGCGACAGGCCCTGAGGGAAGAACTCCTTCGGCAGGCCGATGCGCAGGCCGGCCAGGGGCCGGGTGGCCGAGGCGCCCGGCCGGGCCTGGAGCATCTGGGCGTGGAAGTCCTGCGGCGGGCGTTGCGCGCTGGTGGCGTCGCGTTCATCGAAGCCGCTCATCGCCGACAGCAGCAGCGCGCAGTCTTCCGCCGAGCGCGCCATCGGGCCGGCCTGGTCGAGGCTGGAGGCGAAGGCGATCATCCCGTAGCGGCTGCACACGCCATAGGTGGGCTTGATGCCGGTGATGCCGCAGAAGCTGGCCGGCTGGCGGATGGAGCCGCCGGTGTCGGTGCCGGTGGCGGCGGGCACCAGGCCGGCGGCCACGGCGGCGGCGCTGCCGCCCGAAGAACCACCCGGGACGCGCGTCGTGTCCCAAGGGTTCTTCACGGCGCCGTAGGCCGAGTTCTCGTTGGCCGAGCCCAT